>NZ_JAGYGK010000022.1:0-80012 GCF_019947395.1 Pseudomonas sp. BF-R-26 | reverse complement strand
CTGCGATCTTTTGATCCTGCTTTTTAAACAAGATCAAAAGATCGCAGCCTGCGGCAGCTCCTACGAGAAATGTGTTTCTCAGGGTAATAAAAAAAGTGGCCACCGCGTCAACAGTGGCCACTTTTTTCTACGGCGTATTAATGGCCGTAAACGTCAAAATTGAAGTACTTGTCCTGCACTTGCTTGTACTTGCCGTTGGCGCGGATTTCAGTGATGGCGGTGTTGAATTTGTCCGCCAGCTCTTTATCGCCCTTGCGCACGGCGATGCCGGCACCGCCGCCGAAGTACTTGGCGTCTTCATAGGTCGGGCCGACGAAGGCGAAGCCTTTACCGGCGTCGGTTTTCAGGAAACCGTCGTCCAGGTTGACCGAGTCGGCCAGCATCGCGTCGAGGCGACCGGCGACAATGTCCAGGTTGGCTTCCTGCTGGGAACCGTAACGCACCAGGTTGATGCCCGCCGGTACTAGCACTTCAGTGGCGAAACGGTCGTGGGTGCTGGCGCGCAACACACCGACTTTCTTGCCTTTGAGCTCGGTCAGCGGATCCTTGACGTCGGTGCCTTCCTTCATCACGAAGCGCGCCGGGGTGTGGTAGTACTTGATGGTGAAATCGACGTTCTTCTTGCGATCGTCAGTGATGGTCATGGACGACAGGATCGCGTCGATTTTCTTGACCTTCAGTGCCGGGATCAAACCATCGAACTCTTGCTCGACCCAGGTGCACTTCACTTTCATCTGTTCACACAACGCATCGCCGATGTCCACGTCGAAACCGGTGAGTTTGCCGTCCGGGGTTTTCATCGAGAATGGCGGGTAGCCGGCTTCGATACCGAGGCGAATCGGCTTGGCGTCATCGGCCACGGCGGTCAGGGACAACATCGACAGTGCCAGGGCACCGAACATCACTCGCTTCTTCATTTATAACTCCTGTGTGCGGAGGCTTTTATTGGCAGCTTTCTGTTGGCAACTTTCGGTTAGTGAAGACCGAAGTGGCCGGCAGTCTAGAGCGGCTGCAGGAGGGCAAATTGTGTTTAGGCGACAAATACTTATAGAAAAACAGCCAAGGGATTCAAGGCACTTGAAGCGTGCGCCAAGGTGGTGCAAGGGCTGTAGGACAATCCTTTGCTTCAGACAAAACCTACAAGATTTCGGGCGTGATCCGATTGAATAGTCGCACTGGCGATGATCTTTTTTTTGCGGCACATTGACCCCGCCAACCCATTCCCGAAAGAGAAGCGTGATGCCCACGTTGAACCTGATCCAGCATCATCCTGCCGAAGGTCCTGGCGCCATTGCCGAATGGGCGCGGGCCCGTGGCATTACGCTAAACGTGTTTCGCGCCGACCTCGGCCAGTTGCCGCCGGTGAGTGCAGCACCGGTGATCCTGTTGGGCGGGCCTTATGAATCCAACGCCGGGCCGACGTGGCTGGAAGCGGAGCGTCATTGGCTGTCGGGTAGTCTGGATCAGGACGCGCCGGTGTTTGCGATTTGTCTGGGCGCGCAGCTGCTGGCGCTGAGCCTGGGTGGGAATGTGCGGCGCATGGCTCGCCCCGAAACTGGCTGGTCGACCGTGACCTTTGCGGATGGCCAGAGGCTGAAGGTGCTGGAATGGCACGAAGATGCGATCGATCTACCGGCGGATGCGCAATTGCTGGCCAGCAGTGACGTGTGTGAGCAGCAGATGTATCGCGTCGGGGCTACGCGGGTGGGGTTGCAGTTTCACCCGGAGTGGAATGCCGAATCGGTGGCGACCCTCAATGAGCACTTTGCCGAGGAATCGCCGTTGCCGCGGGGGCCACAGGACAGCGCGGCCTATCAAGTCGTGTTTGACTGGTTGCAGGTGACGCTCGACCAGTGGTGGACGGCGCGGACAGCGGTTTGAAGATCAAAAGATCGCAGGCTTCGCCAGCTCCTACAGGGGACGTACAGCCGTAATTTCACCGGTGTACTCGGTCAATGTAGGAGCTGGCGAAGCCTGCGATCTTATCGGCTACATTAACATTCGCAGCCGATCACGGTACTGACCGACTGTTGCACCACGACACTCAATTCAAACCCCTCATCCAGCCACCCCGTCACCCCGCCAATCATCTCCTTGACCGGGTAACCCAGCGCCGCCAGCTTCACCGCAGCCTTGTTGGCGCCGTTGCAGTGGGGCCCTGCGCAATAGACCACGAACAGCGTGGATTTCGAATAACCCGCCATGCCGTCAGCCGTGATCAGTCGACCCGGGATGTTGATCGCGCCCGGCACATGTCCGCGTTCGAACGCCAACGGTCCGCGCACATCCACCAGGACAAAATCCACTTCGCCAGCCTGTTGGCTGCCGTAGACGTCGGAGCAATCGGTCTCGAAGGTCAGACGGTTGCTGAAATGCATCAGGGCAATGGCAGATGGGGCTGCGGGAATTTCGCGAACCAGGCTGGGCATGGGTTGTACTCCAAAGTCTCGGTGGGTGTGGGAAGACTTTATCTGCCCCGCGCTTGCCGCTACAGTGGCGCACAAGACACTCACCGGGAATTTTCCGCCAAATGCAGCCCACCCCTGGATTGGTCGCGATTCTGGCCTACGACGGCCTCTGCACTTTCGAATTCGGCATCGCCGTGGAGATCTTCGGTCTGGCGCGACCGGAGTTCGATTTCCCTTGGTATGAGCATCGTATCGTCGCCGTCGACCAAGGGCCGATGCGCGCCATGGGCGGCATTCAGGTGCTGGCCGACGGCGGGATGGAACTGCTTGAAGAGGCCCGGACCATCATCATCCCCGGCTGGCGCGACCGCAACGCGGCGGTGCCTGAACCTTTGCTCGCCGCCCTGCGCCAGGCCCATGCCCGGGGCGCGCGATTGCTGTCGATCTGTTCCGGGGTATTTGTACTGGCGGCCACCGGTTTGCTCGACGGTCACGGCGCCACGACGCATTGGCGCTACACCGCTGAACTGGCCGAACGCTTTCCGGACATACAGGTGGACCCGGACGTGCTCTATGTCGATTCGGGCCAATTGATCACGTCGGCCGGCAGCGCCGCCGGCATCGATGCCTGCCTGCACCTGGTCGCGCGGGATTTTGGCACTCAAGTGGCCAACTCGGTGGCGCGGCGGTTGGTGATGTCACCGCAACGCACCGGCGGCCAGGCGCAGTTCATTCCGTCACCGGTCAGCCCGACGCCGCGCAGCGATCTGTCGCGGGTCATGCAATGGGCGCGGGAACGTCTGCACGAACCGCTGGAAGTTCGCGACCTTGCCAGCGAGGCGGCGATGAGTGAACGCACGTTCCTGCGGCGGTTCACCGAAGCCAGCGGCCTGCCGCCCAAGGCATGGTTGCAACATGAGCGCCTGGCCCGTGCTCGCGAATTGTTGGAGAGCACTCGCCAGAACACCGAGCAGATTGCCCAGCGCTGCGGTTATCGTTCGGTGGAGAGTTTCCGGGTGGCGTTTCGCAGTGTGGTCGGTGTGCCGCCGTCGGTGTATCGGGAGCGGTTTGGGCGCGAGGTAAAGGTGGTTTTTTGAGTGTGTTTGAGGGCCTCATCGCGGGCAAGCCCGCTCCCACAGGGATTGTGTTGTTCACAGATAATGTGTTCAACACACAAATCCTGTGGGAGCGGGCTTGCCCGCGAAGGCGTCACCCCAGACACCCATTATCTCAAGACTTGCGCAACAGATAAGTATCCATAATCCACCCATGCTCCAGCCGCGCCGCCTTGCGCACCCGTTCAATCTCATCCGCGACATCCTTGAGCTTGCCGCTAATCAAAATTTCATCCGGCGTCCCCAAATAAGCCCCCCAGTAAATCTCCGTCTCCTGATCGGCCACATGATGGTAGGCATCTTGCGCATCCAGCATCACCACCAGGCTGTCGGCATCACTCACCTGCCCCGCTGCCAACCGCCGTCCGGTGGTGATTTCAATCGAGCGACCGATGCGATTCAGCGGCACCTTATGTTGCGCCGCCAATGCCTGCACGCTGGTGATCCCGGGGATCACCTCGAACTCGAATACACACCGGCCTGACGCCAGAATCGCCTGCAGAATCCGAATGGTGCTGTCGTACAACGCGGGATCGCCCCACACCAGAAAACCGCCGCACTGGTCGTCAGTCATTTCTTCATTGATCAGTCGTTCGAAGGTCTGCTGCTTGGCGCGGTTCAGATCTTCGACACTGGTCTTGTAGTCCACATCCCCGCGTTCCCGCTCCGGGCTGTGGGCTTCGACGAAGCGGTAGTCGTGATCGGTGATGTAGCGCTCACAGATCTCGCGGCGCAGGTCGATCAGTTTGTCTTTGCTCTGGCCCTTGTCCATGAGGAAAAACACATCGACGCGGTTCAGCGCCTTCACGGCCTGCATCGTGATGTAGTCGGGGTTGCCGGCGCCGACACCGATGACCAGAAGTTTTTTCATCAACATGCTCCCTCAGGGTCCGTGCCCATCAAGCGTAGCCGCCAGCGACCGTTGAACCGCAACTCGATGGCCGACAACGGTTCGACATCGATCTGGTTGAACGCCGCGCCCTGCAGCACCTGCATCAATGCGGCGCGAATGACAAAAGGATGGGTGATGGCAACGATATGCCCCGGCGTCGCCTCAAGGCTGTTCAACCACGCAACCACCCGCTCACCGAGTTGTGCCACCGATTCTCCACCGTGGGGGGCCGAGGTCGGGTCATTGAGCCAGGCCTGGAGCGTCTCGGGTTCGGCTGTTTGCAGGTCGTCGATCGACGTGCCTTTCCAGCGTCCGAAATCGCAATCTGCCAGTGCCGCGACAATCTCCACATCGTTGCCAAACAGCTCAGCGGTTTGTCGGGTCCGCAGTTCCGGGCCACAGAGCAAACGGGGTGTGCCCTTGAACTGACGGCAACGCGAACCCCTCGCCGAATGCCAATCCATTTCCAACGGCTCATTCGTAGGAAAACACGCCAATTTTTGTGCGACGGTTCGAGCGTGGCACACCAGGGTCAAGCGGGTCGCCTGCACGGAAGATCACTCTGTCGATGGGATGGAAAACGGCACGACACCGCAAATAACCGGGTCATTGTGCCGCAAGACGCGCGCACTCTGAACGCATTCCTCGTAGCAGCTGTCGAGGCTGCGTTCGGCTGCGCAGCAGTCGTAAAATCAAGCACAGCGGTCCGTCAGGCACACTGTGCTCTCAGGATTTACGACCGCTACGCGGCCGAACGCAGCCTCGCAGGCTCGGCAGCTGCTACGGCATTGGGCTCGCAGAGCCCATTTTATCCCTTAGCAAGGTCGATATCTCACACCACTATGGGCAATGTCCTACAACGTCAGTCGACATCCGCGTAGCCCCCGGCGCACGGGGTTTTCGCCCCATTTTGGGACTTTTAAAATCCTCGGAAAAATTCACTAGACATGTAGCACACGTTACATAAATACTGTTTTAGCAATTTATGAAACGAAACCGACACACCCATCCAGCAGGAGCCCGGATGCCCTCTCTCAGAGACCTGATCACCGATCCCGGCCTGGAACTCACGCCGTCGGAACGCAAAGTCATACGCGCCTTGCTGGATCAATACCCGCGTAACGGGCTGGGCCCGATGTCACGTCTGGCCGAACATGCCGGTGTCAGCGATCCGACCATTGTGCGGCTGGTAAAGAAGCTTGGTTTCAGCGGTTATGCCGACTTTCAGGAAGCCTTGCTCAGCGACATGGATGACCGCTTGCGCTCCCCCAGTACCCTGCTGCAACCCCGCGCCCATCTCAAGAAAGATGATCCCTGGGGCCACTATCTGGCGAACAGCCATCGGGCATTGGTCGACACCCAAGCGCTGACCCAACCCGAAGATGTACGAATTCTGATTGAATGGCTGCTCGACACCCGCCATCAGGTCCATTGCTTCGGCGGCCGTTTCAGCAGTTTCCTCGCCAACTATTTGCTCAACCATCTGCGCCTGTTGCGGCCCGGCTGTTTTGCCCTGGAAGACAACGCGCAATTGCCCGACCGGCTGTTCGACGTGCAGCGTCAGGACGTGGTGCTGGTGTTCGACTATCGCCGCTATCAGTCCCAGGCCCTGCGGGTCGCCAATGCGGCGAAGAGTCGACATGCGCGGGTCGTGCTGTTCACCGATATCTACGCGTCACCGCTACGGGAAATGGCCGACCTGATCATCAGCGCACCGGTGGAGTCGGCGTCGGCCTTCGACTCGATGGTTCCGGCGCTGGCCCAGGTTGAAGCACTGGTTGCCTGCCTGTCCCTGCGCAGCCCCGATCTGGCCGATCGCCTGGAAGGCATCGACGCCCTGCGGGCCGACTTCGACACCCACTTGCTGGAGGAAAAATAAGGATGTTCACGCTCCCCCATCACTCGCCCCGGGACTTGCCGTTTGCCGCCGACCACACCGCGCTGTTGCTGGTGGACATGCAGCGTGCCTGGCTTGAGCCGCAGTTCGATCCGCACCTCAACGGGCCGGATGCCGAATACTTTCTGACCCGCGCCCACATGCAAGTGGTGCCCAATCAACGCCGGCTGCTCAGTGCCTTTCGTAATGCACGACAAAACGTGCTGCACACGCTCATCGAAAGCCTCACCGCCGATGGTCGCGATCGTTCGCTGGACCACAAACTCTCGGACATGCACCTGCCCAAGGGCAGTTCGCAAGCGCGAATCATCGATGACCTGACGCCGATCGAAAACGAAATCGTGCTGCCCAAGACCTCTTCCGGGGTCTTCAACTCCACCAACATCGACTACGTGCTGCGCAACCTTGAAACCCGCCACCTGATCATCGCCGGCATCGTCACCGACCAATGCGTCGACATGGCCGTGCGTGACGCCGCCGACCGCGGTTACCTGGTGACGCTGGTCGAAGATGCCTGCGCCACCTACACCGAACAACGGCATCACGCCTGCCTGAACGCCATCAAAGGCTACTGCTGGATCACCGACACCCAGACCGTGCTCCGCCGGTTGCAGGAGATGCAGCCATGAGCGCTCGCCTGTCGCCACTGCCGATGACCACGATCGTCACCACCGACCTGATTGGCGTGACGCGCGGCCGTTCCTTTCCCACCGACGAACTCGATACCTATCAAGTGGCGGGCTGCGGCTGGGTGCCGGCCAACAGCGCCCTGACCCCGCAAGACATCATTGCCTCCAGCAATCCATGGGGTGCTTATGGAGACTTGCGGCTGATCCCCGACTTGAGCAGCCGAGTGACCGTCAACAACGGCCCGGACGCCAATGCCCCGGCGCTGGACTTCATTCACGGTGACATTCGCGAAACCGATGGACGCCCGTGGGGCGCGTGCCCGCGTACGCTGTTGCGCAACGAAGTGGAGCGTTATCGCGACGAATTGGGACTGCAGATCAACGCCGCGTTCGAACATGAATTCAACCTCGGCAGCGGCGCGACTGAGCATCTGGCGTTCTCTCTTGAGGCGCAGCGTCAGGGCGCCGAGTTCGGCGGCTGGTTGCTCAGCGCACTGCGTGCCGGCGGTGTGGAACCAGAGATGTTTCTGCCGGAATACGGCAAGCACCAATACGAAATCACCTGCCGCCCAACCCTCGGCGTCGCCGCCGCCGACCGTGCGGTGAACGTGCGTGAGATCACCCGTGAGATCGCCCGGCAAATGGGCCTGGACCTGAGTTTCGCCCCCAAGACTTCCGAGCAGGCGGTGTGCAATGGCGTGCATTTACACGTGAGCCTGCAGGATCTGGCCGGCCACCCGGTGATGTACGACGCCGGCACCACCAACGGCCTGTCGACCCTCGGCCAGCATTGGGCCGCCGGCGTTCTACACTATTTGCCGGCGCTCTGCGCCTTTACCGCGCCGACACCGGTTTCCTACGAGCGCTTGCAGCCCCATCACTGGAGCGCTTCCTACGCTTGTCTCGGCCAACGCAACCGCGAAGCGGCGCTGCGGATTTGCCCGACCGTGAGCCTGGGCGGCAAAGCCGTGGCGGCGCAGTACAACCTGGAATTTCGCGCCATGGACGCCACCGCCTCGCCGCATCTGGCCATGGCTGCGTTGCTGATCGCCGGGCGCCTGGGCATCGAGCAGCGCCTGGCCCTGAACGCGATCACCGATGAAGTTCCCGATTCCCTGAACGAAGAACAACGCCAGGCCCGCGGCATCGTCGCCCTGCCCGCGTCCCTGTCCCAGGCCCTGGAATGCCTGCGCAACAGCGAGGCGCTGATCGAAGCCCTGCCGAGCGCCTTGCTGGACACCTGGTTCGCCCTTAAAACCGAGGAACTGAGGCTGACGGAACAGCTCTCGCCCGCCGATCTTTGTGAGCACTATGCGCGCCTGTACTGAGTCCGCCGAATTGGGGTTCTATACCCAACCTGCGTACACCCTGAGCCGGGAAGCCTCCGAGCACCCGCTGATTCTGGTGTGTGAGCACGCCAGTCGTTTTATCCCGGCCGGGTTGAATGACCTGGGCTTGAGCCATGAAGCCGCCCGCGAACACATCGCCTGGGACATCGGCGCCCTGGCGCTGGCCGAGGGCTTGTCCGAAGCACTGGGCGCCACCCTGTTGGCGGCCAACTATTCACGGTTGTTGATCGACCTCAACCGCCCGCGCCATGCGCCGGACAGCATTGCGTTACAGAGCGAGATTTATCAGGTGCCGGGCAATCGGGATCTGGACGAGGCCACCCGCGACTATCGCCGGCACTGCCTGTTCAAGCCGTTTCATACACGCCTGCAAACCTTGATCGACGCCCGCGTGGCGCAAGGTCGACCGGTTCGCATGGTGGGGATTCACAGTTTCACGCCGATATATTACGGCCAGCCACGAGAGCTGGAAGCCGGCGTGTTGTACGGACAGGCCGGGGAATACGCGCAGCGAGTAATCGACGGGTTGAGTCGGCACCCCTTGAAAGTCGCGGCTAATCAGCCGTACAAAGTCGATCCGCTGGGTGACATGACCGTGCCGGTTCATGGCGATGCACGCGGGCTTGAGTCGGTGTTGATCGAGGTACGCAACGATCTGTTGCGTACCTCCGAGGACATCGGTCGCTGGACCGATTATCTGGCGCCACTGCTGTAGAGCAATAGCTTCAAACTCGCAGCATGCAGCTGCTTTCATATCAAGGAGAAGGGCTTCATGGAAATAGAAGAATTCGGCTACAAGCAAGAGTTGAAACGTAGCCTGTCGCTGACGGACCTGGTGGTGTACGGGATGATCTTCATGATCCCCATCGCCCCGTTCGGCGTTTATGGTTACGTCAACGCCGAAGCCCCGGGGATGGTGCCGCTGGCCTACATCATCGGCATGGTGGCGATGCTGTTCACCGCCCTCAGTTACGGCAGCATGGCCCGGGCCTTTCCGATTGCGGGCTCCGTGTATTCCTACGCACAACGCGGCCTCAACCCGCATGTCGGGTTTATCGCCGGTTGGCTGATGCTGCTCGATTATTTGCTGATTCCGCCACTGCTCTACGTCTACGCGGCGATGGCGCTGAATCATTTGTACCCGGACATCCCGAAAGTCGGCTTCATCCTGGCTTTTCTGGTCAGCGCCACCTTCGTCAACCTGCGGGGCATTACCTTCACCGCGCGGATGAACATCGTCTTTCTACTGGCGCAACTGGTAGTGCTGGGGATCTTCCTGTTCTACGCCTGGAATGCCCTGCACAACGGCGGCGGTAACGGTCAACTGACCCTGGCGCCGTTGTACAACCCCGAGACATTCAACTTCGCCCTGCTGATGCAAGCGGTGTCGATTGCGGTGCTGTCGTTCCTCGGTTTCGATGCGATTTCCACCCTCGCCGAAGAAATCAAGGGCGACCCGGGCCGTAGCGTTGGCAAGGCTGCGCTGATCACATTGCTGGTGATGGGTGTGATCTTTGTCGTGCAGACCTGGATTGCCACGGATCTGGCCGCCGGCCTGGGCTTCAAGTCCGCCGACACCGCGTTCTATGAAATCGCCGAAATCGCCGCCGGCAGCTGGCTGGCAACCCTGACCGCCGTGGCCACCGCCCTGGCCTGGGGCGTCGCGGTCGCGATCACCTCGCAAGCGGCGGTTTCGCGCCTGCTGTTCGGCATGGCGCGGGACGGCAAACTGCCGAAAGTGCTGGCCAAGGTGCACCCGAAACACAACACGCCGTATGTGAGTATCTATCTGGTGGCGGCACTGTCGCTGGTGATCTGCTACCTGTTCATCAACTCGGTGGACACCCTCACCTCCCTGGTGAACTTCGGCGCCCTGAGCGGCTTTATGTTGCTGCACCTGACCGTAATCAACTATTACTGGCGTCGGCAGAAGTCCGGCCAGGTGATTCGTCACCTGCTCTGCCCGGTGATCGGCTTCATCATCGTCGCGGCCATCATGTACAACATGGGCGTCGATGCACAGAAACTCGGCCTGATCTGGATTGCCCTGGGGCTGGTCTATCTATTCTTCCTCAACAAACTGGGTGCCAGCACGGTCCTACCCGACCCAAGCAATGGCTGACAAGAAAAAGAGCAGCGTCTGACATGAATTCAGGCGACAGCCGATTTAACGCGTGGAAACCGACAGTGATAGTCAGGTTCGGTGCAAATCGCCGAACCCTTTGATACAGGAGTACATCCATGCTGGTCTTACGCCCAGTGGAGTTAACCGACCTGCCCCAGTTGCAGCAACTGGCGCGCGACAGTCTGGTGGGGGTCACGTCCTTGCCGGACGACACCGAACGCCTGCGCGAGAAGATTCTCGACTCCTGCGCTTCGTTCGAGAAAGACGTACAGGGGCCTGGCCCGGAGAACTATTTCTTCGTGCTGGAAAATCTCACGACTCGCCGTCTGGTCGGCTGCTCGGAAATCCTCGCCACCGCAGGGTTCAACGAGCCGTTCTACAGTTTGCGCAACCGCCATTTCACCAGTGCCTCACGGGAGCTGAACATCGAGCACGGGGTGCCGGCGCTGTCGTTGTGCCACGACCTCAGTGGCCATACTTTGCTGCGCGGTTTCCATATCGACGCGGCGCTGGAACGCACGCGGTTTTCCGAATTGCTGTCCCGGGCGCGGCTGCTGTTCATCGCCGCACACACGGCGCGCTTTGCCGAAGCGGTGATCACAGAGATCGTTGGCTACAGCGATGAACAGGGCCAGTCACCGCTCTGGGATGCGCTGGGCAAGCATTTCTTCGACCTGCCGTACGTTGAGGCCGAGCGGCTTTGCGGTCTGCAGAGCCGGTCATTTCTAGCCGAACTGATGCCGCAATACCCGATCTACGTGCCGATGCTGCCGCTGGCGGCACAGGCATGTATCGGCCGGATTCATCCCGACGGTCAGGAGGCCTTCGACATACTTGAACGCGAAGGTTTCGAGACCAACAGCTATATCGACCTGTTCGACGGTGGCCCGACGTTGTACGCACGCACCTCGAACATTCGCTCCATCGCCCAAAGCCAGACCGGCACGGTGCACCCTGGCTCGGCCATCGATGCGCGCGGCAGCTACCTGGTAAGCAACGAGTCGTTGAAGGGTTACCGCGCCATCGTCGCCGAGTTGGACTATCGCGCCGGGCAACCCGTGGCCTTGAGCGCCGAAATGTGCGCGGCCCTGAACGTGACCGACGCCAGTGCGATCCGGTTGATCGCCCTGTGAGCCGCCACCGGCCCCGTGCCCAACGACAACGCCCGAACAGGCGCGAAGAAGGAGCTGCATCATGATTGTCCGCCCGGTTCAAGTCACCGACCTGCCCGCCCTGCTGGATCTGGTGCAACGGGCCGCCCCCGGGGTCACCACCCTGCCGGCCAGTGAGGAACGCCTGACCCACCGAGTGCGCTGGTCTCAGCGCACCTTTGCCGAACAGGTCGAGCGTGCAGACGCCGATTACCTGTTCGTGCTCGAAGACGACGATCAACAAGTGGTCGGTGTCAGTGCCCTGGCGGGGGCCGTCGGCCTGCGGGAGCCCTGGTACAACTACCGGGTCGGACTCACAGTCAGCTCGTCGCCGGACCTGGGTATTCAGCGCCAGATCCCCACGTTGTTCCTGAACAACGAAATGACCGGCCAATCGGAAATCTGTTCGCTGTTTCTGCGACACGATCAACGCCACGGCAGTAACGGTCGATTGCTGTCGCTGGGGCGCCTGCTGTTCGTTGCCGAATTTCCCCATCTGTTCGGCGACAAGCTCATTGCCGAACTGCGCGGCAGTGCCGACGAACAAGGCTGCTCACCGTTCTGGGACAGCCTGGGCCGGCATTTTTTCAAGATGGATTTCAGCCATGCCGATCACTTGTCGGGGCTAGGCAGCAAAGCCTTTATTGCCGAACTGATGCCGCGCCAACCGCTCTACACCTGCCTGCTCACTGAACAGGCCCAAGCGGTGATCGGCAAGCCGCACCCGAACACCGAACCTGCGCTGAAGATCCTCACCGCCGAGGGCTTTGCCCATAAGGGGTACATCGACATCTTCGACGCAGGCCCGGTGATCGAAGCCCCGGTATCGAGAATCCGCACGGTGCGTGACAGCCAACGCTTGGAGCTAGCCATCGGCACGCCCGACGACCAGGCGCCAATATGGCTGATCCACAACCGCCGCCTGGAAAACTGCCGCATCACCACTGCCCAGGCGCGGCTGGTCGGCAACAGCCTGATCGTCGACCGGCTCACCGCCAAACGCCTGCAACTGCAACCCGGCAACTCGGTCCGCGCCGTGCCGCTGCGCAACCAACAACAGCAGGCGGTGGCTGCGTGATTATGTAGCAGCCTGCGTTCGGCTGCGTAGCAGTCGTAAAACCTGCCAACTTAATCTTTCAGACTGACCGCCAACTAGATCCTCTTCTGCTTTTGCATGACACCCGATCCGTGATGGCGAGCGCTTCGTACTCGAACGCAGCCTTCGGCAGCTGCTACAAGGGATCGCGTCGAGGCCAGGATTCGTGTCAATCCGGATGAAATGCACTCTGCAGGAGCTACCGCAGGCTGCGATCTTTTGATCTTGCATCCCTTGGCCGGCAAATTCGTCATCATTCTTCACCCACCCACGTGATAGCCTTTTGTTCCTTCGGCGTTGACACTTTTGCTCAAGCCCTTCCATTCCTTTGTATTGGTGGAACTCATATGTCCAGGCTGTCACATCAAGATTTGCGCCGTAATTTCCGCCAACTGTTCGCTTCCAACGCCTGCTACCACACCGCGTCGGTCTTCGACCCCATGTCGGCACGCATTGCCGCTGATCTGGGTTTTGAAGTGGGGATCCTCGGTGGTTCGGTCGCGTCGTTGCAGGTACTGGGCGCCCCCGACTTTGCCTTGATCACCCTGAGCGAGTTCGCCGAGCAGGCCACCCGCATCGGCCGCGTGGCCCAATTGCCGGTGATCGCCGACGCCGACCACGGCTATGGCAACGCGCTCAATGTCATGCGCACCATCGTCGAACTTGAACGCGCTGGCATCGCCGCCCTGACCATTGAAGACACCCTGTTGCCGGCGCAATTCGGCCGTAAGTCCACTGACCTGATCGGGGTCGCGGAAGGCGTCGGCAAGATTCGCGCGGCGCTCGAAGCCCGGGTCGACTCGGAAATGGCGATCATTGCGCGGACCAATGCCGGGATCCTGCCGGTTCAGGAAATCATCAGCCGCACCAAGCAATACCAACAGGCCGGGGCGGACGGGATTTGCATGGTGGGCGTGCGGGACTTCGACCACCTCGAACAAATCGCCGAGCACCTGAGTGTGCCGCTGATGCTGGTCACCTACGGCAACCCGCTGCTGCGCGACGACAATCGCCTGGCCGAACTGGGCGTGCGCGTCACCATCGACGGCCATGGCGCCTACTTCGCGGCGATCAAGGCGACATACGACAGCCTGCGCGAGCAACGCCAGATCTTTACCCAGGCGTCGGACCTGAACGCCACTGAACTGACTCACACCTATACGCAGCCTGAGGATTACATTCGTTGGGCGAAGGAATACATGAGCGTCAAGGAGTGAGGGTTCGGCTGAAATGATGGTGTGAACCGACATGACGCCATCGCGAGCAGGCTCGCTCCCACACTGGATTTTCTGTGAACACATTATTTGTGCACGCCAGCAATCAAATGTGGGAGCGAGCCTGCTCGCGATAGCATCTGCTGCAACACCGCTAAACGGGTTTTGAACGCCTCCTCCCGCGGCACCTCCAACCCCCGTGGCGAGGGGGCTCGCCCCCGTTCGGCTACGCAGCAGTCGTTGCTTGTAAATGTGCAGCGCGTCAGACTTTTTCAGGGCCGCTTCGCGACCCAACGGGGGCAAGCCCCCTCGCCACAGAGAACTGCGCCCCATTGAGGAATGATCTGGCCGATTACTTCTTGGTCAACTCCATAATCATCCGAGACAACAGATAAATCCTCGGCGCTACGCTCTCGACCTCGGCGTACTCCTCGGGCGTATGGATATTCCCGCCGACAATCCCGAACCCGTCCAGCGTCGGTGTACCCACTCCGGCCGAGAGGCTGGCATCCGCCGCCCCGCCGCTGCCTTCTTCCGTCAACTTGCGGCCAATTTCGCCGTAAATCCCTTGGGCCATGGCCATCAAGCGATCTGACTCCGCCGTTTGCGGCATCGGCGGCAAGCCGCGTTTAAGGGTGGTAGTCACTTCAGTCTCGGGAATCAGTTTGTCTTTCGAGACCCGTGCCAGGTCCTTTTCGATCCGGTCGAACTCTTCCGGCACCGCTGCCCGCACGTCAGCCTTGGCGGTGGCCTGATCCGGAATCACGTTGGTGCGGTCGCCAGCGTTCAGCACGGTGAAGTTGATGGTGGTTTTCTTCTGCGCATCGCCCAGTTTGCCAAGTTGCAGAATCTGGTGCGCGGCTTCCATGGCCGCATTACGCCCCAGCTCCGGCGCGACGCCGGCGTGAGATGCCTTGCCTTTGACCTCGACCAAGGCGGTGGCGCTGCCTTTGCGCCATACCACCAAACCATCCGCCGGGCGACCCGGTTCGAGGTTGAGGGTCACGTCGTGGGCCTTGGCGGTTTTCTTGATCAGGTCGGTGGCGACGTCCGAGCCGGTTTCTTCGCTGGCGTCGAGCAGGAAGGTAATCTGCGCGTAATCCTTGAAGTCGAGGTTTTTCAGGACTTTCAGCGCGTAGATCCCGGCGACGATGCCGCCCTTATCGTCCATCACGCCCGGCCCGTAAGCCCGGCCGTCCTTGATCTGGAACGGGCGGGCGGCGGCCGAGCCTTCCTTGAACACGGTGTCCATGTGCGCCATCAGCAGGATTTTCGCCTTGCCGGTGCCTTTGAGCGTGGCCAGCACATGGCTGCTCTTGTCCGGGGTGTTGGGCACGAGTTCGATGGTGGCACCGAGTTTCTTCAACTCCTCGATGGCGATGTCACTCACCTGGGTCAGGCCCGGTTCATAACCGGAGCCGGAGTCGATGTTCACCAAGCGTTCCAGCAGTTTCAGGGCTTCTCCCTTGTACTGTTCGGCATCGGCGAGGACTTGTTTATGGGGTTCGGCGAAGGCTGCGGGGGTGAAGGCGCCGAGGGCGAGGGTCAGGCCGAGGCTGGTGGCCAGAAGGGAGCGAGAGCGTTTGAACGTCATGAATCGATCCTTGTTTCGTGTCGGGGGTCGAAAATACCCTACCTGACTACGACGCAAGGCTCTACACCGGATGCGACATACACAAACCTGAATGACCACACATCCCCTGTGGGAGCGGGCTTGCCCGCGATAGCGGTCTGACAATCACAGAGATGTTGAATGTGCCGCCGTCTTCGCGGGCAAGCCCGCTCCCACAGGGGATGTGTAGTTATTGGGTTACACCGAATCGAACAACGCTTTATGCGGTTTACCATCACTGTGGCAAATGACGCGGTTGCGGCCGGTGGTCTTGGCTTCGTAGAGCGCCTGGTCGGCGTCGTTGAGCCACAGGGTCGCGTCGTTGTGGGCCGGGTTGAAGGCTGCCAGGCCGATGCTCAAACTGACTTTCAGCGCCGGGTTCTGCTCGTAACCCAACGTGGCGAAACGATCACGCAGCGCATCCATCGCCACGGCAGCGCGGTCCAGCGGCAGGTCCGGCAGCAGCACACAAAATTCGTCGCCGCCATAGCGCCCGGCGACATCGGCGGCACGCAGGTTCTGCTTGAGCATTTTGCTCAGCTGACGCAGGACGATGTCCCCGGCGACATGGCCGTAGGTGTCGTTGATGATTTTGAAATGATCGATGTCGATCAGCGCTATCGCCCCGCCCTGCTGCTGGCGTTGGCAACGCTGAAACTCGATTTCCAGCTGATCTTTCCAGGCACCGTGATTCAGCAGGCCAGTCAGGCTGTCGGTGCGGCTCAGGGCCAACAGTTCGCGCTTTTGTCGGCCAAGAGTATGGGCCTGACGGAAGCAGATCCAGCCCAGGGACAGCGGATAAATCGACAGCAAAGGCAAGCAGGCGTACAGCTGAAACGGACTGGTTTGCGGGACAAAAGCCGGCATGAACACCAGCAGCCCAAGGCCTATCCCAAGCATCTGCGCGACGGCGCCCATCAACAGAAAACGCAAACCGCCGATGGCCACGTTGTGCATCGCCATCATCGACAGTGTTGCCGCGCTGGGCAGCGGATTGAACTGCATGGCGGCCACCCAGAAGCCGCCGAGAAACGCGTCCACCAGGATATTGCGGTGTTCGGCATGGAAAGGAATTTTCGCCCGGCGCGCCCATTGATAGGCCACATGCGGCCAGAGCAGCCCGTTGAGCAGCATCACCACCCAGACCCAAGGCGCCGGGTTGAGTGGATACATGCCTGCGCCGACGCACAATAATCCAAGGGCCAGCCCCAGGATTCGTGACCCATAAAGCCTCCTGGCCAGTGAAAGTCCCTTTCCTCCCTTTTTTTCCATAGAGGCCTCTGTACCACTGAACGGAGCCTGACAACACACGGGATTGAAAGTGTGCTTGAAGTCTATCAGGGCGACGGCAAATAGCCATCACCGGTTGGCGGTCTGAATAGCATGGCCTCGCCATGAGCTGAATGCCCGATGTTTGGTCTATACATGAAGGGAGGGATCGCGCTCAAACCCACCGACCACACTCTGTCCTGATCACTGCAAGGAATAGCCTGATGCTTTTGTTGGTTGTCACTATCGCCGTCTTCGTGGCCTGGAGCTGGTTGAGCTACCCGACCATCGGTTACTGGCTCTATGACTTGAACATGGCGCTGGAGGCCCGGCTGTACCGGTTGCACAAGATCGTCGTGCCGATCACCGAAATGACCGTCTCGACCTGGCAAGGCGGGCCTTACGAAGCTTCCAGCAGTGTGCTGATGCTGCACGGCTACAGCGCCGACAAGAACATCTGGCTGCGCTTCGCCCGGCATTTTGTCGACGACTACCGGGTGATCATCCCCGACCTCGCCGGGCATGGCGAAACCGGCTTCAAGGCCGGCGGCGGCTATGACATTCCGGTCCAGGCCAAACGATTGATCCAGTTGCTCGATATCTGTGGGGTCGAAAAGGTGCACGTGATCGGCAACTCCATGGGCGGCTACATCGCGGCGTGGCTGGCGGCCAATTACCCCGAGCGCATTATCTCGCTGGCGCTGCTCGACCCGGCCGGCGTCACTGCCCCGGAGCCCAGCGACATGGAGCGACACCTGGCTCGCGGGCACAACCCGTTTTTGATTCATTCCCGGGAAGAATTCCAGTATTTCTACGCCATGACCATGGTCTCACCGCCATGGGTGCCGGGGATCGTGCTGGACGCCGTCGCCCAGCGCTATGAACAGCAGCGCGACGAGCTGGAAGAAATTTTCAGGGACTTTCACGCCAGCCCACCGATGGAGCCGAAACTGCCCGACATCAAATGCCCGGCGCTGCTCCTGTGGGGGCGCAAGGACCGTTTGATCGACGTCAGCAGTGTACCGGTCTGGAGCAAGGGCATCGCCGATCTTCGGGTAGAAATCTGGGACGGTGTCGGCCATATGCCGATGGTTGAGCAACCGGCCAACACGGCGCGGTTGTACCGGGAGTTTTTGGAAAGGAAAAACTGATGAGATCCCCTGTGGTGAAGGGGGCAAGCCCCTTTGCGCTTGGTGGTGAACGATGAACATTCTTTACGACGAACGCATCGACGGTGTTCTGCCCAATGTCGACAAGGCTGCATTACTAAAGGCCTTGCAGCAGGAGGTGCCTGACCTGGACATCCTCTGGCGCGAAGAAGAACTCAAACCCTACGAATGCGACGGTCTGTCGGCCTATCGCACCACGCCGATGCTGGTCGCCCTGCCCCGGCAGCTGGAACAGGTGCAGGCGCTGCTCAGGCTCTGTCATGCCCGCAACGTGCCGGTGGTGGCGCGCGGGGCCGGCACCGGGTTGTCCGGCGGTGCACTGCCGTTGGACAAAGGCGTGCTGCTGGTGATGGTGCGGTTCAACAACATTCTGCACATTGACCCTGCCGCCCGCACCGCACGGGTCCAGCCGGGGGTACGTAACCTGGCGATTTCCCAGGCAGCGGCGCCTTTCGGCCTGTATTACGCGCCGGATCCGTCCTCGCAAATCGCCTGCTCCATCGGCGGCAACGTCGCGGAAAACGCTGGTGGCGTGCATTGCCTCAAATACGGCCTGACCGTGCACAACCTGCTCAAACTCGAAGTGCTAACCCTTGAGGGCGAACACCTGACCCTCGGCGCCGATTCGCTGGACGCGCCGGGATTCGACCTGCTGGCTCTGTTCACCGGGTCCGAAGGCTTGCTGGGGATCATCACCGAAGTCACCGTCAAATTGCTGCCCAAACCCCAGGTCGCCAAAGTCCTGCTAGCGAGTTTCGATTCAGTGGAAAAGGCCGGTCGCGCGGTGGCCGAGATCATCGCCGCAGGGATCATTCCCGGTGGCCTGGAGATGATGGACAACCTGGCAATCCGTGCCGCCGAGGATTTCATCCATGCCGGTTACCCGGTGGACGCCGAAGCGATTCTGTTGTGCGAACTGGACGGTGTCGAAGCCGATGTCCACGACGATTGCGAACGAGTCCGCGAAGTGCTGCAACAGGCCGGCGCCAGCGAGGTGCGCCAGGCCCGGGACGAAGCCGAACGCGTGCGGTTCTGGGCCGGGCGCAAGAACGCTTTCCCGGCAATTGGCCGCCTCTCGCCGGATTATTACTGCATGGACGGCACCATCCCCCGCCGTGAATTGCCTGGTGTGCTCAAGGGCATCGCCAGCCTGGCGCAAGAATACGGCTTGCGCGTGGCCAACGTTTTCCATGCCGGCGACGGCAATATGCACCCGCTGATCCTGTTCGACGCCAACCAGCCCGGTGAACTGGAACGGGCCGAAGCCCTTGGCGGCAAGATCCTCGAACTGTGCGTGAAAGTCGGCGGCAGCATCACCGGCGAGCATGGTGTCGGCCGGGAGAAAATCAATCAGATGTGTGCGCAATTCAATAGTGACGAATTAACCCTGTTTCATGCAGTGAAAGCCGCGTTCGACCCAAAGGGCCTGCTCAATCCCGGCAAGAACATCCCGACCCTGCACCGCTGCGCGGAATTCGGCGCGATGCACATCCACGCCGGGCAACTGCCGTTCCCTGAGCTGGAGCGTTTCTGATGCCGGACTTCGATGCCAGTGAAGCCCTGCTGGAGCAGGTCAAACAGGCGCGGGAAAACGCCACGCCGCTGCGCATTCAGGGCGGTAACACCAAGGCGTTTCTCGGCCGTGAAGTGGCCGGAGAAATACTCGACACCCGCGCCCATCGCGGCATCGTCAGCTACGACCCGACGGAGCTGGTGATCAGCGTTCGCGCCGGCACGCCGCTGAGCGAACTGTTTGCCGCACTGGACGCAGCGGGGCAAATGCTGCCCTGCGAGCCGCCGTCGTTTGGCGAAGGCGCCACCGTCGGTGGGATGATCGCGGCGGGGTTATCCGGGCCACGGCGCCCGTGGTCCGGTTCAGTGCGCGATTTTGTCCTCGGTACGCGGGTGATCAGCGGCCTCGGCACTCACCTGCGCTTCGGCGGTGAAGTGATGAAAAACGTCGCCGGCTACGATCTCTCGCGCCTGATGGTGGGCAGTTATGGCTGCCTCGGGGTGTTGACCGAAGTCTCGCTCAAAGTGCTGCCCAAACCCCGGCAATGCTTGAGCATCAGCCTGGACATCGACTGCGCCCGCGCCTTGGAAAATCTGGCGCAATGGGGCCAGCAACCACTGCCCATCAGCGCTGCCAGCCACGACGGTCAGCGTCTGTATCTGCGGCTCGAAGGCGGCGAAGGTTCGGTCACGGCCGCCCATCAACGGCTCGGCGGCGAACCGTTGGACTCCGGTTATTGGGCCGACCTGAACGAACAACGACTAGACTTTTTTAATGAGGGCCTGCCGCTGTGGCGCTTGTCATTGCCCAACAACCTCGGGCCTCTGGACTTGCCCGGTGAGCAACTGATCGACTGGGGCGGCGCGCAACGCTGGTTGAAATCCGCGGCCGACAACATTCAGTCGCGGGCCCTTGAACTCGGCGGCCACGCCACCTGTTTCAGCCATGGCGTCAGCGAAACGCCATTCCAGCCGCTGGCCCCGGCGCTGCTGCGCTATCACCGGCAACTCAAGGCGCAACTGGACCCGAAAGGGCTGTTCAACCCCGGCCGGATGTACGCGGACCTTTAGCATGCAAACCAACTTGAGCGAACAGTCCAAACTACTGCCCCGCGCCGAAGAAGCGGACAAGATTCTGCGCACCTGTGTGCATTGCGGGTTCTGCAACGCGACTTGCCCGACCTACCAGCTGCTGGGCGACGAACTGGATGGGCCGCGCGGGCGCATCTACCTGATCAAGCAAGTGCTCGAAGGCGCCCCCGCCACGGCCAAAGCCCAGTTGCACCTGGATCGCTGCCTGACGTGCCGCAACTGCGAAACCACCTGCCCGTCCGGGGTGGATTATCACAACTTGCTGGACATTGGCCGCGCCGTGATCGATCAAGCGGTGCCGCGCCCGGCCAGTCAGCGGCTGTTGCGCCAAGGGTTGCGGGCACTGGCGCCGAATCCGAATCTGTTCAGGACTTTGCTGCAAATCGGCGCCACATTCCGGCCGTTGCTGCCACGGAGTGTTGAGGCGAAGTTGCCCCACGACCTCCCCGCCGCAGGCGAGCGCCCTGCCCCTCGGCATGCTCGCCGGGTGCTGATGCTCGAAGGCTGCGTGCAGCCCGGTCTGTCGCCCAACACCAATGCCGCAACCGCGCGGGTGCTGGATCGGTTGGGGATCAGCGTGATCCCGGCGCCAGACGCCGGCTGCTGTGGCGCACTGGATTATCATCTCGACGCCCAAGCCATGGGCCTGGACCGCGCCCGACGCAACATCGACGCCTGGTGGCCGCACCTGGAAAACGGCGCCGAAGCCATTGTGCAAACCGCGAGCGGCTGCGGCGCATTCATCAAGGATTACGGGCATCTGCTGGAGCGCGATCCGGTCTATGCGGCCAAAGCCCAGCGGGTCAGCGAACTGGCCCTGGACCTGGTGCAAGTGCTGGCCGATGAACCTTTGGAACGGGTTTGCGCCGCCACCGACCAGCGGATCGCCTTCCACTGCCCCTGCACTTTGCAGCACGCACAGAAACTCGGCGGCGCGGTAGAGGCCGTGCTGACCCGGTTGGGCTTCAATCTCACGGCGGTGCCCGACAGTCATTTGTGTTGCGGCTCGGCCGGCACCTATTCGATCACTCAACCGGAACTGGCCCGGCAACTGCGCGACAACAAACTCAACGCCCTGGAAAGCGGCCATCCCGAGGTCATCGCCACCGCCAACATCGGCTGTCAGAGCCACCTCAACAGCGCCGGACGAACGCCGGTCAGGCACTGGATCGAACTGGTGGACCAAGTGCTGCGATAACCGAATAGCCTACGTTGCAAGAACAGCCTGCATCGCAAGAACAGTCCTTGGCAGAATGAAGTTCGTCAGAAACTTCGTTTGTCGGCGCCGCCGAAGGCTGCGATCTTTTCCGGCATCCGATACGTCACTGCGCCAGGAAACTTTTCATGAGCCATCCGAACTTCGTCAGCCCTGACCTGATCCGCCAACGCTTCTCCAAAGCGATGTCCGACATGTACCGCGAAGAAGTGCCGCTGTACGGCGCGCTGATGGAACTGGTGGAACAGACCAACCGCCACGTGCTGGACAGCGATCCGCAGATCGCCCGACAGCTGCACAGCACCGGCGAAATCCAGCGACTGGATCTGGAACGCCATGGTGCGATCCGCGTCGGCACCGCCGCTGAACTAGCGACCCTCGCCCGCCTGTTTGCGGTGATGGGCATGCAACCGGTGGGCTATTACGACCTGACCCCGGCCGGCGTGCCGGTGCATTCCACCGCGTTCCGTGCCGTGCATGAGGCGGCGTTGCAGGTCAGCCCGTTCCGGGTGTTCACCTCGCTGCTGCGCCTGGAACTGATCGAAGACACCGAACTGCGGGCCTTTGCCCAGTCGGTGCTGGACACGCGCTCGATCTTCACCCCGGCGGCATTGGCCCTTATTGAGCGCGCTGAAACCCAGGGCGGCCTGACTGAATACGAGACGCAGGACTTTGTCGCACAAGCACTGGAAACCTTCCGCTGGCACCACAGCGCCACCGTCACCGCCGCGCAATACCAGCAGCTCAGTGCCCAGCATCGACTGATCGCCGACGTGGTGGCGTTCAAAGGCCCACACATTAACCACCTGACGCCACGCACCCTGGACATCGACATTGTGCAGGCACAAATGCCCGCCCATGGCATCACCCCCAAAGCGGTGATCGAAGGCCCGCCCCGCCGCCAATGCCCGATCCTGCTGCGCCAAACCAGCTTCAAGGCGCTGGACGAGCCGATTGCGTTTACCGATCAAGCCGAAACCCGCGGCAGCCATAGCGCCCGCTTCGGTGAAATCGAGCAACGCGGTGCGGCGCTCACCCCCAAAGGCCGGGCGCTTTACGACCGCTTGCTCAACGCTGCCCGGGATGAACTGAAGGACTTCCCCAATGAAGCCAACGCCGCACGCTACAACACGCTAATGACGCAGCACTTCGGCGAATTCCCTGACACCGTCGAGGACATGCGCCAACAGGAACTGGCGTACTTTCGCTACTTCGTAACGGAAAAAGGCTTGGCGGCGGATGAATTGAAAGGCGCGTCGCTGGAAGATTTGCTCAAAGGCGGCTATGTGCGGGTTGAACCGCTGGTGTACGAAGACTTTTTGCCAGTCAGTGCGGCGGGGATTTTTCAGTCGAACCTGGGGGATGCGGCGCAAACCCACTATGGCGTGCATTCGAACCAGCAAGCGTTCGAAAAGGCCTTGGGAAGATCGACGATTGATGAGTTAGGGCTGTATGCCGAGACGCAGCGGCGGTCGATTGATGAGTGTTTGGCAGCACTGGGCTTGAACGTTTCCAAATAAGCGTTATGGCTGCAAAAAAGATCGCAGGCTTCGCCAGCTCCTACGGGGATTAGGTACACCCGCTGCATCGCGGTTGCACACGGTCGATGTAGGAGCTGCCGCAGGCTGCGATCTTTTGATCTTATTGCAGCTTCGCCAACAAAGCCTTGGCGGTCGCTTCCGACGAGGCCGGGTTCTGGCCGGTCAGCAACAGACCATCCGCAATCACGTAACTCGCCCAGTCATCGGCCTTGGAGAAAAGACCACCGTTGGCCTTGAGCATGTCCTCGACCAAAAACGGCACCACATCCGTCAGCTGCACAGCGGCTTCTTCGGAGTTGGTGAAGCCCGTCACGCGCTTGCCTTTGACCAATGGCTGGCCGTCCGCATTCTTGACGTGGCGCAACACCCCCGGCGCATGACAGACCGCCGCCACCGGTTTGCCCGCCGTGTAAAACGACTCGATCAGCGCAATTGAAAAGGGATCTTCAGCCAGATCCCACAACGGGCCATGCCCGCCTGGATAGAAAACAGCGTCATAGTCTTCGGCCCTCACGGTATTCAGCACCCCGGTAGACGCCAATGCGGACTGGGCAGCGGAATCCTTGTGAAAGCGATCGGTGGCCGCAGTCTGCGCGTCTGGCTCATCACTTTTAGGGTCCAGCGGTGGCTGGCCGCCCTTGGGTGAAACCAGGGTCAGCTGCGCGCCAGCGTCCTTGAACGTGTAATACGGTGCGGCGAATTCTTCGAGCCAAAAGCCGGTTTTCTTACCGGTGTTACCCAATTGATCGTGGGACGTTAAAACCATCAGGATTTTCATGTCGCTCTCCAGTCGATTTCAGGGTTATTCAGTGATCTCGGCGCTGGGTTTGACCATCGGACAGCGCTGTTCGTTGCGCCCATTGTCGGGGGGGTGACGGCTCATGGCCTTGATGCGCAAGAAGTTGCGCAACTATTTCGATGAAAAGCCCCCCAGCGACGCTGGACGCCAAGTTAATCAAGCCCTCCAGCCCAGTGCGCAAGAAGTTGCGCAGTGCTGCGCAACTTCTTGCGCACCTTTTCAGCTGATCCTTGCCGAAAATCCTTTCGGCGCTGGACAAATCGCCTCAACCACCTGATTTATATAGCTTTAATAATTTATGGCACGGACCTTGATAACAGTCAGGCACCCACCGGGCGATACCGCCTCCCGGGCACCCTAACTTTTAGCAAGGAGCACATCCATGGCTACACCAGCGTACATGTCCGTTACCGGCGAGAAACAAGGCCTGATCACTGCCGGCGCGTTCACCGCCGACTCCGTTGGCAACACCTACCAGGAAGGTCACGAAGACCAGGTCATGGTTCAGGCTTTCAGCCACGACGTGATCATCCCGCGTGACCCACAGTCCGGACAACCGACCGGTCAGCGTGTACACAAGCCAGTCGTGATCACCAAGGTCTACGACAAGTCTTCGCCACTGCTGCAAGCGGCATTGACCTCCGGCGAGCGCATGAGCGAAATCGTTATCCAGTGGTACCGCACCTCGGCTCAAGGCACCCAAGAGCACTACTACACCACCAAACTGGAAGACGCGATCATCGTCGCCATCAACAACAAAATGCACAACTGCCAGGATCCGTCGAACTCGCACTTCACTCACCTGGAAGAAGTGCAATTCACCTACCGCAAAATCACCTGGACCCACGAAGTATCCGGTACTTCGGGTTCCGATGACTGGCGCGTTCCGGTCGCCTGATCCAGGCCGACCGTTTCAAGCATCGGCCAGCTCTGCTGGTCGATGTTGTTTACGTCCTTCCAGAATTTTGCGTCCGTTGACCCGGCTTCCGGGTGTCAACGAACGCCGCAGCACTGTACGAGGAACAAGGGATGTTCGCGCCGGCCAATCAGACTCACTTTGCCCTGACTATCGAAGGTCTGGAAAACGATCTCCAGGTCCTTTCCCTGCAAGGTCGGGAAGCCATCAGCCAGCCTTTTGTGTTTGAGGTGGAGCTGGTCAGTGAACAGCCGTCCCTGGACCTCGAGACCCTGCTGCACAAACCAGCCTTTTTGCAGCTCTCGCCAGACGGCAGCGGCATCCATGGCCAGATCTATCGTGCCGCCCAAGGCGATTCCGGCAAACGCCTGACCCGCTACGCCGTGACCCTGCGCCCGCAGCTGTCCTACCTGGCGCACCGCATCAACCAACGCATCTTCCAGAACCTCACCGTGCCGAAAATCGTCGGCATGGTCCTCGAAGAGCACGGCATCCAGAGCAATGCCTACGAATTCAAAGTCGGGGCGATTTATCCCGAGCGCATTTACTGCGTTCAGTACAATGAATCGGACCTGCAGTTTATCCAGCGCCTGTGCGAGGAAGAAGGTATCCACTACCACTTCCAGCACAGCGCCACGGCCCACAAGCTGGTGTTCGGCGATGACCAGACGGTGTTCCCGAAACTCGCGCCCGTGGCCTACCAGCAAGACTCCGGCATGGTCGCCAACGACCCGGCGATCAAGCGCTTCGACCTGCGCCTGGAAACCCGCACCAGCCGCACCACCCGCCGCGACTACGACTTCGAAAAACCGCGCCTGACCCTGGAAAGCGAAAACCGTGGCGACGCCCTGCCCGACCTCGAAGACTACGACTACCCCGGCCGCTTCATCGACCGCGAACGCGGCAAGCACCTGGCCAAACGCGCCCTCGAGCGTCACCGCAGCGACTTCCAGCTTGCCGAAGGCAAAAGCGATCAGCCGTTGCTGGTCAGCGGCCACTTCCTGGCCCTGACCCAGCACCCGAAAACCAAATGGAACGACCTGTGGCTGCTGACCGAAATCCTCCACGAAGGCAAACAGCCGCAAGTGCTGGAAGAGTCGGTCACCAGCAACACGACCCAGCTCAAGGACGATTTCCATCAGGGCTACCGCAACCGCTTCCAGGCCACCCCGTGGGACGTACCGAACCGCCCGCCGCTGAACCACCCCAAACCACGGATCCTCGGCAGCCAGAGCGCCGTGGTCACCGGGCCGAAAGGTGAAGAGATCCACTGCGACCAGTACGGCCGCGTCAAAGTGCAATTCCACTGGGACCGCATCGGTGCGGCCGACGACAAAACCAGCTGCTGGCTGCGCGTCTCCTCCGCCTGGGCCGGCGCCCACTATGGCGGCATCGCCATTCCGCGGATCGGCATGGAAGTGCTGGTCAGTTTCCTTGAAGGCGATCCCGACCAACCGCTGATCAGCGGCTGCCTGTACCACAAGGAAAACGTCGTCCCGTACGCCCTGCCGGCAAACAAGACCCGCAGCACCTTCAAAACCCTGAGCTCTCCGGGCGGCGGCGGTTTCAACGAACTGCGCATCGAAGACAAAAAGGGCCAGGAACAGATCTTCCTGCACGCCCAGCGCGACTGGGACGAAAACGTCGAACACGACCAGAAAATCCGCGTCGGCAACGAACGCCACGACACCGTCGAACAAAACAGTTACAGCGAATTCAAGGCCGAAGAACACCACACTGTCTACGCCGACCGCAAAGTCGAAACCCGCGCCAACGACCACCTGACCGTGGGCGTCAACCAGCACATCAAGATCGGCACCGGCCAATTCATCGAAGCCGGCCAGGAAATCCACCTGAGCAGCGGCATGAAAGTCGTGCTCGAAGCCGGCAGCGAACTCACCCTCAAGGGCGGCGGCAGCTTCATCAAGATCGACGCCAGCGGCGTGACGCTGAGCGGGCCGGTGATCAACATGAACTCCGGAGGGAGTCCGGGCAGCGGGACCGGTGCGGCACCGTTGATGCCTGGGGCGTTGAAGCAGGCTGATGCAGATAAAGCAGGTGCGGTGCTGACCCCGGCCCAAGTCAACACCCTCAAACGCAACGCGCCATTCTGTGAAGAGTGCGAAAAATGCAAGGCAGGTGCTTGTGCGATCTGATCTTTTGACCCCTCAAGCGTGGTTGGCTGAACGGCCGTTGCAAACGGGCGAGCGTTTGTACTTGATCGTTAGCACGGCCAGCGATGCCGAAGCGCTCAAGTCGCTTTACCAAAATGAACCGACAACCCAGGCGATCCCGATCTGGGGCGGTACACCCTATGCGGCTTGGCAGCCAGTGATGCCCTACCTCACCGAGTTGAAACCCAACTCAAGCTTCCTGCCATGGATAGCCGAAACCGACGCCCTCGATTGGGGGTGGCTGGCCGTTTCCAGCAGCGAACCGAACGTGGTGTTCGAACATCTACGTAGCCTCACTCAGGTTCGGATGCCGGATGGGACAAAAGTGTTTTTCCGGTTCTGGGATGGGCGGCATATCTACCCGATTCTGGCAGGACTCGGCGATGCCGCCGGTGAAGTGTTGCCGGTGTTTGATCGGTATCTGATCAATGGAAAGAGCCTGAAAGTAGGGCCACGCGCGGTGCCACCGGCGAAGGACTGGCCGTGGTGGGAGGTGCCGCAGAAGCTGCTTGATGAGCTGAACGAGAAAAACCCTGTGACCATCATCGACAACTTGATGAAGTGGCTGGGCGACGACTGCCCGGAACTGTTCTTCGCCTTCCCAGAAAGTAACTTGCGCCACAAGGTCGAGCGCTTCGTCCGCCAACAACCCAATACAGAAGATTTGGCAGAGCGTCTTGCTGCTCAGCTGACAAAGGAAGTCACGTCATGAATACCCCGATTGGTACCTTGGTCCTGCGCGTACTGGACGCCAAAACCCCTGACGTGAACCTGATTCTCAAAGACTTCAAAAATTGCCTGAGCGATTACAAGGAGTGGGCGGACGGTTTCCTGACTGGTTGGGCACTGGATGTCGACCAGACCTTCAAAGTCGGAAATGAAGTCAGCGTGACCAAACGCAAGACCAAAACCGGCAAGGTCGAGACTTACGCGACCTGCCCTCTGGCGGGCGACTTCACGCTGATCCACATGTTCGAGTCGGCGCGCTTCGTACCGATCGGCAATACGCCAGTGAAACTGGAACCCGTCACCAAAGGCACTTTCTACGACGACGTCACCGGACCTGTTATTGAAACAACGATCGGCCCGAGCGGCATTAAGGTGATCGACGGCTGCAAGAAAGGCCAGATGTACCGCATCACCTTTTTCCCGAACGTATCCCAAAGTAATGTCAAAGCGATGTACGACTCCTACCAGGGTGTGATCGGCAATCTAAACGGCTGGTTGCAAAGTGAATGGTCGAGCAAGTTCCAACCACAGTGGGCCAGCTACTCGGCTACGGACCGCGCGGGTCGGTCTGTCATTCTGTTGAAACGAGCGATGGATGGTCTGGAGAAGGCGTTACTCAGGCTGTGGGATGACATCAAAAGCCTGTTCGAACTGCTTGCACATCCAAAGGAAAACCTCGAAAAGCTCCGCAAGTACCTGTCGGATGTCGAAATCGACAAGCTCTATGCTGCGTCCAAGGAATCCATTGCGTCGGGTCTGTTGATCCTCAGTGACGAACCATTGATGTTCATTTACGTCTCGGCGATCGTGGCGTGGGTCGGCATGCTGCCACCACAAGTCATCGTCGACGTGGTGACGGCCATTGCGTCGGAATTCCTGATCAACGTGGTGCTGGGTATTTGCCTCACTGGCGGTGCCGGAATCGCGGTGCGGGTGGGGACCAAAACCCTGTCCACGGTCAAATCCGGTACGGCGCTCAAGTACCTTGAAGAGCTGGCCGCAAAACTGATGTCCCTGAGCGGCAAGCACAGTCTGCCAGCGCACGCCGAAGTGTCGAAGCCGTTGATTGCCAGTGCCAATAACGTGCCGATGAAGCCGGCCAAAACAGCGGCGATCAAAATCGACGAGGCCGCCGCCAACGGTTCTAAAAGTCAGGTACCGAAAACTACGGATACACCGAAACAGGAAGTGAAAGACGCTTCTTCGTTTCCGCGTGGCAAGAAAGAAAAACAGACCACCCTCGTACCAAAGGAAAAGGTCGACGACGCTTCTACTCAGTCGAAAACGCCTGACGACAAAAGCGCCGCCTGCGCCAAGAAAACCTGCACCAATGGTTGCCCGGTATCGATGGTCACTGGCGAAGAGTTGCTGACCCTGACCGACGGCGAACTTGGCGGTTTGCTACCTTTCAGCTGGACGCGCCTCTATCGCACCAGCGCCGCAGAAATCGATTGCGGCCTCGGCTACGGCTGGAGTCACGCCCTCGCGCAACGTGTCGACATCAATGACGACGAGGTGATCTGGACCGATCACGAAAACCGCGTCACCACGTTCCCGCTGCCAAGTATGCAGCGCCCGGCGATCACCAACAGCCTGTCGGAAGCGGCGATTTTCATCGGTGACGATCCGTCCGAACTGATCCTCACCCAAGCAGGCGAACGCAAGCAGTTCTACCACTTCCGCTACAACAGCAAAGGCGCGACGCTGATCGCCATCAGCGACAATTACGACAACCGCCTGCACATCACTCGTGACATTCACGGACGAATCAAACGTGTCGATAACGGTGCCGGTCGCGCCCTCCTCGTGCGGTACGACCGCAAACACATCGTCGCCATCGACTATCAACAGTTCAGCCCGGCGGACAACCTGGAACATGCCTGGAGCACTGTTCAGAATCTGGTCACCTACGGCTACGACGCCCAGCACCGCCTGATCGAAGCCAAAAACGCCGCCGGTGAAGCCGAGCATTACGCCTACAACGAACAGAACGTCATCCTCGAACGCAAACTGGCCGGTGGCGCCAGTTTCTACTGGGAATGGGAAAAAGAAGGCAAGTCGGCACGCTGCATCCATCACTGGGCAAGCTTCTCGCAGATGGACGCCCACTACGCCTGGGATGACAAGGGCAGCGTCACGGTTACTAACTCCGACGGCAGCGAAGAGGTCTACACCCATGACGATCAGGCTCGGCTGGTCGCCAAGGTCGATCCGGACGGTGCCGAACACCTCAAGGCCTACGATGACAAGGGTCGCTTGGTTGCCGAACAGGATCCTCTCGGCGCAGTCACCGAATACCAGTACAACGATGCTGGCCGACTGGTTGCGGTGATTCCATCGGAAGATGCACCGACCAATTACGAGTACTACAACGGGTTCATCCGGGTGGTGAACCGTGGGCCGGCGAGCTGGACATACTGGCGCAACGATCAGGGCGACATCACCGAACAAATCGACCCGGATGGCAACTCAACTCATTACAGCTACGACCAGCAAGGCCGTCTGTTGGAAATCCGTCACCCTGATGGCAGCCGCCATCAATTGGGCTGGAACAACCTCGGCCAGTTGCTAGAAGAACGCCTGCCCAACGGTGGTCAACGCAAATACCGCTACGACGCGCTGGGCCGGCAGATCACCCGTCAGGACGAAAGCGGCGCCATTACCCAATACCAATGGGATGCCGCCAACCGCCTCGCGAAAATCACCCTACCCATCGGCGCGACACGTGTATTCACCTATAACCCATACGGTCGCGTCACCGCTGAGCGTGATGAATTGGGCCGCGTTACCCGCTACGAATACGCCGATGGCCTGCACTTGCTCAGCCGCCGCATCAATCCAGATGGCAGCCAACTGCACTACCGCTACGACAACTCGCGCCTATTGCTCAGCGACATCGAAAACGAACGTGGCGAGCACTACCACCTCGATTACTACCCGAACGGCCTGATCCAGCAGGAAACCGGCTTCGACGGTCGCCGTACCGCCTACGAGTACGACCTTAACGGCCAACTGCTGAAGAAAACCGAATTCGGCGACGACGGTAGCGAGCTGATCACCGAATACCAACGCGACGCCGCAGGCCGCTTGCTGGTGAGAACCCTGGCCGATGGCGGGGAAATTCACTACAGCTACGACGCCCTCGGCCGCCTCGTAAACGTCGACGACGGCCATTGGCCCCTCGCCTACGAATACGACCTGCAAGATCGCCTGATCACCGAACACCAGGGCTGGGGCACCTTGCGTTACGAGTACGACAACCTCGGCCAACTCAGCCACTGCCGCCTCCCCGACGGCAGCAAACTCGACTACCGCCACCAACCCGGCGGCCGTCTGAGCAGCATCGACCTCAATGGCTCGCGTCTGACCACGCACCAGTTCAACGCCGGTCGCGAACAGCAGCGCCAGCAAGGCATGCTGCTCAGCCAATACCAGTATGACGAACAAGGCCGACTGCAAGCCCACACCGTCAGCCAACAGGAACGCAACCTGTTCCATCGCCGCTACGCCTACGATGCCAACGGCAACCTTGCCGGCATCGACGACAGCCGCAAAGGCAACCGCAGCTATCACTACGATCCGCTTGACCGCCTGATCAACGTCCGTGGCACCACCCCGGAAAGCTTCGCCCACGACCCGGCGGGCAACTTGCTTGGCCAAGGCGACCAGCCAACCGCGAACCTGGCTAACGTCAAAGGCAACCGCCTGCTCATGCAGGGCGACCGCCACTATGACTACGACGCCCACGGCAACCTGATCCGCGAACGTCGCGGCGCCGGGCAGAAACTCGTCACCGAGTATCGCTACGACTGCCAACATCGCCTGATCGGTGTCAGCCTGCCGGGTGGCAGCATCGCAAGCTACCAGTACGACGCCTTCGGCCGTCGCATCGCCAAAACCGTCGATGGCCACACCACCGAATTCCTGTGGCAAGGCGAACGTCTCATCGCCGAGAGCGGCGACAACCGATATCGCAGCTACATCTACGAACCCGGCAGCTTCCGCCCGCTGGCCATGCTCGATGGCGAAGGCCCAATCAAAGCCGAACCGTTCTACTACCAACTCGACCACCTCGGCACGCCGCAAGAACTCACTGACTACAGCGGCGAGATTATGTGGTCAGCCAAGTACCGCGCCTACGGCAACCTCGCAACCCTCGACGTTGCAGAAATCGACAACCCTCTACGTTTCCAGGGTCAGTACTTCGATGCCGAGACAGGCTTACATTACAACCGGCATCGCTACTACAATCCGGGCACTGGACGGTTTCTGACACCGGATCCGATCAAGCTTTCGGGTGGGTTGAACAACTACCAGTACGTACCCAACCCCACGGGGTGGGTGGATCCATTGGGGTTGAATACTTGTCCAGGGGGGGATGCGTGTAAACCAGATACCGGTGTTGAAAATCCAGCAACGAAGGCAAAAGTTGATGCACGAGAACCCAGCCCACCAGCTCCATCTACGCCAAAACTTTCAAAGAATGCTGAGCGACTGCGGACGGGCGGTAAAAATACGACAGTAAACGTCAAAACAAAACGCGAGGCAGATCTGCTACTTAACGAAGCCTTCCCAGGGTATCAAAAGGTACGCGGGGTAGGATCCCAAGATGCGGTCGGAGAACGGAAAAAGTTTAAACTGGAGCGTTTTAAAAAGGGGCGCGCATATCATAAGGACTATGCAATTGACCCGAAAACAGGGAGAGTCCGGGGGCACGGGCTTGAAGATGCTCATGGAGAGCACCCACATATCAATGTAAAAAGAGACGACGGCACAAAAGTTGTCATCAATATCACCGGAGAGTGACATGAATACGGATGAAAAAATCATCAGTTGGATAGAGGCCGGCAAACAGGTGGGGTGCCGAGGAAAGCTAGATACTGAAAATGACGTCCTTTGGCTTTCGATTGCAATACAAAAGCATGAAGAAAAATATAAAACATACTCAAGCGAAATCTATGACTCAAAAATAGCCATGGAAGAGTATTTAAAGGAAGAAACCAAGAATTTTTTGACTCCACAAGAAGCTCTAGATCATCTGCGATCGGAATCTAGACTTGAGGTTAGTGAGCTAGCTCCGTGCAAAGGCCAGACGATCTTCAATCCAAAATTTTCTTACTAAAAAAAACAACAAAAATAGCCATAAATATAAAGGGGACAGATTTATTTTCTGCGCACTCATGAAAATAAATCTGAGAATCATCTGGCCGGCCTCCCCACCTCAAAAGTGTGGCCAATCATTACGTGCTTGAGCAAGCTAAAATGTGGACATCATCAATATCTAATAAAAAATAGTGGACTTCTATTTTTGGAGAAGACTACTCCCCTACCAGCATGCGCACTTCCTATGTCATGCTGGACGGAAACTCTATATGTTTAAAACTATGCAGCCAAGTAGAACGAGCAGTCGCCCCTAAGAAATGGCTGGAAAAAGATTATAACGAGTACGAATTCCAGCTTTACATAATAAATGTAGAAAATTTCAACGTAGAAAATTTCAATTTCAGCGGCCCCACTACTATAACCGTTACTCAAGATGGCTCAAACTACAAAGTCACACTTAGGTTTGGAAATTCATGTACAGCCACATGTAATGCAAAAAACATTACCATAGCAAATATTAAGGCATACCATAACTATGGTGCAGTGTAGCAAAATAACATCCAAATCAGCTCACACCAAGAGAACCGCCTAAAAAATTAACAAAACTCACCTCAACACTTAAAAGCAAGAATATAAAGAAAGAGGACAGATTTATTTTCATGGCATGGAAATAAATCTGTCCTCTTTTGGCTAGAAGCGACTTGAATCCAGTAGGTACTACATATGGAGTTAAAAAGCTTGTTTCCGACCCTCCACATTGGTCAACCGATGGACATTAAACATACACTTTTCATCATTCTGACTATTTTTTCAGGGTCAGCACTTGCCCAAGACACTGGATTTGGATTCGTCAAAAACAATCCAGACGGGCAAACTTATTTATATACAACCCAGAATATTTCAAGCAACGAAGTCATTTCAGTCCAACTCCCTCAGGATGGAACCGTTGCTTGCTGCAAGTTAACAAATACAACTGGGGGAAAACAGCAGCAGGGCGATGCAATGGACCTGCTCAACGAATCCGACATGCACATCTATGGGCTCGACATTCATTACACAGCGCCTTTCATCGGCATAGCTGTAGTTGGTAAAAATGCAACCGAAAACGGCGTCTCAGCCGTTGAGGTCAAGGACCAAGCTACAACTATCAGCACCTGCTTGAGTCAAGAAGGCGTTCATCTCTTCTCGAGAAAAAATGGGAGTTTGAACGGTCACTTGTATTTGAGCCTAGGTTACGATAAGCCACGCCTGCGAAACTCTCGCCTCGCTCAACGTGCTGACCACTGACTTTGCCTGCGAACTCGAAGGTTCGCACCGCAGCCTGGCGTTATCGATTCAGCAATTGGCCGTGCTGGGTGAATTGTTGGTAAACCGGGCGCTGGACAATCTCGATCCACCCGGTGGGGCGCCCTATGCTCAGGAGGTGCAGCCATGACTCGATACATGCCGATTACCGGCATCGACTGCACGATCCCTTCCCTGCTGATCGACACCGAAGCGCCTGTCGATGTGTTGCATGACACGGCGGCGTATCGCATTCGCAGCGTCACTCAACTGCTGGAATCGCTGTCTCTGGGCGAAGCCCTGGGGGGTGATGCTGCGCTGTTGCAAGAGTTTGCGCGGGTGTTGGCCATCCCGTTGCGTGATGGCTGCGATCTGCTGGATGTGGTCGGGCGGCGGTTGCGAGCGCAGCTTTAAATCAACAATAAAAATGGGCGACCCAAGGTAGGGTCGCCCATTTTTATATCCGCAACTTTTAAACACCACCTCCCAGACTTATGCACGCAGCACTTCGCAAGTGTTTGTTAAAAACTGTCTTTAAACTTCTGATCAATCCAAAAAATCGACTCAACATCGTGGGTACAAAAAACCCAAAAAACTGGCTCTTTGGTCAACTAACACCTCACCGCCTCACCTGGAAACAGCGAAAAACAAAACCATGGTTTTCAACCAACCTTCAAACTATACTTCCGCGCGCAGTATGGAGGCTGTGATAAATGTTCAAACTCAGGCGGAAAACATGGGCTTTACTCTTGGTCTACATCGTAGGTGTAAGTGGCTATATCTACTACCTCTACGTCGAGACTCAAGGAGTCCTCACTGAAAACATTAATAACAAATTGCTGCATGCTGCGTTGGGCGCTTCGGCCATCCTCGGCGACCGCTACCATGACAATCTGATCGACAAACAGTCCAAATCGGAGACAGAAGACTGGAATTCCATTCAGCGGCTCTCCAGGTTCAACGAGTCCATGGGCACCGCCTTTGTCTATAGCGTAGTCAAACGCGCGGGTGAAGCTTATCTGGTCAGTTCCAGCGCATCGAAAAAAGAAATTCAAGAGCAGAATTTCGTACGTTTTTTCGATCCCTATCCGGATGCCAGTCAGGCTTTGCTCGACAGTTTCGAGCGCACCGAACCCACCTGGATCGACTACTCGGATCACTGGGGAGACTTTCGCGCCGTCTTCGTCCCAATGAAATCGCAGGACGGTACGATTTATGTTACTGGCGCGGAGATTACGTTGGCGGACTACTACCACCAACTTAATCAGGACTCCCTGCACCATATCATCCTGGCCATTCTGGTATTTCTCGCCCTCAGCCTTTTACGCATGCGTGCTCATCTCCAGCAATTGAAAATAAACGAACAGGTATTGAATCAGGCAAAAAATGCCGCCGAGGACGCTGATCGTTCAAAAACCAGATTTTTGGCCACCATGAGTCATGAAATCCGTACGCCCATGTACGGTGTTATCGGCGCGACCGAGTTGCTGGCGAGGTCCGCCCTGAACCCCGAGCAAAGCAGTCTGCTAAGAACGATTAATACAAGTGGACGAGCCCTGCTGTCTCTTATCGACAACATTCTCGACCTTGCAAAAATCGAAGCGGGCAAACTTGAATTGAAACCTCGTGTTTTCGAAGTGAGAGCATTGGTTTTATCCAGTATTGAAATGATCCGACAAAACATTCAGGACAAGCCAATAGCACTTGAGGTCCAAGTCTCACCGGACGTACCTTCCCTGGTCAAAACCGATACCGATTGCCTTCGCCAGATATTGCTCAACTTGTTGGGCAATGCGGTCAAATTCACCGAAGCCGGAACGGTATCGCTCATGGTCACGACTAGCGGTTACGGCCCTCAAGCCCGACTCGACTTCTCTATACGCGATACCGGCATAGGTATCCCCGCGGAACGGCAAAACAGCCTATTCAAGCCCTTTACTCAGTTCAAAGGGCCGGCCAGTCAACGCTTTACCGGGAGTGGGCTAGGTCTTTCAATCTGCAAAAATCTGGTCGAGGCGCAGCATGGGACTTTATCTTTCACCAGTCAGCCTGGCGTCGGATCGACGTTCTCCTTCTCACTCCCCATGGAGCTTTTTTCAGTCTCGGAAATACCCATCGGGGACGATCATGCAGTGGTGGGTTTCGACTCATCTTTTGCCGGGGACTACCCGCTCGATATCCTGCTGGTGGAAAACCATCCAGTGAGTCAGAAAGTTGCCATGGCGATGCTACAGGAGTTGGGCTATACACCCGACCTTGCGTCAGATGGCCTGGAGGCGGTCAATCAGTGTATGACTTCGACTCCAGATATCATCTTTATGGATATCAACATGCCTGTTATGGATGGGCTAGCGGCCATTCGTGAAATCCGCAAACTACCATTGGGCGATACTTGCTACATCGTTGCTTTCACCGCGAGCGCTTTTTCGAGCGAGATAGAGCGTTTCAGGGCCGCGGGTGCCAATGACGTTTTAACCAAACCGGCGAACTTTATGGCCTTGACCCGAGTGCTTCAGCGTGCGGCCAACTACCGGCAGCAACTCCAGGCCAGCACTCCGGTAGTGGATGCAATTTAAGGGCACATTCGCAGCGTGACTCAACGGTTGGAAACGCGTTCCCTGGGCGAGGCGCTTGGCGATGACGCTGCGTTGTAGCAGGCATTTGCGCGGGCGGCGGTTGCGGACGCAGCTTTAAATCACCCAATAAAAATGGGCGACTTCAAGGTCGCCCATTTTTTATGTCCGAAACTTTTAAACATTGCGTTCCAGAGGAGGTGTTCGCCCAGTGTAATGGCCTGGCAATCCATGCACCGGTAAAGAGCCCTGACACCGGGCGAACGGGAAGGATTTTAATAGAATTTGGCCGATATGTCCTCGTGTATAAACATGAAATTTCTGCACGTAATATTTCGTAAGGCTTTGCTTACAAAGCGTCTACAAACTTCCAAAACTCACCAGTCCGACCATTAAAACTGATTGTTCTTATACAACTATCAGCACAAGAACAATCAATATGTACAAGTAATGATCAACTTGCGGGATGGCGGGTCACTTTCGACCTATCGGTATCGATCACCACAACGCTCTGTTCTACGTTCAGATCTTTCATTTTCGCCTGCATAGACGCTACTCAGGGAGTGTTCGCAGTTTCTTGCGCGGTGGATTCGCCGCTGTCTGTGCCCTTGCCGCTTTCCTTGCGCCGGGTCGGGTCGGTGGGGCGCAAGGCGTCGTTGTCGCGCTCGACTTCGCCTGGTGGCCGGGGCTCGTCGGGGTTTTCCGAGGGGGTGGTCGGTTTTGGATTCATGGGGTTTTCCTCAGGCTTCGGGATCGTCGACTTCGTGGGCGACGTTCACGGCGGGCGAGTCTTTGTGGGATTGATCGGCCTTGGTTTTGAGGATCTGCCATTGATCGAGGTCAATGGCGCCCTGCCCCAGCAGATCGTCGGCGATGCGCAGCAATTCGCTGTAATGCGCGTCGGGAGATTGCTGCCAATAGGCCTTGTCGTCGAACAGCCGCTGCCAAGTGGCGAGGGTGGGCGGTTTGAGGTCGTCGCTCATGGCGGGCTCCCGTGAAATGGGCTTCATTACGTAGGAAAACGGCGTGGCGGCGAGAGTTCCGGTTAATACCCGGTCATTTCCAGATACCCCTGCCCGCCATGACTGCCGCTGAGCCGCACCGGTCCTTCCCAATAGGGAATGCGCAAGTCCATCCAGGCCTTGGGGTTGAGGGCGCTGATGGTGATTTCGAGGTGTTTGGCGGGGATTTTGATCGACCAGCTCACGGGCATCGAACGCCCGGCCACGTTGGCGGTGTCTTGAGGCGTGAGGCTGATGTCGTCGGCATGCAATAGCTGCGTCTGGCCTTGGGCATCGATCCAGGTGCCGGTGAGGTATGGCGCGCCGTCCTTTTGCCGCATGCGGTAGAGCATGACTTCTTCGCCGCTGTCCAGGTGCAGGGAGAACCAGTCCCAACCGGTCTGGTTGGCGGTCAGGGGTTGGCTGCTCCATTCGCGGTCGAGCCAGGCCGGGCCACTGACGGTGTAGGTTTTGCCGTCGATTTCCAGGGTGCCGCTGGCCTGGAAAAACGGCTGACTGTAGTAGTACGAAGCCTGGCCTTGTTCGGATTTCTGGCTGTAGCCTTTGTCTCCCTGAAGCACCAGTGGACGTGTGGAAGTCAGTCGAAGCTGGTAGCTGAAAGCCTTGTCGCGGGCGCTGAGTTGCAGGTCCGCAAGAGGCTCTTCATGGGTGGCCTGACTGCTGAAACGCCAGTCGTCGATCCATGCGTTGAACGGCGTCAGGCTCACTCCGGCCTGGCCGACGCCGCCTCGGGCGTAGCGTTCGGCGGCATGATGCGCCGTGGCGGAAGTCACGGCCGCATGGCCCAGCCAGATGGTCTGATTGCTCCAGCCAGATTGTTCGGGAGTCGCTTTCAAGGCGCTGCGAAACAGCGTCCATTGCGCGCCGAACTCCTGGCCCTGATCGTCCTTGAGGTTGGCGGTGACGTACCACCATTCGATGCGAAAGCCATCGTGCGGGCCGTGGTCTGCCGGGAAGCTGAACACCCGCCCGGGCACCACTGGGGTAAATGCCTCGGCCTGATGACCGAGGCCGGCGAAGCCTTTTTCCGGCGCAGGCGTGTTGTCGCATCCGCTCAGCAGCGCGGCCAGTAACAACACGCCGAGCTTAATCTTCATGAGCAAACGTCCTCAGCAGATCCGCCGGTTGTGTGCGATACAGCGAGTACAGCGGCCATGCTGAAGCGAGCAATGTGGCGAGCAACGCCAGGCCCATCAACTGCAACAGTTGCAATGGAAACACCCGCAACGGCAAGCGCCAGCCGAAGGCCTGAACGTTGATCACCGTGTCCAGGCACCACGCCAATGCGATGCCCAAGGGCAATGCCAACACCAATGTCAGCACCGCCAACAACCAGGTTTGCCCGAGGTTCAGCAGCATCAATTGGCGACGGGTTACGCCCAAAGCCCACAGCGGCGCGAGTTGTCCGAGGCGGCTTTGGCTTTGGGTCAGCAGGCTGATGAACAGCGCCACGCCCGCGACACAAAGCGTCAGGCTATTGAGCGCGGCGGTGGCGGCGAAGGTGCGTTCGAACACTTGCGTGGACCAGCCCTTGAGCCGGGCCTGATCGACGATGCGGCTGTCATCCAGGGTGAAGCGGGTTTGCAATGCAGTCAGGAATCCGGGGATGGACGCCGGGTCGATGCGCAGGTTGAAACGGTTGGGCGTCAATTGCGGCCAGCCGCGCAACAGGTGATTGATGTTGACCAGTAGATGACCCTTGGGATTGCCGTAATCGGCGTAGATCCCGACGATCCGCGGCGACCATGGGCCATTGGGCGTGGGGATCGTCAGATGATCACCGAGCCGCACCTTCAACCGCCTCGCCAGTTGCTCGCTGAGCATCAGCGCGTCGTCCTTGGCCAGTCGCTCCCAAGGGTTGTCACCCAAGGCTTCCAACAATGGCCAATGCTGACGATACGTCGGGTGATCGATCACGCCAAAAACATCCGCCGGCCAGCCCTGCAACTGGATCGACACCTGCCAGTTCGGGAGCACTGCGGTGACTTGAGGTTGTTGTTTGAGCCAGGTGTGCAGTTCTCGAGCCTGGGCGGGATTTTGCGGATTGAGGTACAGCTCGGCGGTCAGGCGTTGTTCGAGCCAGTTGCTGAAGGTCTGGCGGAAACCAGCAGTCATGCTGCCAGCACCGATGTTTGCCGCCAGCGCCAACAACAGCGCCATCAAGGCCAGGCTCAGGGCCGGCAGTTGCTGGCGGCAGTCGGCGAGAAACCATTGGCCGAGCACCGAACGACTGCGCCCAAGCACCCAGTCGAGCACGCTATTCAACACCACCGGCAAGGCCAGTGCGGCGCCGATCAACAGGGCGGCCATCAGCACGAAACCGCTGCTCAGGCTGTCGCCGAAGATCAACGCCAGCAACGCGATCACCGCAGCCATCGCCGCGACCCAACCCTGGCGCCGCAACCAGCGCGCGTGGGCTTGGTGCCAGGCTTGCGGATTGGCCAGCGCCAGCAACGGCAGACGCGCCGCCCGCAGCAAACTGTTGGCGCCGGCCAGCAAGGCGCCGAACAGGCTCAGGCCGATACCGCTGAACCACCACAGCAGACTTAGATTCAACTGCCCCGGCACTTCGGCGCCGTACAAGCCGCGCAGGCTGGCGGCGACGTCCGGCAACAGCACGCCGGCCAGCAGGTAGCCGCTGACGACGCCGGCGATACCACCGATGAGCGCCAGGCCACCCAGTTCGACGGCAAGGCAGGCAATCAACATGCGTGCGCTGACCCCACAGGCGCGCAGGGTTCTGAGCAAGCTTCGGCGTTGCTCCAGCGCCAGGCCGATCGCCGCGTGAACGATGAACAGGCCGACCACGAACGACAGAAAGCCCAAGGCATCGAGGTTCAGGTGGAAGCTCTCGGTCAGGCGCGCGAGATTGTTTTCTTCGCCGCTGGTTTTGAGCTGGAGTTGGCCCTTGAGCTCATCAGGCAGGGGCGCGCTGAAATCCTTGGGCAGCAGCAGCCGTGACAGTTGATCGGGCAATTGCAGAATCTGTTGGGCGAAGCCGATGTCCACCAGCAACACGCCGGGCGCCATGTCGGTCTGGGCACGCAGCGGCGGCAAGGTGATTCCGCTCTGGGCCACCGGGGTTTCCCCTTCGTGCAAGCCCAACGCTTGTAAAGTCTGCGGTGAAATCCAGGTGCTGCCCGGCGGGGTGAAAAACTCGACAACCTGCTCGATTGGCAATGACCGCCCGGCCACTGCGGAACCGGTCGGCAGCGACACCGGCTCAATCCCCATCAACTGCAAGCGCTGGTCTTCATGGCCTTTGAGCGTCACCCGGCCTTGCAACACAGGCGATACCGGCCAACCCGCACGACGCAGGTCGACAAACACTTGCTGGGAAAACACCCCACCACCGGGCGCACTGAGGCTGGCTTGCGGTTCGCCGCCGATCAGCTGACTGGCCCGGGCGTAGCTTTCTCGGGCCTGACTGTTCAGCGCTTGCACGCCAGTCAGCAGACTGGTGGCGAGCCAGAGCCCGGTCAGCACACTGAAAAATTGCACCGGGTGCTGTCGCCAATGGCTGAGCAGCGCCCGTAGCGTCTCGCGAAAAACCCGCACCTCAGCGCTCGTCCGCGCCAGCCAGACGGCCGCCGTGCAGCACCACTTTGTCTGCCAACCGCGCAGCGACTCGTGGGCTGTGAGTGACCATCAACAACGTCGTCGGGCTGTCGTCGAGCAGTTCCAGCAACAACTTCAACACCTCATCGCTGGTCGCTTCATCGAGGCTGCCGGTGGGCTCGTCGGCCAGCAGCAGTTTCGGTTGCGATGCCAGGGCGCGACCCAGGGCGACCCGTTGCTGTTGCCCACCAGACAGCTGCTCCGGATAGCGTCGCAGTAAATCGCCCAACCCCAGACGTTGCACCAGATGCGCCTGCCAACGTGGATCGTGGCGCCCGGCCAGACGTGCCTGAAACGCCAGATTGTCTTCAACGCGCAAACTGCCGATCAGGTTGAACTGCTGGAACACCAGACCGATTTCGGTCCGCCGCCAGTTCGCCAATTGGCTCTCGTTCATTTGCTCCAGCCGATGCTCGCCACTGCGGATGCTGCCGCGATCGACCTTGTCCAGCCCGGCGATCAGGTGCAGCAAGGTGCTCTTGCCACTGCCCGACTCCCCCATCAGCGCCAGGCTGCTGCCGGGCTTCAACGTGAGGTCGACGCCTTGCAGCACGGGCAATGGGCCTTGGGGGGTGGCGTAGCTTTTGAAGACGCCCTGGACGTGCAGCATGAAGGGGAAACTCTTTTGATGAGTGGGGGCAAGGGTAGAGAGTACACCCGATAATCTTGGGTTGAACGGTCTGACGTCTTCGCGGGCAAGCCCGCTCCCACAGTGATCGAGGCGAACCCAAACTTTGCGCACGCCATCGCCCCTGTGGGAGCGGGCTTGCCCGCGATGAGGCCAGATCAGCCCATCGAAAATCTCACTGCCCCACCGCCACACTCGGCACCACCCGCCCCGGCGTCACAATGCTGTTCAGGTCAATATGCTTCCACTCCGGCTTGGCCCCCAACCGCGCATTAAACCGATAGTTAAAGGTGAAATCGTCCCCCGTCGGCACACTCAACGGTTTGCCATACACCGCCTCGATCCCCGCCAGGTCATAACCCATCACCTGCAGCAACGTCGGGAAGATGTTGTAGTGACTGGAGCGATCCTTGTTGGCCGGCAATTGCGCCTGCCAGTCCAGGGTCTTCAAACCGCTGCCCGAAATCACCACCAGGGGCACCAATCCCTCCTCCTCCACCGGATCACCACCGCAGTGAGTATTGAGCCCCGGGTTACCGCGCTCATGCAGATCCTGCCCATGGTCCGAGGTGTAAATCAGCAGCGCATGACTCAAATCCGCCTGAGCGAAAACCCGTGCGAAGAACTCGCCGACATTCCACAGCACGGTATTTTTGTAGGCATTGCGGTACAGCAACCAATCATCTGGCTGACCGTTGAAACCATCACGTTTGCCCGTGTCCGCCACTTCGACAAATCGCCCTCGGGGCAATGTCGGACGGTAAGCCATAAACGCGTCCGGGTACTTGTCGTGCACCGGAAAATGCGCGCCGACCTTGTTGATCACCACCAGCTGCGGCTTACCGTCGTTGAGCAGCTCGATCAGCTTGGCCGCCGCGGCCATGTCGCGCTCACGCACGCTGGTGCGGTCGAATTGCACGAACTCGTCGATGTCCTTTTTTTCGGCAGCGTTCATCAGGTTCTGCAAGTTGCCACCGGTGCGCTGGGAGTCGATGTAAACAGTGCGCAGCCCGGCCTTTTTTGCGTACTGCCAGATCGACGGCAGCGTGCTGTTAATCCGCATGTAGTCGCCGCGGGTGCCACCGTAGCGCAGGGTGACATTGGTGTCGGCACTGCAATTGGCGATGGATGCCGCGTAGCCGTAATTGAAAATGTCCACGCCCGGGCGCGGTTCCTTGAGGTTGCTGTGCACACCGAACGGCGTGTTGATGTCCAGGTAGTTGCCGGAAATGCTTTCGTCGATGATCAGCACAATGTCGTGCCCCACCGGTTGATCGATGCGCGTCAGGCTCACCGGTTCACGCGGGCCGACGGTGTTGTGCAGCGCTTCATAGGTGAACAGATTCAAATAGGCCAACGGCGTGTACATGATCGGCAAGCCACGGGCGCCCTCACCGGCCCGTACGAACAGTACTACGCTGAGCATCAGCACCCCGAGCACTGGCGCCGCCACCAACAGTGCACCCGGTAATGGCGCCCGTCGACGCGGCTTGAGCCCGATACCGAACAGCAGCAATAAACCGCTGACCAGCCCGCTGATGATTGCATCGCGGTACTGGAACGCCGCCTCTTGAATGAACCCACCGGAATACACCAGCGACACAAAACTGCTGTAGGTCATGTAACCGGCAGTCACTTGCGTATAGACGTCGAAGAACACCGCCGAGCCAAACATCGTCAACGCGAACAGGTGACGGATCAGCGTCTGGCGGATGTACGCGGTCATGAACAGCGCCACTGTCAGCACGACGAACATTGCGCCAAACAACAGCATCGGGAAACCGATGCCCAGCGCCTCAAGACGATCGAGGTAGTAGTCGTAATTCTTGAGCAGATACAGAACCAGCAGCAGTTCTTTGAGGTAATGGATCATGGTGTTTACAGCACCTCCATGGCCAATGGGTTGTCGGCCATTTTCTGACACTAGCACCGGGCCCTCGAAGCGCAAGAAATGCCGGTTTTTTTCCTAAAGCGTCAAAAAAACGTTGCCTCAAATCTGACACACTCAAACGTCTGTAACCCTTGTGTTTCAAGCCTTACGACCGTTTATCGTTTTCTTCAAACCGTCAGAAACCCCTCAAAACCGCGGCAAATCCAGCAGCGGCAAGCACTTGATGGCAAATAGCCCGTGAAATCGGGGTTTTCCCGGTCGCGTTACCCGTCATTTTGCTGACTCGCTTTCCCACGGCTGGGCTATACCCCTTTTGACAGTCTCATTTCAGTTACATCCACCGTTTTACGAGGCACGCCAATATGGACGTGAGCGTATTTGGTACGGGTTACGTCGGTCTGATACAAGCCGCGGCATTGGCCGATGTCGGACATCGTGTGCTGTGCGTTGATATTGACCCCAACAAGATCAAGCAACTGCAACAAGCCGTGCCCCCGATCAGCGAACCGGGACTGTCCAACACACTGGAAGACAACATCAAGGCCGGTCGCCTGCTCTTCTCCACTCAGGCCAGTGACGCGGTCGAACACGCCGAACTGATTTTCATCGCGGTGGGCACTCCCGCCGATGAAGACGGTTCCGCCGACCTCAGCCATGTGCTGAATGTCGCTCGGCAGATCGCCAGTTTCATGGAGTCAGACCGCACCCTGATCATCAAGTCCACCGTGCCGGTGGGCACCGCGGACCAGGTGGCAAGCACCGCTAACGAAGAACTGCAACGCCGTGGCAAAGAGGCGTTGAACGTGCGGGTGGTGTCCAACCCGGAGTTTCTCAAGGAAGGCAGCGCCCTGGCCGATTGCATGCGCCCGGACCGGATCATCGTCGGCACCAATGACGATGAAGCGCGCAACCAATTGAGCGAACTCTATGCGCCGTTCTGCCGCAACCGCGAAAAGCTCATGTTCATGGACAACCGCAGCGCCGAGCTGACCAAGTACGCGGCCAACGCAATGCTCGCCACCCGCATCAGTTTCATGAACGAATTGGCCAACCTCACTGAGTTGCTGGGGGCCGACATCGAAGCGGTGCGCAAGGGCATCGGCTCGGACCCGCGCATCGGTTACCACTTCATCTACCCCGGCTGCGGCTTCGGCGGCTCGTGCTTTCCCAAAGACCTGCGTGCCCTGCTGCACACCGCCGAACACAACGGCATGCCAATGCGTCTGCTGCGTAGCGTCACCGATGTGAATGACAGCCAGCGGCACATCCTCTTCAGCAAACTGCAGGCGCTATTTCCCGATGGCCTGGTCGGCAAATCCATCGCGATTTGGGGCCTGGCCTTCAAGCCCAATACCGATGACATGCGCGAAGCCCCCAGCCGATATCTGATGGAGGCGCTGTGGGCCGGAGGCGCGAGCGTGCAGGCTTACGATCCGGAAGCCATGTCCGAGTGCCGGCGCATTTACGGCTACCGCAATGACCTGCACCTGTGCGCCACCCGCGACGACACTCTGGAAGATGCCGACGCACTGGTGATCTGCACCGAGTGGAAAAATTTCCGTGTGGTCGACTTCGATCTGCTGGCGAGCAAACTGCGTGCGCGGGTGATCGTCGACGGGCGCAATCTTTACAACCCGGAGCACGTGGCGGCGGCCGGTTTGCACTACAGCGGCATCGGGCTTCGGCACATCGCTCCCGAGGCGCCACGGCCATGAAGATACTCGTCACCGGAGCGGCCGGTTTCATTGGTGCCCATTGCGTGTTGCGGCTTTTGCGCGATGGGCATCAAGTGTACGGCCTGGACAATTTCAACGACTTCTACGACCCGCAGCTCAAGCACGACCGCGTGGATTGGGTGCGCAAGCAAGTCGGCGATTTCCAGCTCGCGAAAGTCGATATAGCCGACGCCACAGCCCTCGACGCTCTGTTTGTGCGCGAGCAACCGGAGGTAGTGATTCACCTCGCGGCTCAGGCCGGGGTGCGTTACTCCCTGGAAAATCCCCGGGCCTACGTCGACAGCAATCTGAGCGGTTTTTTGAACATCCTCGAAAGCTGCCGCCACCACCCGGTCAAGCACTTGATCTATGCCTCGTCCAGTTCGGTGTACGGCGCCAACCAGCACACGCCTTACTCGGTCAAGGACTGCGTCGACCACCCGTTGTCGCTGTACGCCGCGACCAAAAAAGCCAATGAGCTGATGGCCCACAGCTACAGCCATCTGTTCGGCGTTCCCTGCACCGGTTTGCGTTTTTTCACCGTGTACGGGCCTTGGGGCCGGCCAGACATGTCGCCGATCCAGTTCGCCCGGGCGATTGCCGAAGGTCAGCCGGTGAAGCTGTTCAACTACGGCCAGCACCAGCGTGATTTCACCTACATCGACGACATCATCGAGAGCATCGCCCGTCTGATCGAACGCGCGCCCCAAGCGGCACCGCAGTGGAACCGCGAACAACCGGACCCGGCCAGCAGCATGGCGCCATGGTGCATTTACAACATTGGCGGACAACAACCGGTGGAGCTCAAGGACTACCTGGCGCTGCTGGAAAAACACCTCGGACAAAAAGCCCTCGTCGAGTTGCTGCCCCTGCAACCGGGCGACGTGCTCAACACCTGCGCCGATGCCAGTGATCTGGCCCAGGCCACCGGTTTCCAGCCACGGATCGAGCTGGATGAAGGACTCGGACGATTCATCGCCTGGTTCCGTGACTACTACCCACTGCGCAACGCCCACTCGCCACTCGCGGAAGGGCTTCAGCGGAGGACTCTATGACTGGACAAGAAAAAGGCGTGTTGCTCAATCACATGCAGCGTGACAAACGCCTGGACCCCGAACATCGAATGCGCCTGGATACGGCGATCCACATGCAGGGTCGCGGCTGGCTGACCGGTCGTGACGGTGGTCGCCCCTGGACCCTGTCGCGAACCAACCGGGTGGTTGCATGCCTCGGCGCGCTGGTGATTTTGCTGCTGCTCTCCCCTGTGTTGCTGGGCCTGGCGCTGGTGATCAAATTCAGCAGCCCGGGGCCGGTGATGTTCGTGCAAAAGCGCACCGGCTACCGCGGCCGCCTGTTCGGCATGTACAAATTCCGCACCATGGTGAGCAACGCCGAAGAGCTCAAGGAGTCCCTGCGGCACCTGAACAAGCACGGTGCCGACGCCATCGACTTCAAGATCGACGACGACCCACGCATTACCCCCATCGGCGGCTTCCTGCGGCGCAGCAGCCTCGATGAGTTGCCCAACCTGATCAATGTAGTCAGTGGCGACATGCGTTTAGTCGGTCCCCGACCGACCTCGTTCAACGCCTATCGCTACAAAGACAACCACCTTGCACGCCTGAGCATCTACCCCGGCATGACCGGCCTGTGGCAGATCTCCGGGCGCAGCAATATCGACTTCGACCAGCGCGTTGAGTTGGACCTCAGCTATATCGCCGAGCAGAGCCTCTTGCTTGATCTGAAGATCCTGTTGAAAACCCCCTTCAAAGTATTCAGCGGCCACGGAGCGAGTTAAATGGACGGTTCATCGAATAAAAGCCTGACCATCGCCAGCCCGAGCGAGTCCAACCTGACCTCGACCGTGCTCGACCTGGATCTGCGGATCCTCTTCCTGACCGCCGCCAATCCAGGCGCCGGCACCACCACCAGCGCCCTGGCGCTGGCCAGCCAACTGGCGTCAATGAGCAGCGGTCAAGTGCTGCTGGTGGACGCCAGCCAGTCGGAGGGCAACCTCACGCAACAGCTGGGGCTGACCAAAGAACGCGGCTTTCGTGACCTGCTGTTCAACGCCTCGCCGCCACTGCTGCAGGACTGCCTGGTGAACGTCTCCAGCCTGCCCTTCCACATCCTGCCGAACGGGCGGCACATCCGTGGCGCCGAACACCTGACGACTGAACAGCTGGCCCCGTTGCTCAACCAACTGGGCGATCGGTATCGCTTCGTGGTGATCGACGGCGACGCGGTGTATTCGGCCGCCGATACCTTGGTCATCAGCACCTTGGTGGACGGCGTGATCATGGTGGTGCGCGCCGAAGACACGCGCTGGGAAGTGGCCCAGGCCGCGGTCCAGCGCCTGACTCAGGCTGGCGCAAAACTGGTGGGCAGCGTCTTCAACCGGCGCAAGTACTACATGCCCAAATGGCTCTACAAAAACCTGTAAGCAACCGCAGAAAGGATGACGCCATGAACGCCAAAATGCTTCTCCTGCTGTTGCTGCCGCTTGCAGGTTGCTCCAGCACCAGTGAAACCCAGCAAATGCCGGTACAGATTCTCACGGCCGAGCCGGCCAATGCCCAGGCCACCGACATGCCCAGGGTCGAACAGACCCTACGGCCCAAGGACGTGCTGGATGTGATCTTCCACATCAGCACCAGTAGCTCGGGGGCTTACCGCATTCAGCCCGGTGACCAGGTCGCCCTGAACTTCACCGCGGCCAGCCAGCTCAACGGCACTCAACTGGTGCTGCCCGACGGCACCATCGAACTGCCAGGGGCCAATACCGCGGTGAAAATCGGCGGGCTGACGGCCGTCGAAGCGCGGCAGGAGATCCAGCGTGCCTATGAGCGCAAATCCCTGTTTCAGCCCAATCGCAATCAGGTGACGGTGCTGGTCACCAGCCCGCTGAGCAACGAGCTAAACCTCAAGAGCAACCTGAGCCAGCCCGGTAGCGGTATGACCCGGGAGATCACGGTGGGCAACGACGGCTATGCGAGTTTCCCGGAAATAGGCTCCGTTCCGCTGCAAGGCATGACGGTCAACCAACTGGAAACTTTCCTCAATCAACGTTACGCGCAACTGCCGGGGCGGATGAGGGTCGACGTCATGCTCAAATCCACGTCGGGCAACGAAATCTATGTGCTGGGTGAAGTCGCGCAACCGGGCTCCTACCCGATTCGCCGGCCGGTCTCGGTGCTCGAAGCGTTGACCCTGGCCCGTGGCACTAACGTCAAGGCACGGCTCGATTCGGTGGTGATCATGCGCCGCACCGGCAACCATGTGCAGGCCGTGCACTACGACGTTGAAAAAGCCTTGTCCGGTGACGCCTCGCAGATTGCCTACCTGCAACCGGACGACATGCTCTACGTGCCCAAGACCAAACTGGCCAGCGCCGGTGAGCTCGCGCGGCAACTGGCGGACGTGGTGTTGTTCCAAGGGGTGGGCTTCGGTTTCGCCTACCGCGTCGACAACAAAGACAGCGACAACTAACGCTCAGGTGACCGACCATGAACCCAAAGGAAAACTACCTGCATGAGTTCTTCAGGATTTTCTTCGCTAACAAACAGTTGGTGAAACGAGTCTTCCTGATCTTTGCAGTGATCGCCCTGATCTTGCCGCTGATGCTCAAGCAGAGCTTCGACATTACCGCGCAGGTGATCGTGCAGTCCAAAAAACTCTCCCAGGGAGACGCCACCACGTCCCTGACCCAAGGGGATGCCTCTTTCATTCCACCGTCACTGGCGGACATGGAAACCGAGAGCAATATCCTGCGTTCGCCGGCCCTGATCCGTCAGACCATCAGCAACCTGCGGGACAAAGGCGAATACGCGCCCAACCCCGGGATTTTCAGCAAACTGGTGACCGAACCGATTAAGCGTTATGTGACCACCCCTTTGCGTGAATACGTGGTCAATCCGGTGCGCGATGCATTCGGGCTTGAGACCGATCCCGTGCGCGATACCGACCTGGATGTCTTCACCCAGCAAGCCATCGATAACCTGAAAATCGAAACCCTGCCGGGTTCCAACGTGATCTCCATTGTTTACAGCTTTGGCGATCCCGCCCAAGGCACCCGGTTTGTCGCGGCGCTGTTGCAAAACTACCTGGCCAGCCGTCAGGAACTGCAATCGATCGACCTGCCGCAGAGCTTCTACGAAACCAAGAAGAAGCAATATCAGGTGCGTCTCGATGGCCTGGAAGGCACGCGGCTGGCGTTGCTCGAAGGCGTGGGTTCATCCGATCCGAAGGAAGAAATTACCTTCCGCCTCAATGCCATCAATACCGAGGAACAGGCCCTGAACCTGTATCAGGATCGCCTGCTGCAAAGCCAGCGCTGGCTCGACTACCTGAAAACCGCCCTGGCGTCAGCCACCAATACGTCCCGGCTCAGCGAGTACACCTTCCCCTTCACCTTCACCACCACGGTGGACAACATTGCGTTCGAAGACCGCGAGATCAGGCAGCTCGGTGAGCAACTGACCACTCAGGTCAGCCGCTACATGAACGACCTGGCGGTGTTCCAGCCGGGCAGTGAACCGATGCTGTTGACCCGCGAGCAGATTTCCCGCACCCGTCAGCAGTTCCTGAAAATCGTCAGCAACCGGATTCAGGAGCGCACCAACGACCTGGCGATTGTCACCTCGGTGATCAAGCAGAAAACCGCGCGCATCGCCGACTTCAAGGACCGCATCCATCAGTTGCAAGTGGCTCAAAGCAAGCTTGCGCAGATGGACACCGAGATCAATGCCTTGCACGCGGCGTTCTCCACCTATGCCCAACGCTTTGCCGAAAGCAGCTCCGCCGGTTTGCTGGACAACGATATGTCCAACGCCCGGGTACTCAGCCCGCCGTACGAACCGACCGATGCGGCGTTTCCCAAACCGCTGCTGATCATTCCGTTCGGGATGCTGACCGGTCTGCTGTTGGCGATTGCCTTCGTCTACGTGCGTGAGTTCTTCGATCACCGCTTCAAACACCCAGCGCAAATCACCCATGAACTGGGCTTGCCGGTGCTGTTGGTGATCAACGAGCAAGACGCTATGCCGAACAATCCGCACAAAAACTGGACCGTGGATAGCTTCGTGCATTGGGTGCGCCATTGAACGGGCCGCTCAGCGCCAGCGCTCTGCCGATCATGCATTTGATCAGCAGCGGCGGCTTCTATGGGGCTGAGCGGATGCTGCTGGACCATTGCCTGGCGACACCGGGGCAGCACCAGGTGCTGTTTCTCGATGCGCCGCCAGTGCTGATCGCGCGATTTCGCGAGGCTGGGGTCGACTGCCGCAGCTTCATGGGTTTGAGGGAATTGCTGCGTCATTTACGTCAGCGGCGGGCTGAACAGCCGCTGATCAATACGCACAATTTCAAGGGTCTGTTATTTGGTTGGGTGAGTGCGACGTTGTTGGACTTGCCGCTGGTGATTACCCAACACGGTTTCACCCCGCGCAGTCGCAAGCAACGCCTCTACGGCTGGCTGAGCTTGCAACTGTGCCGCACGGCGTCGGTGCATCGCGTTGTTTGCGTGGCCGAAAGCATCGCCGTATTGCATCGCAAGGCCAGTGTCCGGACGGAGAAACTGCAAGTGATTCCCAATGGTCTGCCAAAGGCCAACGGCCTGCTGCCCCACAATGCCACGCACCCGCGCTGGCTGGCGGGTTACGTCGGTCGGCTGAGCAATGAAAAAGGCCCGGACCTGTTTCTCGATGCCCTGATTCCGCTCTGTCAGCAACACCCGCAACTGGACGCCGTGATGCTCGGCGACGGCCCGGAACAGGCAGCCCTGCTGGCGCGGATTGCCGCTGCCGGCTTGCACAAACGCATCACCTTGCCGGGTTATCAGACCGACATGAACCGGTGGTGGCAGCAACTCGATGCGCTGGTGATCAGCTCGCGCACCGAGGGCACGCCGATGATTTTACTGGAGGCGATGCAGGCCGGAGTGCCCGTGGTGGCGTTCAGCGTCGGCGGGATTCCCGATGTGCTGGAGGACCGGCACAACGGCCTGCTGGCGACACCCACCGACAGCGCCGCCCTCGCCCGGCAGATCGACACGCTGCTGAGTGAGCCGGCACTGGCTCGCGAATTGATCGACAACGCAAGACGTACGCAATTGGACCGTTACGACCTGAAGGCCTTGGCCGAACGCTGGTCGCAGCTTTATATCCGTACTGCACGGGAGGCACGCGCGTGATCTTTCCGCTCTCGATCGTCAGTCTGCTCGCCCTGGTCTGCCTTGGTTTGCTGGCCAGTCCTTATCCTTATCTGGCACCAGGCGCGGTGCTCGGCCTGGTGGCTGTCGCGGTGCTGTACCGAAAACCTGCCTGGGGTTTGTTGGGCATCGCGGCGTTGGTGCCGTTCGAAGGTTTCTTCAAGGGCAATGCGCTGTCGGGCACCAAATTCATCGGCGCTTCGCTGGCGCTGATCGTGATGTTGCAACTGGCTATCCACCAGATTCCGTCCGAGCGCCTGCGCAGCAACATCTGGCGCTACCTGATCTGGTTCATGGTGTTGTACCTGTTGAGCATGATCAATACCGACAACCTGGACATGTCCCAGAGTCATCTGCGGGATCTGAGCGTCGGCCTGGTTCTGTTTGTAATCACCTTGCTGATCGGCCGTGATTTGAACCTCGATATGTTCGCCCGGCTGGTGACCCTCAGCGTCAGCGCGACCAGCGCGCTGGCCATGTTCTCCACCAAGTATCAGGACCAGGGCCGAGCCGCCGGGCTGCTGGAAGACCCGAACTCGTTTGCCCTGCTGATCGCCTTCGCCGTGCCATTGGCTCTGCTGCTGGTGATTCGCAGCCCGAACCTGTTGCACCGGTTGTTCTGGGGTGGCTGCTGCATTTTGCTGCTGGGCGGCATGACCAAGACCGATTCCCGTTCCGGGCTGGTGGTGCTTTTTATCAGCTTGATGATCGGCGCCTGGCACTACCGCGCGCAGTTGCCACGCATCCGTCCGCGCCACTTGGGTTTTGCCATGCTTGGCCTGGCAATCGTGATCCCGCTGGCCATTTATTCAATGCCGGCCGGTTACATCGCACGCATTCAGTCCTTGAGCATTTTGAAGGCCGGCGCCAAGAGCCAGGACGAATCCCTCGGCCGCCGCACGTCGTACATCCTGGTCGGCAGCCAGATCATTCGTGAGCACCCGTTACTCGGTTCCGGCCCCGGCACCTTCCCGCTGCACTACGCCACCACCGGTTACGCCAAGGTGTTTTCCGCCAACCGCAAGCCCAGTGACCTGTACCGCCGCGCTCACAACACTTACCTGGAAATCTTCAGCGAAGTGGGGATTCCCGCCGGGCTGTTGTTCGTCGGCATGCTGGGCCTTGGGATGTACAACCTGATCCGTGCCCGTCATGCCTGGTTGCTGCGACGGGATTGGGAACAGGCCGACCTGATCACACACCTGGGCATCAGCTATCTGTCGCTGATGCTGTTTTTGATGTTCCTCAGCGCACCAAATCACAAATACCTGTGGATCATGCTCGCCCTGACTTTCGTGTTGCGCCTCAAGGCTGAAGAACGTCCGCCGACGGAGGCCAAGGCATGAGCCGCATCAGCCTCGTCATCCCGATGTACAACGAAGCCCGACACATCGCCCGGACCCTGCTCGCTGCGCAACGCGCCGCCAATGCCGCAGGGCTGGAATGCGAGTTGATCGTGGCCGACAACGGTTCCAAGGATCAAGGGCCGCACATTGCGCGGCAAATGGGCGCGCAGGTGCTGGTTCTGCCGGGCCTGCTGATAGGCGCGCTGCGCAATCGCGGCGCCGCCGTTGCCACAGGCGAATGGCTGGCCTTCATTGATGCCGACATCGAAGTGCCCGAGGACTGGCTCACGCTGTTGTTGAGCATCCAACCCGCAGTTCAGGTCGACGTCCTGGGACTGGACCTGCACACCCCGGCCGAAGCCCCGTGGTATGCCAATGCCTGGCAACGCCGCACGTTGCGCCCGAACGATGAAACGATGAAAACAGTGCGATGGCTGCCCAGTTCCAACCTGTTGATGCGTCGCCCATGGTTCGACAAGGTCCGCGGTTTCAACGAAAACCTGCGCACCGGCGAAGACAAAGATTTCACCATGCGCCTTTCCCACTCTGGCGCACGCCTGCTGTCCGTCAACCAGAGCGTTGCCTTGCATTGGGGTTACGAAAGCAGTTGGCGCGAATGGATGGGCAAGGAGTTCTGGCGTCAGGGAAGTCATCTGCAATTACTGCGCAGCCACGGCATGAATCTGCGTTTACTGCGTTTCCCGATGCTGTCGATCATCGCCTGGGTGTTGGATTTCATGGCGCTATCCGCCCTGCTCAACGGTTCCCCCCGACTGGCGCTATTAATGCTGTTCGTCACCAGCCTGCCAGCGCTCGCCCAGAGCCTGCGCCAGAGCCTGAAACACCACGACCTTCGCCTGATGCTGCAACTGTGGGGCCTGCACTGGGTGCGCCTGCACCTGGCCGGCGCCGCGCTCATCTTGAGCCTGTGTCATTGGAATGCCAGGAGGCCGGCCCGTGGCTGAATTCATTTTCTGGTTGTGCCTGCTATTGCCGGTGTATGCCTGGCTCGGCTACCCACTGCTGCTGACGCTGATCGCGCCGTTGTTCCGCGTGCGGCGTCATGCCCCAGCACAACCCATGAATGTCAGCATCATCATCGCCGCGCACAACGAGGCCCGGCATATCGAAGAGAAATTGCGCACCCTGCTCGCTCAGGATTATCAGGCGCGTTCGCTACAAATCATTCTGGCCAGCGACGGCTCCACCGACGACACCGTGGCCTGCGCCCACAAGGTTATCGACCCGCGCATCAGCGTGCTCGACCTGCCCCGTCAGGGCAAGGCAGCCACCTTGAATGCCGGCGTCGCCCTGAGCACGGGTGAGATTCTGGTGTTCACCGATGCCGACAACCAATGGTCGACCGACACCCTCGGCCAGTTGCTCGCGCCCTTGGCCGATCCCGAGGTCGGAGCCTGTGCCGGGCACATGCTGATCCCGGTGCCGGGCAAGGGCTTGAGCCTGGGCGACAGCCTTTATCGGCATTACGAAGGCTGGTTGCGCAAGATGGAAAATCGCACCGGCTGCATGGTCTCCGCCGACGGCGCCCTGCTCGCCCTGCGTCGCGAGTTGTTCCAGCACGTGCCGGCGGAGGTCAATGACGACTTCTTTATCAGCACCTGTGCGCCGGTGGCGTTCAAACGCATCGTCTATGTGCCCCAAGCACAAGTGAGCGACCAGGGCGTCGACGAAATCGCCAAGCAATGGCGTCGTCGCCAGCGCGTCACCGTCGGCGGCCTGCAGAGCCTGGCCGAGCGCCGGGAGATGCTGAACCCTTGGCGGTATGGCCTGTACGCGATTGCACTGATCAGCCACAAGCTGATTCGACGCCTGGCACCTATCCTGTTGGTGCCGTTGCTGCTGAGCAATTTCTGGCTGTGGAATGTACATGGCTTCTATCGCCTGAGCCTGATCGCGCAACTGCTCGGTTACGCGATGGCCATCGTCGGCCTGCTGGATGTGCAACACCGTTTGCCCAAACCCTTTCGCCTCGCCGCGTTTGTTCTGGTGACCCTTGCCGGGATGAGTATCGGTCTGTGGCAGTTCCTGCGCGGCCAGCGGTACGCGCAATGGAACCCCGAGCAAAATCGTTGAAAGGACCGCACCATGGCGATCAAACAATTATTAAAACGCACCAGTGGCTGGCTTTATCTCAACTCGCCCGTAGGCCGTCACCAATTGCACGGTGCCGGGGTGATCCTGATGCTGCACCGGGTGCTGGCCAATGACCGCGCCGCCGACCTGCCCCATCGCAATGAACTGTGCGTCGGGCCGAAGGCGTTCGAACATCTGCTCGCCTGGTTGAAAAAAAACTTCGAATGCGTGCCGTTGATGGAGATCTTGCAACCCGGTGCCATCAGAACCGAGCGGCCAAAAGTCGCCCTGACCTTCGACGACGGCTGGCGCGACAACGCGCTGAATGCCTTCCCGTTGCTGAAAAAGTATCAGGTGCCAGCGAGCATTTTTCTCTCCACCGATTTCATTGGCAGCCGACAACGCTTCTGGTGGGAAAGCCTGGGGGAAACCCTGTGGCACAGCCACGGTGAAAAAGCCCGGACGCACTTGATTGAATGCCTGCAACAGCTTGGGCGACCGCTACCGGTGCTGCTCGATGACCTGGATGTGCAGCGCCGTAGTCTGGCGCTTTTGCATTTTCTGCAAAGTCTGAAAACCTTGCCTGCGGGCGAACTGAACTGGCTCACCGATCAATGCCCGGAGGAGTCGTTGCCCCAGGCTCTGGACTGGCATCAAGTACGCGCGCTGGAAGCCAGCGGGTTGATCCGCTTCGGTCCCCATGGCGCCAGCCACGCGATTCTCACCGACCTTGACGATCAACGTCTGGATGAGGAACTGAGCCGCAGTCGCAATGCCCTGCTGAACGGTTGCAACCGACCACTGCCGGTCTACTGCTACCCCAATGGCGACCATGATGCGCGGGTGCGCGAACACGTGGCGGACCATGATTTTCCGTTTGCCTTGGGCACCGTCGCCGGGATTTATCGTGGTATCAGCGATCCCTTGGCCTTGCCGCGAATCGGCATCAGCCAGCGCACCGCGCGCAATCCGGAGTTGTTGTCCTGGCGCATCTACCGCGGAGCCAGGCCATGAGTCGCAGTCATTACCTCAAACACCTGGCCCTGAGCATGGGCACCAAACTGGTGATGATCGGCCTGCGCCTGCTGCGCAACGTATTGCTGGCGCGGATTCTGGGGCCCAGCGAACGAGGTCTGTTCGCGTTGCTCAGTACCCTGCCCGATTTGATCAGCGCCGCCACCAGCGGCGGGCTGAATTCGGCGGTGGGGTATCAGGCGGCCAAGCAACGACCCATGGGATTGTTGCTGAGCCAGGTGCTGGTGTTCGGTTGCCTGCTGGCGGGTTTGCTGACGTTACTGGTGGTGGCGCTGGTGCGCGAGTTCGGCGGCGAACTCGATATCACCACGCAACTGGGATTGCTCGCCTGGCTGTTGCTGCTGGCGGTGCCGCTGACCGTGCTCAAAAGCGGCCTGTTGACCTTGCACAATGCGTCGGGCGGTGTGGTGGCATTCAATGTCTTGCGACTGGTCGAATCGCTAACCCCCCTACTGTTGTTTCTGGCCTTGTTCTGGATGTGGAAAGACGCAGCCCTGGAAGCGGCGCTGATCAGTTGGCTGGCCGGCATCAGCCTGGTGGTGCTGGTCGGATGGTTCTGGCTCAAGCGCGCTCAGCCCCTGGCGTTGCAATGGGACCGCGCCAGCCAGAATGAACTGCTGCGCTACAGCGCTCGCAGCCATCCGGACCTGCTGTTCCAACAAGTGATTCTGCGCTCCGATTTCCTGTTCATCGGCGCCCTGCTCGGCAGCACGGCGTTGGGGCATTACGCCATGGCCAGCGCCGCCGCCGAGTTGCTGCTGATCGTCCCGGAAGCGGTGACCACGCCACTGATGAAACGCCTGCTGCAACAGGACGAAGGCATGGATCGCCTGACGCCGTTGGCGCTACGCCTGACCGCCACGGTGATGCTCGGCGCCTGCCTGACCATGGCCGTGATTGGCGAATGGCTGATCGTCACGTTGTTCGGCATTGCCTATCAGCCAGCCTACCCGGCGCTGCTGGCACTGCTGCCGGGGCTGTTCGGTCTTTGCTATGCGAGCATCCTGCGCCTGGACTTGCTGGGCAAAAATCGCCCCGGCACCATTTCACTGTTAATGGGCCTCGGCGCGTTGCTGAACCTGGCCCTGAACCTGCTGCTGATCCCGATTTACGGCATCGTTGGCGCCGCGACGGCATCGTCCATCGCCTACCTGGCGGTAACCCTCGCGCTGCTGGTGATGTATTGCCGGTTGAGCGGCGTACCGGTCTGGCAAACCCTGATCATCCTGCCCAGCGATGTGGCCCCGATGCTTCAGATGCTGCAGCGGAAATCGGCATGAAACGCCTCGTGCTGCTGTTGAGCCTGGGCCTCGGTTTGAGCGCCCAGGCGGCGCCCATGCGCTGGTCTGATATTCGCGACGGCAGCCTGTACCTGCAAACGGATCGTCCCGACACGCTGACTATTCGTTGGGCTCCGGCATGGCAAGCCGATGCCAACGAAGAACACCTGTACCTGCTCGATGGCACCGGCAACCTGAAGGGCGAACGCCTGATCGCCGCCAGCGAAACCCGAGGCAAACAGAGCTGGCCGCTGGCGCCGAGTGCCGCCAGTTATCGACTGGAAATTCCGGGCTACAGTTTCCGTCGCTACACGATCGAACACGACGAACACACCGTGGCGTTGTTCGCCCCGGCCAAGGTGCATTTCAGCGCCGAAACCCGCGGCGGCGATGAGCTGTATTTCAAGGTCGCGCCGGGGGAACACGCAGTGTTGGCCGGCAAGTTTCACGGTGGGATCAACACCCTGCAGGCTCAGCGCGTGAGCGACAACAAACAGCTGTCCCTGGCGCTGAAGCCCTATCGCGCCTACTGGCAGTTCGATCAACTGGCATTGCCCGTCACTCAGGACGAACAGGTCTGGCGCCTGCGCCTGCAAGGCAGCGGCAAGGTTGCGTTCTGGCTCGATGGCACGGCGAACCTGTTCGCCCAGAACCCGCAGCAACTCAAACCGCTGCGCGAGGACGATGGCCAGACCCGCTTGACCCTGCACAAAGAGCTGCTCGGCCCCACCCCGAACCTGGGCATTTATTTGCCCTACGTGCTGCCCCCTCAATCCAGTTTCGCAGCGCTCGACGCCCTCAAGCCCCAGGCGGGCACCTATTACAGTTTCGTTGACGTCACCGCGCAAAATCCGCACCACGAAGATGCGTTCCGCCAGCTCTATCAGAACCGCTTCGGCATCACGCAGGACCTCACGCTGTTGGCCGGCAGCCAGCGTCAGGCGGATTTGCGGGCCGACACCCAAAGCAACGCCGGCCTCGACGCCTGGCTCGCCGCCACTCGCGCCCTCGGCGGCAACGGTACGCACTACATCGCGTTCGCCGACGAGCCGAACCTCAATTACCCGAGCTACGCCGACTACCAGGCGATCTTCAACAGCATGGCCCGGCAAGTGCGCAGCGATCCGGCCAACGCCAAGGCCGGTGTGCGCATCGCCATGCCCGCCACTTCGCGCTTCGTCAACGGCCCGTTCGCCGACAACGCCGTCGACAAGCGCGGTATCGATTGGGCGCGGCGCCTGCTGGCCGAATCCGGCGAGCAGATCGACGCCCTCGCCTGGCACGAATGGATGATTCGCGACCTGCTGGCGACGCGGGTCTACCGCGACAGCGTGCGCCGTGCCGCCGAGCTGGTAGGCCTCGATGCCAAGGGCCGGCCACGCAAGGCCTTGCTGCTGGATCAGACCAACCTGTCCAGCGGCTCAAGCCTGAGCCCCTACGATCAGGAAACCCATTTTGCCTCGCTGTGGTGGACCTCGGTGGTCATCAACTCGGCCCAGGACGGGTTGCTGGACATGCTCAACTGGTTCCAGGCCGCCGACGAACCGACTTACCCCAAAGGCATGGTGCGGGTGCTGGGCGGCGATCGTTTCGAACTCAAGCCGGTGGGCCTGGCCCAGCAATTCATCCAGCAGCACTGGCTGAAAAACGTCATGCGCCTGGACAACGACGCCTTTGAAGTCGATGTGCTGGCCATGGCCACCGAACGCCAGCGAAGTTTACTGGGGGTCAACAAGGGGGTGCGCTTGCAGCGTGTCGATCTGGTCGGGGCGACGTGCCCGCTGGCCAAGGGAGCGCTGGTGTACTTCGGTGCCGACAGCCGCAGTCGTAGCGCTCAATTCAACTGTCACGACGGTCGCGTCAGCTTCGACCTGCCGGGCGAAACCTTGTTCGCCTTGAGCTGGAGCGCCTCATGAACGCTGTCAACTTGCATCACCACGACCGCGCCGCGCTCGACCGCGCGCTGCAGGACGCCACTCGCGACCGGTCCCTGTCAGGAGGCAATGATATGAATGCCTTAGGGAAACTTCGCCAACACATCAAACGAAAAGGCCTGCGTGCAACGATCAGGGTCGTATGGCGGCGCTACGTGTTTGCTCACTGGGCACTGTTGTGGATGAAGCGTGACCTGGTCAGCCCGGTACCGCCCCACCGGCTCAAGCCTTGCCCACCGCTGCAAGTGAAGACCATCACGGTGCACAACACCGCAGCCTTTGCCCGTCACTTTGGTGACCGGGTCAACATCATGGAAGAACTGGCCACCGAGGGTTACACCGGGCACATGTATCTGGATGGCAAAGGCGATGCGGTGGCCTTCATCTGGGGCAGTACCCGGGAGTATCACGACCGGCATTTCTACGGCTGCACGTTCCCGGTCAAGAAAGGCGAATTCTTCGAATTCGGCGGCGAACTGGCTCGCGCCTATTGGGGCACCACGCTCTCGGTGGACCTGCAACTGAGACTCTGGAAAGCCATGCAGGCCCAAGGTTGCAACACGGTCGTGGATGTCTGCGACGCCCACAATATACCGGCGCTGAAACTGCACATTCGCATGGGCTATCAAGAGCAAGGACGCATCCAGCATGTCTATCGACTATTCGGTCGCTGGCGCTTCTTTCGTGAGACCCGTTACAGCGACTCACGCCTGGATGCGCTACGTAAACCGTCCCGTTCACCTGTTCCTGAGGCGGTGGCCTGAACTTATGGTGGCACGATTCGAATGGCGCACCTCGCTGTGCGCCCCGGACTTTCCGGCAGCTGCCTATGAGGGGTTGCGCCTGCGCGTGCCCGATCACACGCCGTTCAACACCCTGGCCTGGCTGTGCGCGTCGGAACAGGCACTGACCGCTGGAGAACACTTGCACGTTCTGCTCGGCTGGCAGGGCGATGAATTAACCTTGTGCCTGCCGCTGGTGGCATCCGTGGAGCGCTTTGGAAAGCTGCCATTTCGGGTCCTGCGTCACCTCGGTTATCCCCTTACTGACCGCCTGGCCCTGCTCACTTGCCTCGATGCCGACAGCATGCGCAAGGCACTGGTGATCATCCGCCGTCGCGTGCCCCATGCGATGCTGCAACTCAATGAATTATCCGAACCCATCGGCGAAGAAAGCGCGCTGACCACATGGATGGCCCACAGCTCGACCGGCGAGCGTCGCCTCAGTTGCCGGGTGCCGGTGCATTTGATCAGCGAGGCCGACCGCCAGGAAGTCTCCGGCGACCCGCGCTACAAACTGCGCCGGGCGCGTAAACGCATGTTGGCCTATGGTGCCCAGGTCCGACGCGTAACCCCTGACGCGACCACCATCGGGCCTTTATTGCAGGCCCTCAGCGAAGTCGAAGCGCAGAGCTGGAAAGGTGTCGAAGGCGTCGGGATTTTCACCAGCAACCGTAGCCGACAATGGATCAACCTGGCCTTCACCGCCCTCGCCGAACAGGGACTGCTGCGGGTGGTGGTACTGGAAGTGGACGGGCGCTGCATCAGCTACCGGCTCGGCTTGCTGGAACAGGGCCGGCTGTACGACTACAACCTGGCGTTCCTGCCGCAATACGCCGATCTGGGCAGCGGTCGTGTGCTGCTCGAAGAGTGGATTCGCTGGGGCCTGGACGACAATTGGCACTGGATCGACGCTTCGCGAGTCAGCCTGATGAACTCCAGCCATCAACTCCAGGAGCGCATGACCGGGCAACTGGAGCACTGGCGCTGGAGTTTCTACTCCTGGCGTCCCAGCGGCCTCGCTCTGGGGCTGGCCATGCGGCTCTGGCACCAACTCAAACCCTGGTGGAAAAAATGGCAGGCCAGGCGTGCAGCGGCGCTGGTTGTTCCTGTTACCACTCCTACTCCCGCGCCCGCCGACAAAGGCCCTGTACCCACCGAAAAAACCATGGAGGGCAAACATGCCTCGCCAAGTCATAGTCAACGCTGACGATTTCGGCCTCAGCTCGAGCGAAAACGCGGTGATCCTTGGCGCCTTCAAGGCCGGGGTCATCAGCTCCGCCACCGCCATGGCCAATATGCCGGCGTTCGAGGAAGCCTGCGTCCTGTCCCAGCAGTCATTGCTCCAGGGACGAATCGGGTTGCACTTCAACCTCACCTATGGCCGGCCGTTGAGCCCGTCGATTCTCACGCGTTCGACGTTCTGTGACAGCCAGGGCGTGTTCAATCTCAACCTGCCCCGCCACAGTCTCTGGCTCAACCGCCAGGATCGCGACGCCGTGCTGGAGGAACTCGAAGCCCAATGGCAACGCTGCCTGGACAATGGCCTGCGCCCCAGCCACATCGACTCCCATCAGCACGTGCACAACATCTGGCCCGTCGGTGAAATCGTCGCGCGTTTCGCCGCCCGCCAAGGGGTGCCCGTGCGACTGGCGCGCCATCTGGGAAACAACCTGAGTGTGCCCAAGCGGGTATTCAAGACGCTGTTCAATCATCGATTGAACCGCCTGGCCGGCGCGACCGCCCAGTACGTATGCACCCCGGTGGACCTGCGCAACGTGGCGATGCCGATCGACGGCCTGTTGGAAATTGTTGTCCACCCGACCCATATCGGGGCCGATTTTGGCGATATCTATTTAAACCCCGGAGAGTCTCTGGCTCACATTCTGGAGAAGCGCCTTCCGGGCATTCCGAGAGTGTCCTATGCCGTTGTGCCAAGGACGCTCAAAGACGAACAGCAGTACTCGATTGAGCTACGCCCGTTGCAACCTTGATTTATCGCTATCAAAAACCTTATCCACCACACCCTGGCTTCAGCCTCGGAGGACTTCATGAGCGCCATCGACAAGCTTCGCGAACGAATCAAAGAAAAAGGCCTGCTTCACACGCTCCAGACGCTCTGGAATCGCTATGTGTACTTGCACCGAGAGCTGCTGTGGCTGGGACGCGATCTGGTCACCCCAATAGCGCCGCACAAACTACGGCCCTACACGGGCTTGCGTCTGGTGACGATTACCCAGGAGAACGCCAAGGCTTTCACCAAGTATTACGGTAATCGCGTCAAGGCCATGGCCCAAATCGCGTCCGAAGGTCACACCGGGCACATGTATCTGGACGAGGAAGGTGATGCGATCGGATTCATTTGGGGCAGCCTCAGTGACTACTTTGACCAGCACTATTACGGCTGCTGGTTCCGGGTCCAACCCGGTGAGTTTTTCCAGTTCGGCGGTGAAATGATCCCTCAATACTTCGGCTCCGCCCTGTCGGTGGATGCCCAGTACAACATCTGGGGTGCTATGCGGGACCAAGGTTGCAACAAGGTCATGGACGTCTGCGATGTCCGCAACATCCAGGCCATGAAAATGCACCTGCGCATGGACTACCAGGAGCAAGGGCGCATCACCCACGTCTACGACCTGTTCGGCCGCTTTCGCTTCTTCCGCGAAACCTACTACAGCGGCTCACGGCTGACTGAACTGCGCAAACCTGCGCAGTCGACGGCGACTGCGGCGCAGGCGTGATTTTGGCTGGTGGGAGCGATGGTTGTTGCTTGACTGCGGACCGTGTCGTCGCCATCGCGGGCAAGCCCGCTCCCACAGGTATCTGCTTTGACCAAAAGATTTGTGAACGACAGCGATCACTGTGGGAGCGGGCTTGCCCGCGATGGCGTCAGTCAGTACAACTCATTTCTCAGATCCGAAGCTCAGCGCTTCACCGCGACCAACGTGTAACACAACGGCAACTGCGCCTTTTGCTGCTGATACCGATCGTAGAGTTCTTCGCGGTTGGAATGCGGGTATTCCTTGAAGTGGCTGATCTGCAACCCCGCCTCGATGGCACCGGTGAAGATGGCGCCCAAGGTGTGGACGAACCAGTAAGACGCTGAGGCCGGCTGTTCGACTTTGCCTTCATAGACGATCGGCTGGTTCTGGACGAAAGGTTCGCTGCGAAAATACGAACTGTCCGGGCGATAGGGATCGGCTGACTCGGGGTCGAACATCTCCAGGAACGGGTGGGTTTCGTACACCACAAGCGCACCGCCGGGCTTGAGGATTTGCGCGGCATGGCGCAAGAATTCGGCGATGTCCGGCATCCAGTTCAATACGCCGATGGTAATCAGCGCTACATCGAAGCGCTGGTGAAGATCCGTCGGCAGGTGATGGACGTCAGCCTCGATGAATTCGGGCTCATAGGGCGAAACGAATGCCAGCTCCCGAGCCTGATCGAGAAAGGCCTCCGACTGATCAATGCCCACGACACGGCGGGCACCCAGCGCAAACAACGAAAGACTTTCACGTCCGTTGTTGCAGCCCAGTTGCACCACATCCTTGCCATCGATGCCGACCTGTTGAAGCAACCCGGTGAGGGTGTCATCCAGGCAGGAAAAATCGCCATGGCTCACGCCACTCAAACAGGCCTGCCACTCAGGGGTATCTTTGTGATGTGGGGCGGAGTCATTCCACGCATCGCGATTACTGGCGATGGCTTTTTCTTTTGTCGGCATTTCCATTGCACGCTCCAGAGTTCGGGCCTTTGATTGGCCGGCACTAGTCTGGATCAGCGTCAGGAAAATCGCCATTCGAGCTTTGTTGCGAACTTGTAAATCAGCGGTAGTGCGAACCCTCTGCGCGTTGATTCAACCGCTCACGCAAGAACTCGATCAGCGCCTGCACCGGTCGCGAACTCTGGCGATGTTGCGGGTAGACGGCCGACAAAGTCAGCGGTTCGGGGCGCAGATCATCTAGCACCGGCACGAGTCGGCCGTCCTTCAGGGCCGAACCGACGATGAACGTCGGCAGGTACGTGATCCCCATGCCGGCGATGGCTGCGTCCTTGAGCAACTCACCATTGTTGACCCGCATCCGCCCCGTGACGTTGACGTTCAGCGGCTTGCCCCGCCCCTCGAAACGCCACTGCACCTGACGACCGTGGCCGTAAGGCAGGCAATCATGGGTGTGCAAATCCTCGGGTTTAAGCGGCGTGCCCCGCTCGGCCAGATACACCGGGCTGGCGCAATACACCCGCTCGATGGAGGCGAGGCGTCGGGCGATCAGTGTCGAGTCTTCCAGCACGCCAATGCGCAATGCCAGATCGTAGCCCTCGCCGAGCAAGTCCACCGGCCGATCACTCAGGTCGACTTCCACGGTGACATCGCGATAACGCTGCAAAAACTCCGGTAACAGACACCCCAGATGCGCCACGGCAAACGATAACGGCGCGCTCAGGCGAATAGTGCCGCGAGGCTCGGTGGTCTGGCCGGCGATGCCCTGCTCCACTTGCTCGACTTCGCTGAGCAGGCGCAGGGCTGATTCGTAATAACTCTGCCCCAGCGGCGTGACGTCCAACCGCCGGGTCGAACGGTTGAGCAGGCGCACGCCGAGGCGCTCTTCCAGTTGCATCAGGCGGCGGCTGACGTACTGTTTGGACAACCCCAATTGATCGGCTGCCGCAGTGAAGCTGCCAGAGTCCATGACCTGGCAAAAAATACGCATATCCTCGAACGGGTTCATTGTCGCGCCCTGGTTGACAGTAAAACGCTTTATAGCCGTTTTTTCCGTTCCCGGCTCCCCAAATCTAAAGATCAAAAGATCGCAGGCTTCGCCAGCTCCTACGAGGGATTGCGTGCCGCCGGTCAATGGCGGGTGTACCCAATCACGTAGGAGCTGGCGAAGCCTGCGATCTTTTGATCCTGCTCTTCAAACCGAGCCTGCGATCTTTTAAAAAGCTGCCAGCCCAAGGCTGGCAGCCTGATTGCTTACTTGGAGCTCAGCACCGAATAGCTGTTCATCAGGTTGCGATAATTCGGAATGCGTGGCGACAGCAGATTGGCCAGGCCTTCCATGTCGTTGCGCCAGTCACCCTGCAGCTCGCAGGCCACCGAGAACCAGTTCACCAGCTGTGCGCCGGCCGCTGCCATACGTGCCCAGGCCGCTTGCTGCACGGTTTCGTTGAACGTACCGGAAGCGTCGGTGACCACGAACACTTCAAAGCCTTCAGCCAGCGCCGACAGGGTCGGGAAGGTCACGCACACATCGGTCACCACACCGGCGATGATCAGTTGCTTGCGACCGGTAGCCTTGACGGCTTTAACGAAGTCTTCGTTGTCCCAGGCATTGATCTGGCCTGGACGCGGGATGTATGGCGCGTCCGGGAATTGCTCTTTCAACTCCGGCACCATCGGGCCGTTCGGGCCGTTTTCGAAGCTGGTGGTCAGGATGGTCGGCAAGTTGAAGAACTTGGCCACGTCGCCCAAGGCCAACACGTTGTTCTTGAATTCGTTGGGCGAGAAATCCTGCACCAACGAGATCAGGCCGGTCTGGTGATCGACCAGCAATACCACTGCATCATCTTTGTTCAGACGTTTGTAAGGAACGTTGCTCATGTGAAACTCCTCGCAGGATTGACGTTTCATAGGGCGCCGACACACTAGGTCGGCGCTTATTTAAATGACTAGAAGGCAAAACACGAGCAGCCAAACGCGCCCCAGAACCCCTGGAAATCGCTGACCGGTGCGTTCGACAAACGCGCCCGTTCATGGCTGTGGGAATGCACCGCGCACGGTCCGCTGCAATGGTGAACCTGCGCCTGCATCGGCGAAGCCGGACGCCAGTGACCCGGCACCTTGACCACCGGTGACCAGTCCGGCAGCACCGGCACGCTGGGAGGCCCCAGTTTTTCGAATTCGCCGGCGGCGTACACCACTTTGCCGCCGACCACGGTCAACACCGATTCGATCCATTTGATGGCTTCTTCCTCGACACTGAAAAAGTCCGCGCTCAATGCCGCCACGTCAGCCAGTTGACCGACCTTGATCTGGCCTTTCTTGCCCTGTTCCGACGAAAACCAGGCACTGCCATGGGTGAACAGTTCCAGCGCGGTCTGCCGGGGCAGGCCTTCGCTGTGCAACGCCAGCCCACCGACGGTGCGACCGCTGACCATCCAGTACAACGAGGTCCATGGATTGTAGCTAGACACTCGAGTCGCATCGGTGCCGGCGCCGACCGGTACACCCTCGGCCAACATGCGCTTGATCGGTGGCGTGTTTTCGGCGGCCTTGGCGCCATAACGCTCGGCGAAATATTCCCCCTGGAACGCCATGCGATCCTGAATCGCGATACCACCGCCCAGCGCCCTCACCCGCTCGATGTTCTGCGGGGTGATGGTTTCAGCGTGGTCGAAAAACCATGGCAAACCATTGAAGGGAATGTCGCGGTTGACCTTCTCGAATACGTCGAGCATGCGGCTGATGGATTCGTTGTAAGTCGCATGCAAACGGAATGGCCAGCGCTGCTCGACGAGGTGGCGGACCACCGGTTCCAGCTCGTCTTCCATGGTTTGCGGCAGGTCTGGACGCGGCTCGAGGAAGTCTTCGAAATCCGCCGCCGAGAACACCAGCATTTCCCCGGCGCCGTTGTGCCGCAGGAAGTCGTCGCCCTGATGCAGCTTGACGCTGCCGGTCCAGTTCTTGAAATCGGTGAGTTCTTCCTTGGGCTTCTGGGTGAACAGGTTGTAGGCGATGCGGATAGTCAGTTGCTGGTCCTTGGCCAACTGCTCGATCACCGCGTAGTCGTCGGGGTAATTCTGGAAACCACCGCCAGCGTCGATGGCGCTGGTCAGGCCGAGGCGATTAAGTTCACGCATGAACTGGCGGGTCGAGTTGACCTGATATTCCAGCGGTAACTTTGGCCCTTTGGCCAGGGTCGAGTACAGAATCATCGCGTTCGGCCGCGCCACCAGCATGCCGGTCGGCTCACCGTTGGCATCGCGCACAATCTCGCCGCCCGGTGGGTTCGGCGTGTTGCGGGTGTAACCGGCGACGCGCAACGCGGCGCGGTTGAGCAAGGCGCGGTCGTACAAATGCAGCACGAACACCGGCGTATCGGGTGCCGCCTGGTTGAGTTCTTCCAGGGTCGGCATGCGTTTTTCGGCAAACTGAAATTCGTTCCAGCCACCCACCACCCGAACCCACTGCGGCGTCGGCGTGCGGTCGGCCTGATCCTTGAGCATGCGCAAGGCATCAGCCAGGGACGGCACACCTTCCCAGCGCAGTTCGAGGTTGTAGTTCAAACCACCGCGGATCAGGTGCAGGTGCGAGTCATTGAGGCCGGGGATGACGCAACGGCCCTTGAGGTCGATGACCTGCGTGCCCGAACCGCGCAGGGCCATGGCTTCGGCATCGGTACCGACCGCGACGAAACGGCCGTCGCTGATCGCCACGGCACTGGCGAGGGGTTTTTCACGGTCAACGGTATGAAACTGGCCATTGAACAAAATCAGATCGGCGTTCATCGCGTTTCCTTAAGGCTGTGTGGAATGGGACTGGCCGGCTTCCAGCCACGGCGCGAACAGGCGCGTGGCCAGCGGCATAAAGACGTACACCACCGACAGCACAATGGTCAGGGTGATCAGGAAAGTGGCGACCACGTAGTTGGACAGGAAGGCATTGAGCTGCAACAGCGGCCCCCAGAGCAGCGGCACCAGCAAGGTGTGCGGCAGGATCACCAACAACGTCACCACGGCCTGCTTCCAGCGCGGCGGTGGCGAACCGGCCTCAGCCAGCGGTGAGAACCAGAATTCATTGACCGGGTTGACCTCGGTCTGGTCGCCGTCGGCCAGCATCGGCGCAGCTTCATCGACCAGCGCCTGACGTTGCGGCGAGTCGAGCCAGCGCTGCATGGCCTCGGTGGAGCAAAAGCGCAGCACGCAGGTGAACATGTCCAGCCCACCGTTTTTGGCACGGATCACATCCACGCCCAAGTGCCCTTCGCTTTGCCCGGCGACATTGACAATGTTGCGCAGCCAGGCCTCGTAAGGGACTTCAAAACCGGCCTTGACCCGGTGCTTGACGATCAGGGTCACGACTTCTTCGAATCGATTGGAATCAGGCATAACGGAAGGCTCCGGCGAATCGGATATTGAGCGCCAGCCGGCCAGGCCCGGCGATGAAGATGCTGGTGAAGAGGATCAACAGTAGCCAGCCGAACTGCCCTTCGGCCACGCTCCATTGCGGATGCACAATCAACAGCGCCACCAGCAGCACAAACAGAATAGGCAAGCACGCCAGACGCACCAGCGCCCCGGCGATGATCAGCAGCGGGCACAGCACTTCGGCGAAGATCGCCAGGCTGAGGGTGAGGTGGGCACCGAGGTGGAAAGGGTCTTCGATCTGTTGCAGCTGCGCACTGAAGTCCAGGAGCTTGGGCAAGCCGTGAACCCACAGCAGAAACAGACCGCCACTGACCCGCAAAAACAGCAGCCCGACATCCCGCGCCTGTTCATCCCGTTGCGAAGCGTTCATGGCTCACCCCTGTTCAATCACTGGCCTGAATAGTGCCGCCAAGGGGTGGGGAAAAATTGAATGTACGTGCTCTCTTTGCGAGTGCGTTGAACGCCCGAACGACACAAAACCCTGTGGGAGCGGGCTTGCCCGCGAATAGGGTGTGTCATTCAACAGTGATGTCGACTGACCCGACGCCATCGCGGGCAAGCCCGCTCCCATAGGGTTTTGTGCGTGCTCACTACTGCTCAGGCACAAAAAACGGCCCGAAGGCCGTTTCGTATTGAATCCGGTCAGACGGCCGGGGCTGCCTTCAACTCCAGACTATCCAGCGCCCGACTCACAGCCAGTTCACCCAGCATGATGAGCTGCGCGACGCCCAGTACCGTATTGCGCTGCGGCCCCTCCAGAAACCCGGCACAGTCACTGGCGATCACCTTGGCCGAGGCAAAGGATTCGCAGGCATTGGCCAGTAGCTCTTCGATGTCGATGCCCGGGGCGACGGTGTAGATCGTGCTCGGTTTGCGCGCGGTCTTGGGGTCGGACGGTTTGAGGTAGTGATCGAGAGCACGCTCGGCGGCTTCGTTGAGTTTTTTAGGATCGAGGGGATCGTAGGGGGAAACGTCGTCGGTTTCTGGCGGGTTAGGTGTGGCTTTGAACATGGTGAATCTCCTTTGGAAAATAGCACCACCAGAACCTGTCGCTAAACAAATAAGGGTGGCGACTGTATGCAGGTTAGCGAACCGGTCAAAGGCACCCGGTAGACCCGAGGGTCTCCCGCATACAGCCACCATAACGCAATTGCAGACGTCAAAAGTCGGCAATAAAGTCTGGAGCACTGATGCACTTTGAATAGTCCGAGTCGCTAAACCCGATCGCTGAGTTCTCAGCGATGCGGAAACGATAAAGACCAGACCCAAAGCGCACAAGCCGGCGGATTCTGGCGCAGTCGTAGGCAACGGCGCAAGGATCTGTAGCTTTCAGGAAGTAACGCTAAACACCATTAAACACAGCCCTCGAATCAACATACATTCCCCTGTGGGAGCGGGCTTGAGGCGTTTTGAAGATTTGTATTTGCAGCCTTAAACCACCGGAATATCCAGCGCCACCGACATGAACTGACTGATCCGCGAGCGCAACCAGCGCTCCGCAGGATCGTTGTCGTGCACCCCGCTCCACGCCATCGACAACTGTGCAGCGTCGATGGGGAACGGTGGATCTTCGGCGCGCAAGGCACATCCCTCAACCAACGCGCAGGCTGCGTAATCGGGGACAGTGGCGATCATCTCTGTGCCGGCGAGCAACGCGCGCAAACCGCTGAATTGCGGAACCCCAAGTACAACACGTCGCGTGCGCCCGACCTTGGCCAGATCCAGATCGATGTTGCCGCTCAGGTCACCGGAAAACGACACCATGGCATGGGGCCTCGCACAGTAATCATCCAGGGTCAGCGGTTCTGGCCGGTTGTCGCCGCGCAGTACTTTGCACGGAATGTCGCGCAGTTTCTTGCGTTTGGCGTTGGCCGGCAGGTCGGTGGTGTAGCTGACGCCCACCGAGATTTCGCCGGAGGCCAGCAATGCCGGCATCAGCAGGTAATTGGCGCGGCGCACCACGACCACGATTCCCGGTGCTTCTTCTTGCAGTTGTCGTAACAACGGTGGGAACAGACCGAACTCGGCATCGTCCGACAGCCCGATGCGAAACACATCACAGCTGGTCGTCGGGTCGAATTCCTTGGCGCGGCTGACCGCCCCCGAGATGGTGTCCATCGCCGGTTGCAGCTCCTTGAGAATCGCCAACGCCCGTGCCGTCGGCTCCATCCCGCGACCGTTGCGCAGCAACAACGGATCATCGAACAAATCACGCAACCGCCCCAGCGCAGCGCTCACTGCGGGTTGGCCCATGAAGAGTTTTTCGGCGACACGGGTCAGGTTCTTTTCGAACATCAGGGCTTCGAAAATCACCAGCAAGTTCATGTCGACGCGGCGCAGATCGTTACGGTTCATGGGCAGGGTTCCTTTGGTGTTCAGCCAGGCGCGAGTCTGTCGGACTTTACTCGATCATCGGCACTTTCGCCGCTCGTTTGTAAGGCCCGTACTCGATGGGTACCCACTGGAAATGCTTGTCCACTGCGGTGATATGGCCGACACCCGGAAACGGCAAATGCGCCGCCGTGACCCAAATCTTGCTGGCGGCCGCATCGCTGAAAACTTTGGCGCGACTCTTGATCGCTTGTTGACTGTCGACATCGAAACGAATCGATACCTCGGGATGCTCGAACTGCACCGCCAGGTTATGCACCAGATCGCCCATGAACAGAATACTCTGGCCTTGGGAGTTGAACCGATACGTGGTACTGCCCGGTGTGTGCCCGGCCTCCAGCTCGGCATCGACAACGCCCGGCACTGGCGACTGCCCGGCAGCAAAGGTCTTGAAACGGCCGGCCGCGATGTACGGCGCGGTGGAGTCCTGAGCGATCTTGAAAAAGTCCTTGGCACCGGCTGGTGCCTTGGCCATAGCCTGAGGGTCAAGCCAGTAATCGGCTTCGGCCTTGGCCGCATAGACCGTTGCATTGGCGAACACCGGTTTTTGCTGCCCGTCCACCAACCCGCACACATGATCCAGATGCAAGTGCGTGAGCAGGATGGTATCGACCTGTTCTGGCTGATAACCGGCGGCTTTCATGTTCGCCGACAGCTGGCCCGCCGTGGCACCGATGCACTGCCCCGCCCCGGTATCCACCAGGATCAATTGTTTGCCGGTGTTCACCAGAAACGCATTGAACGCGGTTTGCACCCCCGGTGTTTCAATCGAACGACGCGCCAGTAACGCGCGAATCTGGTTTTGGGTCAGACCGTCGAGCAGTTTGGGCGACAGGTCGTTGTAGCCATCAAACAACGCCGTCACCTCGTAGCCGCCCACCGCGAGCCGGTAATAACCGGGTACCTGAGTGTTCACCTGAGCTGGTGCCTGGGCCAGGCTGGTGCCGGACATCAGCGCCAATGACAGGCCAAGTCCGCCAAGCATGCAAACGTGGGAAAGCTTCATGAGATCACCCTTGATCGAGCCAGAAAATGCGGCCCTGTCCAGGCCGCTACACGTCGTCAATCTTGCACGGCCCTGCGTTGGCGCGATTGCAGCGATGTGCTCAGTTGAGGCTTTTTCACGCTTGGCCTGACCGCGGAATTAACAACGTTTAACTCGCAAGCCAAAGCTCTCGCGACCAAGAATGAAGCCCTCTGCGCAGACCTTTTTTTCAGAGGGAACGTGCTGACTTACCGTGCAGCGCACCCGCGCGCGCCCTCCGACACGGATATTGGCCATGGCTCACTTTCAGCAAAACGCGATCAGCGCGTCCTCCACTGAAACGCGAAAAAAACCCACTGGCGGGCTCAGCCCCTGGCGTGAAAATCTGGCCAAGCAGTTGATCCTCGATCACCTCGGTGAAACCCTGGGAGTGACCGAACTGGCACGGGCGTGCGCCTTGTCACGCAGTCATTTTTCCCGTGCGTTCAAGTGCAGCACCGGCCTCTCGCCGCAAGACTGGATTCGCCGGCAACGCATCGCCCGGGCCAAGCAGTTGATCCAGAACACCGACCTGACACTGACGCAAATCAGCCTGGAATGCGGCTTCTGCGATCAGGCACATTTTTCCCATATCTTCACCCGCAGCGAAGGCGTTTCACCGTTTGCCTGGCGCTGTCGGGCCGTGCGTTCCCTTCCCTCTCTCACAATCAAAAGATCGCAGTCTTCGCCAGCTCCTACAGGGGTTCACATAACCGTGTAGGCGCTGGCGCAGCCGGCGATCTTTTGATCTTGATCAGCCCTTGATGAACGCCAGCAGATCTTCGTTGAGTTGATCCTTGTGGGTATCGGTCAGACCGTGGGGTGCTCCCGGGTAGACTTTCAATGTGGAGCCCTTGACCAGTTTCGCCGCCGCGATGCCGGCGGCTTCGATTGGCACGACCTGGTCGTCGTCACCATGCACCACCAGGGTCGGCACGTCGAACTTCTTCAGGTCTTCGGTAAAGTCGGTTTCGGAGAACGCCTTGATGCAGTCATACGCGTTCTTGTGGCCGGACATCATGCCCTGCAGCCAGAACCAGTCGATCATGCCTTGGGACGGCTTGGCACCCGGGCGATTGAAGCCAAAGAACGGACCGCTGGCCAGATCCTTGTACAGCTGCGAACGGTCGACCAGGGACGCCTGACGAATACCGTCGAACACTTCCAGCGGCAAGCCGCCGGGGTTGGCCTCGGTCTTGAGCATCAACGGCGGCACCGAGGAAATCAGCCCGGCCTTGGCCACCCGACCGGTGCCGTGGCGACCGATGTAGCGCGCCACTTCGCCACCGCCAGTGGAGAAGCCGAACAGCACGGCGTTTTGCAGATCCAGATGCTCGATCAGCTGCGCCAGGTCATCGGCGTAAGTGTCCATTTCATTGCCGAACCATGGCTGGCTCGAACGACCGTGACCACGGCGATCATGGGCAATGACCCGGTAGCCTTTGGAAGCCAGGAAGAACATCTGCGACTCCCAGCTGTCGGCGTTCAATGGCCAACCGTGGCTGAAGACGATTGGTTGACCGGTGCCCCAGTCCTTGTAGTAAATCTCGGTGCCGTCTCGGGTGGTAAAGGTACTCATGGTGATGTCTCCTCATGCATGGATTTTGCGGCGGTTAATAAGTGGTGCGGGCCATTCGTTCGGCCAGGCGTGCCACCCGCTCGCCCAGATGCGCGGCGGTGCGGCGGTCTTCGGGCGGCGGTGCAAGGTCGGGGGATTGTTCGACGTTCGATTGGGCCATGGCTCCCAGCGAACTGCCGAGGCGATTCAACTGCCCATCGAACAAGCCAATGCTGCTGCGCGCCGGCAGCAGGTCGAGGCCGACCCAGATCATTGAGTGCTGGGCGGCGAACACGGTCATTTGCAGCAAGGTGTTGAGCTTGTCGCCGCACAGGCAGCCGGAATTGGTAAACCCGGCGGCGAGCTTGTCGCGCCAGGGCTGGGCCAGGTAAAACGACGCGGTAGCTTCCATGAAACCCTTGAAGGCCGCCGAGGCACTGCCCATGTAAGTCGGGGCGCCAAAGATAATTGCATCGGCACGGTGCAAGCGTTCCCAGTGCTCATTCACTTCCTCGACCGGAATCAGCCGACAGGTGCTGCCCAGGTGCCGTTCCACACCCTGGCCCACGGCTTCGGCCATGACGCGGGTATGCCCGTAGCCACTGTGATAGACCACCACCACGTTGCTCATTCCGGCTCCTCCAGAAGTGTTCATCCTTTTTCGGCACGCTTTTTGTTGCAAGAAGGTCAGTGCCTTCGGTTGAACTTGAAGGGATGGATTTTTGAGCGTAGACCGGATACACGACGAGTTAAACGTTGTTAATTTTTAATGGTGCGCCAATGGATTCCGCTACGCCTTCAGCGGCATCGCGCCCAATAAATACGGGACCGACCAGGACTGACTTGAATACAGTGACCGATACGCACTGCCACCAGGTGCTCGACGCTGCGTTGCGCTGCCGAAAAAACCTGAGGAATATGCCCGGATACCGCGTGATAGACGGATGCAAGCAGGAGTGACCCGTTGACCCTTTCTCCCGAACAGGCCATCCATTTTGGCCCTTACCGGATCTACCCCGGACAACGCCTGGTGATGGAGGCCGACCAGCCCTTGCGCCTGAGTCGGCGGGCAATGGACATTCTGTTGATCCTGCTGGAACACGCCGGGCATGTGGTGAGCAAGCAGCAACTGATCGCCCGGGTCTGGCCCAAAAGCGTGGTGGAAGACATCAACCTGCGGGTGCACATGGCGGCGCTGCGCAAAGCCCTCGGTGACGGTCAGGCCGGCCAGCGCTACATCATCACCGTCGCCCAACGCGGGTACAGTTTTGTGGCGCCGTTTTCTGTGACGCAAGTCGAGCAAAGCCCGAAAAGCGTCGAAAATGAACCGAGCCGGCATAACCTGCCGATCCGTCGAACTCGCATGATCGGTCGTCAGGCTCTGGTCGACAGCCTGGTAACCCAACTGGCGCGGCAGCGTTTCATCACCCTCGTGGGCCCCGGCGGAATCGGCAAGACCACGGTGGCACTGCGCGTTGCCGAACAATTGATCGGCCGCTACCGAGACGGCATTCGCCTGCTGGACCTGGCACCGATCAACGACCCTTTGATGATCACCGCGCACCTGGCAGCGCTGCTAAATTTGTCCTTGCACGACGCCGAACCCATGAACGGTCTCGCCACGCTCCTGCGCGAACGGCAGATGCTGCTGGTCATCGACAATTGCGAACACCTGATCGACGCCATTGCTTTACTCAGCGAAAGCATCCTGCGCGCGGCGCCCCAAGTGCATATTCTGGCCACCAGCCGCGAGAGCCTGCGGGCCGAAGGCGAGTTCGTGCAGCGCCTGGAATCGCTGGACTGCCCGCCGCCCATCGCCGTGCTCGACCGCGCCCAGGCCCTGACGTTTTCGGCGCTGCAGTTGTTTGTCGAACGGGCGATGGCCAGCCACGACTGCTTCGAACTGAGCGAAGCCGAACTGCCGCTGGCGATTGAAATCTGCCGGCGTCTGGACGGCATACCGTTGGCCATCGAACTGGCGGCAGCGCAAGTGGGCAGTCTGGGATTGAGTGGGTTGCTGTCGCAACTGCAAGGCAGCTTTCGCCTGCTCACCCAAGGCGGCCAAACGACCTTGGGCCGCCATCAGACTCTGCGCGCGACGCTGGACTGGAGCTTCGAACTGCTCAACGCCTGTGAGCAAACCTGCCTGCGTCGACTGGGTATGTTCCAGGGCGCCTTCACCCTGGAGTCGGCGGCCGCCGTGATTGTAGGTGAACACATTGAACCCGGCGTGGTGTTCGCCTCGATCACCCAATTGGTCGCCAAGTCGTTGCTGAACGTGGAAGTCGGCGACGAAGAGGTGTTCTACCATTTGCTCGACACCACGCGCGGCTATGCACTGGAAAAACTCGCCCAGGCCCACGAGCTGCCGGACACCCGCGAGCGCCACGCCGAACGCTGCCTGGCCTTGATGCAGCAAGCCCAGAACGACTGGGAGCACATCTCCAGCGATCGCTGGACCGAGCGTTATGCCCGCAATCTGGAAGACATCCGTTCTGCACTCGATTGGGGCTTGAACGCTCAAGGGCCCCAGGCCTTGGCCATCCGCCTCGTCGCGACCTCGACGCCGCTCTGGCAGGAACTGTCGCTGCTCAAGGAGCACGGCGTGTATGTGCGCAAAGCGTTGGCATTGCTCGAAGCGACGCATCACCCCTGCCCGCGCTTGCAAATGACCTTGAAACTCGCCCTCGGCAGCTCTTGCTACCACACTCAGGGCGGCAGTACTGAGACCATCGAAGCGTTCGTCAGCGCCAAACATCTGGCCGAACAGTGCGACGATGCGGTGGGTCAGCTCAGAGCCGTCTCGGGGCACATGGCGGTCAACCTCAGTTGCGGCAACTACCAAATGGCCCTGGAGCAGAGCCGGCAATTCGAACGACTGGGCCTGCACGGCGATGCGGTATTGTCCCTCAGTACTCATCGCTTGCGGGTCCTGGCTCAGCACTTTGCCGGGGATCAGGCACTGGCGCGGGAGAATGCCGAGCAGGTCATTCAGCGCCTGGCCCAGAGCGGTCACCTCAACCGTTTCACCCACGGCTTTGGCGTGCAGTACGACCAGAGCGTTGCGGCCCTGACGATTCTGGCGCGTATCCTCTGGCTGCAAGGGAACCCGGAAAAAGCCTGGCGAACCGCGCGGCAGGCGCTTGATATTGCGATCCAGATCGATCACGGCACGTCCATCTGCTACACCCTGGCACTGTCCGGTTGCCTGATTGCCCACTACAACGGCGACACCTCGGTCGCTCGCGAACTCCTGAGCCTGCTGCTTGAGCAGGCGAAGAAACACTCGGTGTTGCTGTTCTACACCTGGGCCAAACATTACGCGCAGGTGATCGAGGGCGCCGATGCGCCCACGTCACCGCAAGCGAACACCGGTTTGATCAAGGAAATTATGGTCACGCTGGACAGCGGTTTCATCGATGACGTGCTACTGGAACGGGCCGAAAACGGCGCGGCGGGCTGGAGCACCGCGGAAATTCTGCGCGCCCGGGCCGACGCCTTGCTGACCGAGGATTGCCCGACCGGGGTCAGTGCGGCTGAGGCAGTGCTGCTCAAGGCGTTAGCCGTGGCAAAAACCCAGGGAGCGCTGGCCTGGGAACTGCGCAGCGCAACATCACTGGCCCTGCTGTGGCAGCGTCAGGGCCACTTCCGGCAAGCCCATGAGCTGCTGGCGCCGATTTACCAGCGTTTCACCGAAGGCTTCGCCACACCGGACCTGATAAAAGTCCGGCGGTTACTCGACGAGTTGCAGCGCGACCTGCCCGACTGATGTCCAGTGGGCCCGGCCGATGTAGCGTTCATAACGCAGTTCGAAGGCGCGCAAGTAACCGCTGTGTTCGAGCTTCTCCAGGGCGTAAGCGCGCGTGGTATTGAGGAAACGGTAGCGGGTCACGCCGCTGCCCTGCTCCACCGACAGCAGCGATTTATTCGCCAGACTCTCCACCACGTTGACCAGGCTTGCGGGCAACAGCATCGCGCCACTGATCACGCCAATCGCCGCGTCCAGGGTGAACGCCATCTTGAACACCGCCAGCCGCTGCAACACGATCTGCTCCAACGGGCTCAGCCGTTCATAGCTCCAGTCCAGTGCGGCTTTGAGATTCTGATGCCGTGGCACGGCGGTACGCCGGCCTTGGCTCAACAGCTGAAAACAGTTGCCGAGTTGCGCTTGCAACCCCACCAGCGCCAGTGCGTCGATTTGCGCCGCCGCCAGCTCAATGGCCAGGGGCAAGCCATCCAGCCGCCGACAGATTTCGCGCACCGCCTTGAGATCCTGCTGGCGCAGGGCAAACCCTTGCTGACGGGCTCGGGCGCGGCTGACCAACAGCTGCACCGCCGAATAATCCATGGCCTCGGCCACGCTGTATATCGCTGAGGCCGGCGGCACCGCCAGGGCCGGTATATGCAGCAGCGTTTCTCCCACCGCTCGCAGGGGTTCGCGGCTGGTGGCGAGGATCGACAGCCGTGGCGCCGAGGCCAGCAGATTGTCCACCACTGCCCGACAGCATTCGAGCAGGTGATCGCAATTGTCGAGCACCACCAAGGCATGCCGTTGCTCCAGCGCCCCCCCGCCGACGTCCAGTTCCAGTGTGCGCGACAGATGCTCGACGAGTTGCGCCGGGTCATCGATGGCCGCCAGATCAACCATCCAGACGCCGTCGTGATAGTGCTGCAACAGCAGCTCGGCCACGCGCAACGCCACGGTAGTTTTGCCAATGCCGGCGGGACCAATCAAGGTCATGAGACGTCGAACCGGCAACTGCCGGACCACACTGCCGACGATCGAGTCGCGACCGGTCACCGGGGTGAGCCGCGCAGGCAGGTTGTGCAGAGGCTTGTGTACAGTCTCGACCGGCACCGGCGCGCCTGTCCCGTCGCGTTGTACCGGGGCGATGAAGCTGTAGCCGCGCTGGGGAATATTGACGATGTAACGCTGCCCGTTCTGGCCATCGCCAAGTGCCCGGCGCAGGGCGGCGATGTGCACGCGCAGGTTGATTTCCTCGACCACCGAGGTCGGCCAGACGTGGGCAATCAGGGCATCCTTGCTCACCACCGAGCCGGCACGTTCGACCAAAACCTGCAAAATATCCAGGGCTCGTCCGCCCATGCGCAGCGGGCGATCAACCTCCAGGATCAATCGCTGACGCAGGTGAAACGCGTAGGGCCCGAACCGCAGCACCGCATCGCTTTTTATATCTCTGAGGCTGTTCATGCACTTTCATGCGCTGAAAACCTGGCCCGGCTCAAGGTACTGCAAAACCCCTCGCGCCCATCCATCCAGGTTCCCGCACCTCCATGGCAAAGAGTTCACAGGTATCTTGGCAGGCATGGGTGTCGGTACAACGGCCACGGGAGGAGCGTCACGGCCATCACGGTGCGCGTGACGGACAATCGCGCTAGCTGAACTGTTCGCGGTATTGAGTGGGGGTCAGGCCGAGCTTTTCACTGAACAGAAAACGCATATGCCGCACGCTGCCAAAGCCACTTTTATAGGCCACGGTCTTGAGCGGCAGGTCGCTGGTTTCCAGCAGATTCCTGGCGCAGTCGATGCGCGCGCTTTGCAGAAACTCCATCGGCGTCATGTTCACTTCCCGGGCGAAAACCCGGGCGAAGTGCCGCGCACTCATGTTCACCAGACTGGCCATGCGTTCGATGCTGAATGCTTCATCGAGGTGTTCGAGCACATGATTCTGTACCCGGGTGATCGGCGTTTCATGGGGTGCGACTGCCGCCATCAACGGACTGAACTGCGCCTGCCCGCCCTGGCGCTTCATCACCACCAGCAATACTTTGGCAACGTCCTGGGCGACCTTCTTGCCATGGTCTTCGGCAACTACCGCGAGCGCCAAGTCGATGCCAGCGGTGACACCGCCAGAGGTGATGAGATTGCGGTCCTGCACGAAAATCTGATCAGTCTCGACGGTGGCCTTGGGGAAGCCCTTGATCAGGCGCTCGGTGTAATGCCAGTGAGTGGTCACGCGATAGCCATCCAGCAGCCCGGCATGCCCGAGCACGAACGCGCCGGTGCAGATCGACCCATAACGGTTTGCTCGGTTGACGGCGCCTTGAAGCCAGCCTAGCAACGGTGGATGCTTCTCGTTGTAGGCCCCCGGCCCGCCCGGCACCAGCAACAAGTCATAGCGTTCGTTCGCCTGATCGATATGCAAATCGGCCTGAACATTCACGCCGTTTGAAGCTCGCAGCGCACCCGGCTCGGTGCCAATGGTCGACAGCTCGTAACGGTCGCCTGGTGCCAGATAACGATTGGCGATGGAAAACACCTCCATGGGACCGGCCATGTCGAGCAGAAGAAAGTCGGGGAACAGCACCATTGCCACGGTTTTCATGGGTTCAAGGTCACTAAAAGAGAACTGTTTAATACCATTGCACCGAACACCAACCCCTTGTGGGAGCGAGCCTGCTCGCGATAGCGGTTTCACATTCACGATGATGGTGACTATAAGACCGCTATCGCG
>NZ_JAGYGK010000021.1:0-91366 GCF_019947395.1 Pseudomonas sp. BF-R-26 | reverse complement strand
GGCGGTGTGACATTCAACATCACTGTTGACTGAACCACCGCCATCGCGGGCAAGCCCGCTCCCACAGGGATTGCATTAGATTCACGGACATCGAGCATTACCCCTGCAAGGAACACGCAACACCAGTGGAACAACAAAAACAATCACTGTGAGGGATACCGATATGTCAGAACATGTTCAGCCCCTGGAAGCCATCCGCAGCGCCGGCACCAGTCAGGAAACCCAGAAAGTCATCTTCGCCTCGTCCCTCGGGACGGTGTTCGAGTGGTACGACTTTTTCCTCTACGGCGCCCTCGCGGCGGTCATCAGCAAACAATTCTTCGCCGGGGTCAACGACACCACGGCGTTCATCTTTGCGCTAATGGCCTTCGCCGCCGGCTTCATCGTGCGGCCGTTCGGTGCGCTGGTGTTCGGACGGTTGGGGGACATGATCGGGCGCAAATACACCTTCCTCGCGACCATCGTCCTCATGGGCCTGGCGACGTTCTGCGTCGGCTTGCTGCCGACTTACGCGAGTATCGGCATTGCCGCGCCGATCATCCTCGTGGTGCTGCGCATGCTTCAGGGTCTGGCGCTGGGCGGTGAGTATGGCGGCGCTGCCACTTACGTCGCCGAACACGCGCCGATGGGCAAACGCGGTTTCCACACCAGCTGGATTCAGTCCACCGCCACCCTCGGCTTGCTGCTGTCGCTGCTGGTGGTGCTCGGCTGCCGCCACTTCACCGGTGACCAGTTCGAAGTCTGGGGCTGGCGCATTCCGTTTCTGTTTTCGATCGTGCTGCTGGGCATCTCGACCTGGATTCGCCTGAGCCTGCATGAGTCGCCTGCGTTCGTGAAAATGAAAGAGGAAGGCAAGCTCTGCAAGTCGCCGCTGCGCGATTCCTTCGGCAAATGGGACAACCTTAAAGTGGTGCTGATTGCGCTGTTCAGCATCAACGCCGGGCAAGCGGTGACCTTCTACGCGGCGCAGTTCTATGTGCTGTTCTTCCTCACCCAATTCCTGAAAATGGACCCGGCCCTGGCCAACAGTCTGCTGATCGTCAGCGTGATCATTGGCGCACCGTTCTTCATCTTTTTTGGCTGGCTGTCGGACAAGGTCGGGCGCAAACCAGTGCTGATGATTGGCCTGTTGCTGGCCACCGCACTGTACTTCCCGATCTTCAAGACCCTGGCTCATTACGCCAACCCGGCCATCGACCAGGCCAGCCGCCAGGCACCGATCACCGTGCTGGCCGACCCGGCCACCTGCACCTTCCAGTTCGACCCGGTCGGCAAGGCTAAATTTGATAGCCCGTGCGACAAGGTCAAAACCTTCCTGGTCAAACAAGGCCTGCCCTACAACAGCGAAGCGGCTCCGGCCGGCAGCGCCGTGCAGATCAGCATCGGCGAGGTGAAAATCGATGGTTACGACGAAGCGGCCCTGCGCGGCGCGGTGACCCTGGCCGGCTATCCGTCGCAAGCCGACACCCAGCTGATCAACAAACCGATGATCGTGGCGCTGATCGTCGCGCTGATCATCATCTCCGCCATGTGCTACGGCCCGCTGGCGGCGCTGATGGTCGAACTGTTCCCGACCCGTATCCGCTACACCTCCATGTCCCTGCCCTACCACATCGGCAACGGCTGGTTTGGTGGTTTCCTGCCGACGGTGTCGTTTGCCCTGGTGGTGTACACCGGAGATATTTTCTATGGGCTGTGGTACCCGGTGGTGATTACCGGGGTGAGCCTGGTGGTGGGAATGATCTGTTTGCGTGAGACCAAGAATGTGGATCTGGACAAGAACTGACGGCTAGCAGGAGGTTTGTGTGTGGCGAGGAGACTTGCTCCTCGCCAATCAGCCAAGCCGTCATGCGATCTGTAGCAGCTGGCGAAGCCTGCGTTCGGCTGTAGCAGCTGTCGAGCCCCAGCGAGGCTGCGAAGCAGTCGTAAAACCAAAGATTGCGGTACGTCAGGCAGACCGCGCTAGCCGAATTCACGACTGCTTCGCAGCCGAACGCAGCCTCGCCGGCTCGGCAGCTGCTACAACCTCAGGTATCAAGCACCTCAAACGTCACTTCTTCAGGATAAAACGCCACATACCCGCCAATCTGCGCAACCGACACCTTCGGGTGCTCATAACTCCATACCGCATTGGCGCCTTCATGCCCGGGGATTTGCAGGCTGAAATAGCTGGCATCGCCCTTGTACGGGCAATAGCTGGTGTGGTCGGTGCGGGCGAAATATTGTTCGGCGATGTCCTCCCGGGGGATGTAGTACACCGGAGGATAATTGGCCTCATGCATGACCAGCGCCCGAGTGGATGACGCCACTTGAATGCCATGGAACTTCACCACCACGCAGCCGGGTTGAGGGCTGATGGCGATGGGATTACCGGGTCCGGGGGCTTTCATAGAGTAGGATCCTCTGTCGCTGCTGCGCTGTATCCGCGCTCCGACAGGTATACCTCATGTTTCGGCCTCGCGACTGCTTCACAGCCGAACGGAGCTTGCTTGGGCTACAGTGAGGTCCCAAAACAGCACGCCCCATCAGGAGAGCAGCATGGACATTGCCAACATCCCCTTCGGCACCACCGACTGGTCGCAAATCGAACCCACCGAGCACCCGGGCGAGACTGGCAGCGCCCTGTGGCGCACCCGGCAGTTCGGCGCGATTCGTGCGCGTATCGTCGAATACACGCCGGGGTATCTGGCCGATCACTGGTGCTCAAAGGGGCATGTGCTGTTTTGCCTGGAGGGAGAACTGCACACCGAACTGGAAGATGGTCGAGTCTTCGTTCTCACGCCGGGCATGAGCTATCAAGTGGCGGACAATGCCGAAGCGCATCGCTCATCCACCGCCATTGGCGCCAGGTTGTTTGTGGTGGATTGACCGCTGTCATCAAGCGCAACAGCTTAAGCTGTACATCCATACAGATAAAGATTGCTCCATCGCTCATCAGCCGCCATTCTGTGCACCTCTCGAACACTGATTGATGATGGTGGTTATGCAGCTGTACCTCTGTGAAAAACCCTCCCAGGCCAAAGACATCGCGGCCGTGCTCGGCGCCAAGCGCCGGGGCGACGGCTGCTGGCTGGGAACGGGCGTCACGGTGACCTGGTGCATCGGCCATCTGCTGGAAACCGCACCGCCGGATGCCTATGACGCGCGTTACAAGCGCTGGGTGCTGGCGGATCTGCCGATCATTCCCGAAAAGTGGAAGATGACCGTCAAACCGCGCACGGCCAGCCAGTACAAGGCGGTCAAACGCTTGCTCGGCGAGGCCAGTGAACTGGTGATTGCGACCGACGCCGACCGTGAGGGCGAGATGATCGCCCGGGAGCTGGTGGAGCATTGCCGTTATCGCGGGCCGATCCGGCGCCTGTGGCTGTCGGCGCTGGACGACGCATCGATCCGCAAGGCCCTGGCGGCGCTCAAGCCTGGGGCCGAGACGTTCAGCCTTTATCATTCGGCATTGGGGCGCTCCCGGGCCGACTGGTTGATCGGAATGAACATGAGTCGGCTGTTCACCCTGCTGGGGCGTCAGTCCGGCTATCAGGGTGTATTGCCGGTCGGTCGGGTGCAGACACCAACCTTGCGCCTGGTGGTGGACCGCGACCGCAGCATTGCCGATTTCGTCCCGGTCGCCTATTGGGCGATCGATGTGCAACTGCTGCACGACGGCACCGCGTTCACCGCCCAATGGCGTGCGGCCTCCGACGTTTGCGACGATCAGGACCGCTGCCTGAATCAGGCGCTGGCTCAGAAAGCGGCTGCGGCCATTGGCGGTGCAGCGAGCGCGCGGGTGATCAAACTGCGCACCGAGCGGATGCGCGAAGTCGCGCCTTTGCCGTTCGATCTGGGCACGTTGCAGGAAGTCTGCTCGAAGAAGCTCGGGCTCGGTGCTCAGGAAACCCTCGATATCGCCCAGGCACTGTATGAAACCCACAAAGTCATTACCTACCCGCGTAGCGACTGCGGCTACCTACCCCTGAGTCAGCACAGCGAAGCCCCGGGTATTCTGACGGCGCTTCGGCAAGCCGACCCGGCCCTGAACGCCTTGCACGATCACCTGGAGCCCCAGCGCCGCTCACGGGCCTGGAACGATGCCAAGGTCAGCGCTCACCACGGCATCATCCCCACGGCAGCGGCGAAAAACCTCGAGCGACTGGTAGGCAAACAACGGGCGGTCTACACCCTGATTCGTGCGCGTTATCTGGCGCAGTTCCTGCCCAACCATGAGTACGACCGGACTCAGGCCGACTTCGACTGTGCCGGTGAAGCCTTGCGCGCCGTGGGCAAGCAGATTGTCGAGCCCGGCTGGAAACGCGCCCTGCCCGAAGCTCTCGCGCCTGCCAAGGGGCGCGAAGCACCGGCGCCGCAAACACTGCCGGCACTGGCCGAAGGGCGTGACTGCGCGGTGGCCGATGTGAAGCTCAAGGACCTCTGGACCCAACCGCCCAAGCCGTTCACCGAAGGCGATCTGATCAAGGCGATGAAGAACGTCGCCAAACTGGTGGAAGATCCACTGCTCAAGCAAAAGCTCAAGGACACCACCGGCATTGGCACCGAAGCCACCCGCGCCTCGATCATCCAGGGCCTGCTGGACCGCGGCTACCTGATCAAGAACGGCAAGGCCCTGGCCGCGACGCCGGCAGCGTTCAGCCTGATCGACGCCGTGCCGCGCGCGATTGCCGATCCCGGAACCACGGCAATCTGGGAACAGGCCCTGGACATGGTGCAGAGCGGTGAAATGAGCCTGGAAGAATTCGTCACCAAACAGGCTGCATGGATGAGCAAGCAAGTGGCCCGTTGCGCCGGCCTGAACCTGACCATCAGCGGGCCGGCAAGCCCGGCCGGGCGCGGCGCCACACCGTGGAAAAACAAACGCAAACCGGCCAAACGCAAGCCCTCGACCGGTACCAAACGTGCGGCGAAACCAAGTTGAAACAAAGGCTGAGGGCGTGAAGAGGACATGTAGGAGCTGCCGAAGGCTGCGATCTTTTGATCTTGCCATTGCCTGTACCCGATCAATCAGCAAAGCCAAAATCAAAAGATCGCAGCCTTCGGCAGCTCCTACAAGGAACGGGGCAGCCGATTGATCGAGTTTGAGCGACCCAACACGGTCCGTGTAGGAGCTGGCGCAGCCTGCGATCTTTTGGCGTCTTGAAAGGCGCTGGAAGATCAAGATCAAAAGATCGCAGCCTTCGCCAGCTCCTACACTGATTGGCATCAGGCAACAGCCCTGCTTTCTGAAAAGGTACGACCATGACGACAATCAGAAGCCAGCCCTCAATAGAACTGCACGCCGCTCAGCGCGACGAACTGGAAACCATCGAAAACCTGATGCAGTTCTACCTCTACGATTTCAGCGAATGGCTGCCGCTGAAACTCGGAGAACATGGCTTCTTCAACATCCAGCCCAAGCTTGATTACTGGCGCAACCCGGCAACCAGGCCGTTTCTGATCAAGGTCGACGGCGAGCTTGCCGGTTTCGTGACCGTGGATAACGAAACCCATATCGTCGGCGCGGAGCACAACATCGGCTACTTTTTTGTCAGTCGACGCTTTCGTGGCCAAGGCGTCGCGAGGTTTGTCGTCTCTGCCCTCTTGAACCGGCTCCCCGGTCAATGGCAGATTTTCCACATCGATGCCAACCAGCCTGCGCGGCTGTTCTGGGCCAAGGTGATACCTGATCTCACGGGCGGTGAATTCAGCCTGCACCACCTACCGATCGACGGTTATCCGTGCACCGTTTACCGCTTTAAAAGATCACAGCCTCCAATCGCTAGCTACACCCGACTTTCTAATTCCAAAACCACTTTGTCCGACAATATGTAGTGAACAAAAATAATCACTACAAAACCGTTGACGCCTCCGATTTGCCCTTGCATGATGCAGACATCTCCCCGATCGGGAGTACAGGCAACACGTTTGAGCAAGCTCGTCTGACCGCCGAGCTGTTTTCCCCGGATACACGCTGCCCACAAGGCAGATTGAAGAAGCTGACCTGGCCTGAACGTCCAGTACAAAGGACGAGAAGCGCTAGCGATCAATCCTCATGAAGCTTGTGGCCGACCCTGAAAACGTCGGCAGTGGCCTCCAGGTTTTCGCTGCTTCTCTTCGTTGTGACGCTATTGCGTAGCAGTTATTCAACACGACTACATGCAACAGACGCGAGACCCCGTCGTATTGACGGCCGACCGCTGACGTCCTGGTTTCGGTGCCAGGGATCAACTAACCGATGGGCTACTTGTATTAGCGAATCAACTTTGAAAGATCACCAAATGGTCAAGGGGCTTACAATGAATCTGAACAATCAACCTACTATCGATGAACTGGCTCGTTTGTTCGCTGCGCAAAAAGACAGCCAGGACAGCCATATTCTGTGGATCAGCAAATCGGGCCAGGTTCATATCGACTGCCTGTCGCCCCATGCCCACGAAGAAGAGTTCGACCGGAGCAACCAGAACCTGCTCGCCCGACTGAAGATGTACCGTCGCGGCCAGGGTTATGTCGGCAAGAAAGCCGCGGCCGACAAAGACTTCATCGGGAATGTGCTGCAAACGCTGAAACAGGCGTGGGCATCGATGCAGAACCAGAACGAAGTTCGGGTGATTGATCGGTTGTATTGATATCCCCCCTCAGTAATGAAAGAAGGCCCCGCTCGGAATATCGAGCGGGGCCTTTTCGTTTATCTCGTGCGCACCAAACAAAGCTATGGTTAACCGTATGCCCTGCTGGATCCTTGGAGGCTTGCGATGAACAGAATCCTGACATTCATAGTGTTGGCGATGGCAAATGTTGCCCATGCGAACACCCTCCCTGGCATTCCCTCATTCGATGTGGACTGCCCCGGTAAAGTTGTCGTCCATGCGGATCAGGACGGTCCGGTATTGATCAACAGCAAAGAGGCGGTAACCAAAGCCATCAACGATCGCCACTTCGAAGCCAGGGGTTCGGGCATCACGATCTCGATCATCCTCGCCGATGACGATTCGGTGACCGTGTCCTCCACCGGCAAGGCTCCCAATGGGCTGTGCCAATCAGTGGATGACTGACTTCGCCGACTCGACCGCAGCCGCGCCCAACACCAGATCCATGAAGGCCACCGACGCCGCACTGTGATAGTTGTTTTTGCGCCGAAGCAGCGCGGCCCCTCGGTTGGGCGCCTCCCCCTGCAGCGGAATTTTGCGCAATGCCCGTTCCGCAGTAGCGATGGGTTCCGGCAGGATGGTGGCCATCGGCGCGTGACGAATGACCTCCAACAGCGTACTCACCGAGTTCACCTCGATCGCCACCTTGGGCGTGATGTTCTGTTGCCGAAAATACCCGTCGATGGAGGATCGGGTGATGAAGTCCGGCGTCAGCAACGCGAACTCCAGCTGCGCCACCTCCTTAGCCGATAGCGGGCTCTGGCGCTCGTACAACGGATGACTGCGCCCGACCATTACGCCCAACGTCTCGACAAACGCCGGCACGCACTCGATGTCGGGGTTTCTCACCGGGGTAAAGGCAATGGCGATGTCCAGCGAGTCATCGAGCAATCCGGCCTCGATGTCATCCATCGATAACTCGAAAATCTGCAGATGGATGTTCGGAAACTTCGCCACGTAGTCGCGCACCAATGGCCCCACCAGATACGCCATGAACGTTGGCGTCATGGCCAATCGCAAAGTGCCGCGAGACAAGTCCTTCACGTCATGCAGCGCGCGTTTCCCTGCTTCAAGTTCTACCAATACCCGACGGGCACTTTCGATATAGGCCAGCCCCGCATCGGTCGGTTTGACTGTGCGCGAGGTGCGGTCGAACAAGCTCACGCCCAACGTTTCCTCCAGTTGCCGGATCTGCTGGGACAGCGTCGGTTGGGAGACGTGCAATGCCTCGGCGGCGCGGGTAAAGCCGCCGTGGTCGGCGACTGCCAGCAAGTAGCGCAAATGTCGGAGCAGCATGGGGCACACCATCTATAGGCAGGGCTTATGCTAAGCATTATATATCGGTCTTGGACGCTATGGATCAATCGACCGAAGATTGCTCCACTTTCCAGCCACAACCGATAGGAGTCACACCATGCAACAGTCCCACGCTTACCAGGACCCGAGTCTGGCCCTGACCACTTCGATCCTCGATGCCAAGGCACGCAAGAATCTGTCCTGGCAGGATTTGAGCGATGACACCGGCCTGGGCCTGGCCTACGTCACCGCCGCCCTGCTCGGCCAGCATCCGCTGCCGGAAGCCGCCGCCAAGGTGATCGGCGAGAAACTCGAACTGGACGCCGACGCCGTGGCCCGCCTGCAGATCATTCCGCTGCGCGGCAGCCTCGCGGGTGTCCCGACCGATCCGACCATCTACCGCTTCTACGAAATGATCCAGATCTACGGCACCACGCTCAAAGCCCTGGTTCACGAGCAATTCGGCGACGGCATCATCAGCGCGATCAACTTCAAGCTGGACATGAAGAAAGTTGAAGACCCGGAAGGTGGTTCTCGCGCAGTGATTACTCTGGATGGCAAGTTCTTGCCATTGCGTCCGTTCTAAATTGATATCGGCCCGCACCCACTGGCCACCTTTAGAACGCGATACCTGTAGCAGCTGCCGAGCCCGCGAGGCTGCGTTCGAGGACGAAGTCCTCGCCGACCTATGCGTCTGCTTCGCAGCCGGACGCAGCCTCGCGGGCTCGATAGCTGCTACAGAACAGTTACCCGACTCAGACACAAGGACGCAATCATGAAAGCGCTCATCGAAGGTTTATTGAAGTTCCAGAACGAAGCCTTTGTCCAACGTACCGACCTGTTCAAACACCTGGCCACCACCCAGCATCCCGGCACTTTGTTCATCACCTGTTCCGACAGTCGTGTGGTGCCGGAACTGCTGACCCAGCAAGAGCCCGGCGAACTGTTTGTGGTGCGCAATGCCGGCAATATCGTGCCCTCTTACAGTCCGCATCCCGGCGGTGTGTCGGCCACGGTCGAATATGCGGTCGCGGTATTGGGCGTGACCGACATCGTAATCTGCGGGCATTCGGACTGTGGCGCCATGACCGCCATCGCCCAGTGCAAATGCATGGATCACCTGCCCGCCGTCAGCGGCTGGTTGCAACACGCCGAGTCGGCCAAGGTGATCAACGATTCCCGCCCTCACGCCAGCGACGCAGCCAAGGTAAGTTCGATGGTCCGGGAAAATGTCATCGCCCAACTGGCGAATATCCAGACTCACCCGAGCGTGCGCCTGGCCCAGGAAAAAGGCCTGCTGAATCTGCATGGTTGGGTTTATGACATCGAGACCGGTTCGGTCGATGCTCTGGATGCCAGCCGTCGCAACTTCGTGTCGCTGGCCGAGCACCCGGACACCTGTGCAGTGTATGGCCAAGCGGTCAAAGCCGCCTGAAGGGCTCGTCTGCCCGAGCTGCGCCAGCGTTACAAAGTGAGCACGCGCGCGACTACACCCGTCCTCGGTTCCCGACCGGGAATGTGATACTCACAAGATCATCCTTGTCATTTGTCGTCCGTCTTTGCTGACGATGGTGGCCGACGTTCAGGCGTGTCTTCAGCATTGGGCGCTTCTGGAAAACTGCCCGGCGTGAACACATGAGTGAGCAGTTCGCTGGCATCGATGTCGACGACACCATGAACCGAGCGGGCCAGAGCAACAGCATGCTCACACTGCCTGTGGGTGTTGACGCGGCCGCTCAATGCCACCCTGCCCGCATGGGTTTTGACATGGACATGCAGGCCAAGGGTTGAGTCGGCCAATGCCAGGGCCGACTTCACTCTGGTGGTAATCCACGCATCGTGAACGACCGCTTCCAGATCATGAGAGTAATGTTGAAAGGAATGAAGTTTCATGACGCAACTCTCCCTCACGTAAACAGATGCGCCGCCCGCCCCACCGCAGACACGGACACACATTAAGTATAGTGCGGCCGTTGCCTGCGGTCGGGGGGCTTTCCCTGATGCCGGTAAGATATAAGAGCGACGAATATCCTGTGGGAGCGTGGCTTGCCCGCGAAGAATGCACCGCGTTTTTTCAGGTATAACGCGTCATCGTTCTTCGCGGGCAAGCCGCGCTCCCACAGGTTTACGCGGCTGTTCTGGAGTGCCGTTTCAGCGTTTGACCGACAGATCCGTCTGCGTCATGCGGCTACGGATGGTAAATACGCCATCCCCCGACAGAATCGCGCTGCGCGCAAACAGGCGCCCACTCTCCCAGTTCGAAAGCCCCAACTCTGGCTTGTTCAGCGCGTACTGTCCATCGACCCAACGAGTAATCCCGTTGCCGACAAAAGGCGCGTTGACCGCGTTGTAGAAACGCTCCTGCGCCAGTGCATCTTCACTGATCAGCGACACGGTGAACTGCGGGCTGTAGCGGTTGAACAAAGCGATGGCCTGGTCCAGGTCGTCGACGATCTTCAGGCTGACTTCCGGGGTTTCTTCCCATTCCCACTCGCGGCCCAATTGATCCTCGGGCAGCGGTTCGGCCAACGCTTCGGTCTGATAGCCTTCGGCGCGGTACACCTCGACGCTCGCGGTCTGCCAATCGGTTGGCAAATGCTGCTCGCTACCCTCGACGATATGCAACTTGCAGCCCTGGCCCCGAGCGGTGCCGGCCTGTTGCAGTGCGTCGAGAAACAGCGGCACCAGCTCGCCGGCGCGATCGCGGTGGATCAGGCAGACGTTCAGGGTGTTGCAGACTTTGCGGTCCAGCGAGTTACGCACCACGGCGGCAAAGCGCTGGGCATCGGCGTCCTTGTCGGCGATCAGCCACGCGCCACCGGTGCCGTGCAGGCTGACCGCGGTGCCGGCCTGTTGCGCGATGCTGCCCAACTGGCTGACCGCACGTCCCGAACCACGGGCCACAGCCAATGACAGGCGTCGGTCGGCGAACATCGCCCAACCAGCGGCGTGATTGACGCTTTCCACCAGCGAAACTGCGCCGGTCGGCAATCCGGCATCAGCCAATGCAGGATTCAATGCGTGGGTGACGATGGCCTGGGCGGTGCCCAACGCATCGCTGCCAATGCGCAGCACCGCGGTGTTACCGGTACGCAATACACCGGCGGCGTCGGCAAAGACATTCGGCCGGCCTTCAAACACGAACGCGACGATGCCCAGCGGCGAGACCACTTGCTCGACTTTCCAGCCGTCGTGCTCGACGCAACTCACAACCTTGCCGCGGGTGGCCGGTGCATCACGCCAGGCCCTGAGGCCGGCGATCATGTCGCCGCGCATGCGTTCATCGGCGAGCAACCGCGTGGTAGAGCGCCCGCGCGCCTTGGCCCGCTCGATGTCGGCCAGGTTGGCGGCCGCAATCAAGGCCCAGCATTCAGGCGTTTCCAGGCGTTGGGCAAAGTGATCGAAGAACTCGCTGATGGCGTGATCCGAGACGCCGGACATCGCAGCGAACGCCGCTTCAGCGCGTTCGATGGCGACCGCCGCCGCTTGCTGGTCCGCCACCGGAATCAGCAACAATTCGCCGCTGACCTGCTCTACCAGCAGATGGTCGCCGGGCTGAAAGCGCGCCGCCAGTTCGGGGCTGACGACAGTGACACGATTACCGGCAAAAGGGATTGGCGTGCCAGCGACTAGACGTTCGAGCGCAAGAGACATGAAACGGTTTCACCATGCAGGAGAGCGGCCAGAAAATGTATAGGAAAATCCGTGGAGCGTCATTCACCGGGGTGCAGTGGCGGTTACTTTTTCGCAAGTCGAAATACATCTTGCTCCAGGCGATTGCTCCCCTGTTTGCGCCACGCGGCGTTCGCGTCATAGACCACCAGCAGCAAGGGCTCTTCTTCGCCGGTGGTGCTGACAAAGGTCAGTCCTTCGGCATGATCGCGGCCTTTATCCTCTCCTTGTCCGTAAGGAACCTCCAGAACCGGCGTCAATTGTTCGCTGAAGACAAAACTTTCGTCTGTTGGCCTGGCGCCGTCGTGCCATCGAAATAAGCTGACAGGCCCGTCGAGGTTCATCGTCGGCCCGGCCAGGATCAACATGTCGTCACCATCGATGCATAAGTCCCTGACGCCGAGTCCATCCAGCTGGAGAAAATGCTTTCGATATTTGCGCCCCTTGGGCCCGATTTTTTTCAGCGTCAGTGTGTGAGCAGCATCGGGATGGTCTTCGGGTTCGACCTCCAGAACAATGGTCCAGCCCCGCAACACCGGCCCTCGCAACCCGATAAAAACACGCTTGCCGTTGATCTCAAGACCTTCGGTATCGAACCCGTTGTCCTTGCCGGGAATGTGCAGAAATGCCCCCACATGCTCGTCGTCCTTGAGCTCATCGAGTAATTCGTTACCCAGTTGATTGCCGGCCAATTGGGCGGCAACCCGATCATCGCCGGCGGTGCTCTTCACCAAAGTGAACGTCCCGTTTTCTTCGACCACCGGAATCCTGGCCAGGAGAAAACGATTGCCATCGCTGCTGACAGTTGCCAGACGCTCGGCGTTTTTCTTCAGGGACTTGGTGCTATCGGGTTTTTTCCGTTTCAGGCTATGAGACCCCACAACCCAGAGATACCCCGTGTCGCGGTCGTAACTCATGCCTTCCAGGTCTGCTTCAACGAATTCTTCGCCAATCGTCGGGATGACCGGCAGCGTCAACAGGGACGCCAACGGGAATTGTTTGTGCTGGTCAAACAGAAACTCGCCCGCACCGACGCGCTCACGCAAGGTGAAGCGCTCCAGACTCAAGGATTCATCATTGGCGACCCACAGGGTGTCGCCTATCTGGACCACGGCAGACAACCCTTTGCGCATATGAGTGTCCGGGTCATTGAAGACTAGAAGCGCGGAACCGAAATTCACCATGAAGTCACCCGCCCCTTCACCCGTTCGGGTGAGTCAAAGAATGCCTGCTTCACGGTAGCGGTCATCGAGCGCTAGTCAAGAAATGCCATCAGAACACCGACCAGCCAATCCGCTGACTCAACAATTCCAGCGCGGCCATGCCAGCGAGGGAGTTGCCGGCAGCGTTCAATTCCGGAGACCAGACGCACACCGTGAATTGCCCCGGCACCACCGCGACGATGCCCCCGCCCACGCCGCTCTTGCCCGGCAGACCGACGCGATAGGCAAAATTGCCCGCTTCGTCGTACAGCCCGCTGGTGGCCATGATCGAGTTGACTTGCTGGGTTTGGCGGGCGCTGAGGATCTGGGCGCCGCTGTGTTTGCAGAAACCGTCGTTGGCCAGAAAGCAAAACGCTCGGGCCAGATCCATACAACTCATGCGCAACGCGCAATGGCTGAAGTAGCTGCGCAGCACGGCTTCGACGTCGTTATGGAAGTTGCCGAACGATTGCATCAGATAAGCCATGGCCGCGTTGCGCGCGCGGTGCTGGTATTCCGACTCGGCGACTTTGCCGTCCACCATGACATTCGGGTTACCAGACAAACGCCGGACAAAATCGCGCATCGACAACGCCGGCGCGGCAAAACGCGACTGGTTGATGTCGCAGATCACCAGCGCACCGGCGTTGATGAAGGGATTGCGTGGGCGCCCGCGCTCGAACTCCAGCTGCACCAGTGAGTTGAACGGCTGCCCGGACGGCTCGTGGCCAAGGCGCTCCCAAATCGCTTCACCGGAATGGTCGATGGCCTGCACCAGGCTGAATACCTTGGAGATACTCTGCACCGAGAACGGCGTGTCGGCGTCTCCCGCGCAAAACAACTCGCCGTCATTGCCATACACGGCAATGCCCAACTGATTGGACGGCACGGTGCCGAGGGCGGGAATGTAGTCAGCCACTTTGCCCTGACCGATCAACGGTCGGACTGCGTCAAGGATCTCGTTCAACAGCGCTTGCATGCCGGGTTCCGAAGTCTCGCCCCATAGGATTGCGGGGACACTGTCGCTAGACGCTGCTGGTCGGCGCTGAATCACAGTTTTGTATGGGAATGTATCTGTCGCGGTCCGGGATACATGAACTTGCACCGGGCGACCTTTCGGACATACCACCCACACACCCGGTTGAAAAACTCCTGCTGTCCGCTGACCACCGGCAAAACCGGGTCGGCCCTTGCTCAGGAGTGTTGCCATGCTGACCCAAGTTCCTCGTTACCACGGCTGGTCGCTGTTTGGCCTGCTGTCCTTGCTGGTGCTGTTGATGACCGGCCTGATTCTGTTGCTGAACCCGGATCTGGTGGAAGCCACGCGCAGCGCCATTCGCGCCACCGCACGCACTTCGTTTGCACTGTTTCTCGCTGCGTTCACCGCCTCCGCGCTGGCTGTGCTGGTGCCCTCGCCTTTCACCCGATCGCTGGTGCGCGAACGACGCTTCATCGGCCTGGCCTTTGCGTTTTCCCACTTGGTACACGCCATCCTGATCTACAGCTACGGCCAATTGAACCCCGAGTTCTGGCCCGGCCGCACCACGGTCGGCAACATCCCGGGCTCGGTCGGTTACCTGTTCATCCTGCTGATGGCACTGACCTCATTCAAAACCACTGCGCGCCTGATCGGCCCCAAAGCCTGGAAAGCCCTGCACGTCAGCGGCATGTGGGTGCTCGCGGCGGTGTTTACCTATTCCAACTTCAAACGCATCCCCATGAGCGCCTGGTACGTCCTGCCGTTCGGCCTGATGTTTTCGGCAATCGTCATTCGGCTGCTGGGCAAGATTGCGTTGAAGTACAAACGGTCGGTCAGGAATGCGCTGTTGACCGAATGAAATCCCTGGAACACCACAATTCCCTGTGGGAGCGGGCTTGTGTGGCGAGGAGGCTTGCCCCCGTTGGGTCGCGAAGCGGCCCCGGCATTTAAAAGTTAAACCGCATGTAACGGGTTTACGACTGCTTCGCAGCCGAACGGGGGCAAGCCCCCTCGCCACAGTCCGCCTCCCACAATGAATGCACCTGTCGATTGGCCCCCGCCGATCAAATCCCGGAGCTCACGCCCATGAACACTTCTCTCTCATCGGCCATCAAAGGCCTGCACCTGAACCTCGACCGTGTCGGTAGCTGGATCGCGCCCCTGACCTTGCGGGTGTTTCTGGCCTGGGAATTTTTCGAGTCAGGCCTGGAAAAATGGAACGGCCAGAACTGGTTCGCCGACATCCAGCACTACTTCCCGTTTCCCTTCAACCACGTGCCCGCCACGCTGAACTGGGAACTGGCGATGTGGGCCGAATTGATCTGCGCCCTCGCTCTGCTGGTGGGCCTGGGAACACGGGTTTCGGCGATTATTCTGACCGTGGTCACGATCGTTGCGACCGCTGCCGTTCACTGGCCGGCCGATTGGTCTACATTGAGTGAACTTGCCCAGGGTTATGCCATCAGCAATAAAGGCCATGGCAACTTCAAACTGCCGCTGATCTACCTCGCAGCCCTCATGCCGTTGCTGCTCTCGGGGGCCGGCAAACTCAGCGTGGACGCGCTGTTGGCTCGATACTTCTGGCGGCGCAGTCACCGCTGATACGCCAGCGTCTCGATACCCCACCCAACTTATGTAAAGGAGCCATCATGAGCGTAACCACCCAATGGATCGAGATCACCAGCGCCGACGGCACATTCGGCGCTTACCTGGCCATTCCCCACACCCGTAAAGGTCCGGGGATTGTGCTGATTCAGGAAATCTTCGGCGTCAACGATCACATCCGCTCGGTCGCCGAGCAATACGCCGCCGACGGCTACCTGGTCATCGCGCCGGATCTATTCTGGCGCAACGGCCATCGTATCGAACTGGGCTACGACGAAGCAGGCTGGAAACGCGCCGTCGAACTGATGAATGCCACCGACACCCAAAAAGCGCAGGCCGACATCAAACTGGCCATCGACGCCCTGAAAGCACAACCAGGGCTCGACGGCAGAATCGCTTCCATCGGTTTCTGTTTCGGCGGCATGCTGTCGTACAACACTGCGGCCAACGGTTTCGTCGACGTGGCGATCGCCTACTACGGCGGCGGCATTCAGAACCAGCTGGATCGGGCCGGTGAACTCAAGGTGCCGATGCTGATGCACTTCGGCGAACAGGACAGCCATATCCCCATCGACGCCGTGAAGCAAATCGCCGAGCGTTTCGAGTTCAACGATGACGTCGATATCGAGGTTTATCCGGGGGCCGAACACGGCTTCAACTGCTCACACCGTGACAGCTACAACCAACGGGCGGCGGTCGAGGCGCATGGCAATACGTTGCTCTTTTTGAGTCAGAATCTTTAAGGCCTGATCGCCGGGGTTGGCGACATAAACAATCGGTGAGCATTCAATCCCGGAAACCCGCATGGACAACCGCTCAAAACCCAGACTGGCTTCACTGCGTATCCCCTCCACGGTCTGGGCCCTGGGTTTTGTCAGCCTGTTCATGGACCTGTCTTCAGAGCTGGTACACAGCCTGCTGCCGGTGTTTCTGGTCACAACCTTGGGCGCGAGCGCATTGACCGTCGGGGTGATCGAGGGCATCGCCGAGGCGACCGCCATGCTGACCAAGATCTTCTCCGGCGCCATCAGCGACTTTATCGGCCGGCGCAAAGGCTTGCTGTTGATGGGCTACGGTCTGGCAGCCTTGTCAAAACCGCTCTTTCCTCTCGCGCATTCGGTGGAGGTGGTGTTCACCGCGCGTTTTCTGGATCGCATTGGCAAAGGTATTCGTGGCGCGCCGCGAGATGCATTGGTCGCCGATGTCGCACCCGCCGAAATCCGTGGCGCCTGCTTTGGCTTGCGCCAATCGATGGACACCGTGGGCGCCATTCTTGGCCCGGTCCTGGCGATCGTGCTGATGCTCTGGCTCGGGCAGATCCATCTGGTGTTGTGGTTCGCGGTGATCCCGGCGGTGATATCGGTGGCGCTGATTGTCGGCGGGGTAAAAGAACCGACCGCTGCCGCTGGCGAACGCATCTTTCGCTCACCTATCCACTGGAAGGTCCTGCGGGATTTTTCGCGCGATTATTGGTGGGTGGTGATCGTCGGCGGGCTCTTCACGCTGGCCCGTTTCAGTGAAGCCTTTCTGGTTTTGAAGGCGCAACAAACAGGCCTGACGGCCACTTGGGTGCCGATGGTGATGGTGGTCATGTCGCTGCTCTATGCCGTGTCCGCCTACCCTGCCGGCTGGTTGTCCGACCGGATCAGCCGCACCAAAGTGCTATGCATCGGCATAGTCCTGCTGATCCTGGCGGACCTGTTATTGGCGCAAGCGGATTCGATCATGAGCATGCTGGCGGGCGTGGCCCTGTGGGGCCTGCACATGGGTTTCAGCCAAGGGATTCTCGCGACGCTGATCGCCGACACCGCGCCCGAACATCTCAGGGGCACGGCGTTCGGCCTGTTCAATCTGATCAGCGGCGTGTGCCTGTTGATCGCCAGTGTGCTGGCCGGCGCGCTGTGGGAGACTTCGGGCTCAGCCAGCACCTTCGTCGTCGGGGCGGGACTGGCGGCTGCGGCGTTGTTGTTGCTTCTGCTGCGTAAGCCTTAGGGGCGGTGCCAGGATTGAGCCAGTAAACATTGAGTGCCAAAAACCTGTTAATGGGGCAACGATGCGGATGATTAAAGTAGGGCCGAGCGATTTGAATCAGCTCCGTGAATCTTTGCGTGAAGCAGGACTGCCCTACGATAATATAAGCGAACCGGGGCTGCAGTTTTTCCACTTCGAAGTGGATGGGAACCGGGTTGCTTATGGAGGGCTGGAGGGTTCTGGCCCTGATCTGTTGCTTCGATCAATGGTCGTCTGTGAAACTCGTCGTGGTGAGGGGCTAGGTAAAGCCGTGTTGTCTGAACTGGAACGCCATGCCATCTCCCAAGGCGCAGTCCGACTCCACTTGCTGACCCAAAGCGCGGCTGTTTTTTTCGCAGCCAATGGCTATGAACTGCTCGATAGGCGTGAAGCGCCTGACGCAATCAGTCGAACAGCTCAGTTCCAGCATTTGTGCCCAGCGTCGGCGAGCTATCTACGAAAAACTCTAAAGGCTCCCCTTGGTACAGAGTCAGCGTTCTGCGAGACTGAATAGTGCGGTAAGTCGCTCACACTGACGTGTTAAGCGTCACCGTGGCGCGAATCAGCGCCTTCAATGCGTCTTCATCAATTCTCTCGCCCTCATGAATATCAATGGCACGTCGGGTATTGCCGTCGAGGCTGGCGTTAAACAGACCTGAAGGGTCCTCGAGCGCGGCGCCCTTGGCGAAGGTCATCTTCACCGCATTCTTGTATGTCTCGCCGGTGCAGATAATGCCGGCGTGCGACCACACCGGAACCCCTCTCCATTTCAACTCCTCGATCACGTCGGGGTCAGCCTGCTTGATAAGGGCCCTAACCCGAGCGAGCGTCTCACCCCGCCAGTCATTCAGCGCCTGGATTTTCGCCTCTATCAGCTCAGAGACAGAGCCTCCCTCCTCATCTTCCTTTATGTCGATATTCTTCATGATGGTTGTCACTTCTCAGGGCGGTCATCACGTTGCGCCGGCAGAACCGAGCTAGGACACAGTACATACCTATTCCTTATAGCACTGTTCACAATGGGTATATCCGCGATCCAGCATTCGGCTACCGTCATCGTATATGACTTGATCATGCAGGCTCTGCACCTGTGTGTTGAAGCGATGTTTGCCTCTGTTGCGATACACCCACAACCCCAGACACGAGGAAACCCTGATGAGCGCCCACAAAGCTGTCGCTGTTTTGCTGGCCTTGCTCAGCGCAGCCTCCTTGGGATATACCGCCTTGGCCGAGGAAACAGGTTTTATTGCCGCCACCTCATCCGATCTCCAGTGGAAAGCCGCTCCGGCTGTGGGGCCCGGCGCAATGATTGCAGTGATTGAAGGAAACCTGAAAGCCGCCGAGCCCTTCACCCTGCGCTTGAAGCTGCCAGCAAATACAAAAATCGGCGTGCATACACATCCTGTGACCGAACGCGTAACCGTTATCTCGGGCATCTTCTACTTCGCCACCGGAGATAAATTCGATCCAGCACGTGCCAAGGCCTATCAACCGGGTGACACCCTGATCATTCCCGTCGGAATGTCGATGTACGGCGCCAGTCGAGAACAGGAAACCGTACTCCAACTCCACGGCACGGGGCCTTGGGGGATCACCTACGTCAACCCGGCGGACGACCCCAGGAACAGCAAAATGTAGCGTCCCTCCCCAGAAATTTCACCCCTGAGAAACGCTTTTGAAATCCGGCAACCGGGGACTGTCCGTCGATGAAGGGACAGCAATAATGTCCGCTTGAACCCTCTCGCGCTTCTCCTCTACGCCCTCCCCGTTAAGCGCTTTGTGCATCTTTACCGTGTCCAGCGCCCCCACCCATTTGGCAATGGCCATTGTCCCGACGCCGTTGCCGATGGTGTTGGTGATCGCGCGCGCTTCCGACATGAACCGGTCGACGCCCAAGAGCAGCACCATGCCCGCCACCGGAATGGTGCCGAGGGACGATAACGTTGCCGCCAGAATTATGAATCCTGAACCGGTCACCCCCGCCGAGCCTTTGGATGTGAACATCAGCACCGCCAGTACGATCAACTGATCAGTCAGGGTCAGCGGGGTGTTCGTTGCTTGCGCGATGAAGATGGCGGCGATGGTGTAGTAGATCGCCTGGCCATCCGGGTTAAAGGTCAAGCCCGAGGGAATGATCATCCCGGCAACGGGTTTGGAAACACCGGCCTTTTCCATCTTGGAAATCATTTGCGGCAGCACCGATTCCGAAGAGCTGGTGCCCAGTACGGTGAACAGTTCTTCCTTGATGAATTTCAGAAACTTCCACAGGCTGAAACCGCTGTAGCGGCAGATCGGCCCGAGCACGAAGATCACGAACACCGCGCAGGTCAGGTAGACGCAAGCCATCAGTTTGCCCAAGGAGAACAGCGAGCCGAAGCCATACTTGCCAATGGTGAAGGCAATCGCTCCGAAGGCGCCAATGGGGGCCAGACGCATGACCATGTTGACGATGCGAAACATCCCCTGCATCAGACTATCCAGCGTGTCGACGAACACTTTTGCGCGCGGCCCGACGTGCGCCAGGGCAACGCCCAGCAGAATGGAGAACAGCAATATTTGCAGGACGTTGCCCTTGGCGAAGGCATCCACGATGGTGTCGGGGATGATGTTCATCACAAAGTCCATGAACGACGCATGCTTCACCGCCGTGGTGTAGGTGGCCAGGCTGGATGTATCCAGCGAGGCGACATCGATGTTCATGCCTGCACCAGGTTTGAACACATCGACCACGACCAGGCCGACGACCAGCGCCAGCGTGGAAACCACTTCGAAATAGATCAGCGCACGAAAACCAACACGCCCCAGCTCTTTCATGTTCTCCATACGTGCAATGCCCGTCACCACCGTGAGGAAAATTACCGGTGCGAGCAGCATTTTGATCAATTTGATGAACGCGTCGCCCAAGGGTTTGAGCGCTGTTCCGGTTTCGGGAACGAACACCCCGACAATGGCGCCGAGGATGACTGCGATGAGCACTTGTACGTAGAGTTTGCCAAATATTCTTTTCATGACAGGGCCCTGATTTTTTATTGTTGTCAGGAGATACCAAAGGGTCCGATCGATGATCAGCCCCCTTGGCGTTGTGCCGCAGTACTACTTTGAATCGCTGGAAAATTTCAGCGGTTGATCAAGGCGATGACGGCATCGGTGATCTGCCGGGTGGTGGCGTTACCGCCGAGATCCGGGGTATGCAGACCGCTTTCGGTCACGGCTTCGATAGCCGACATCAGCTGCTGGGCCGCGGTTGTCTCGCCCAGGTGTTCGAGCATCATCGCCGCTGTCCAAAACGTCGCGATCGGGTTGGCGACACCCTTGCCGGTGATGTCGAAGGCCGAGCCGTGGATCGGTTCGAACATCGAGGGGAATTTGCGCGAAGGGTTCAGGTTGGCGGTCGGCGCGATGCCCAGGCTGCCGGACAACGCGGCGGCCAGATCGGACAGGATGTCGGCGTGCAGGTTGGTGGCGACGATCACGTCCAGCGTCGACGGTTTAAGCACCATGCGCGTGGTCACCGCGTCGACCAGTTCCTTGTCGATCTTCACATCCGGAAAATCCTTGGCGACCTCGTAGAAAATCTCGTCCCACAACACCATGCCGTGACGCTGAGCGTTGGATTTGGTGACCATGGTCAGGTGCTTGCGAGGACGGCTCCGGGCCAGTTCGAAGGCGAAACGGTGAATACGCTCGACCCCGGCACGAGTGAACACAGACACTTCCGTGGCGACCTCTTCAGGCAGACCCCGGTGAACACGACCGCCGTTGCCGGAGTACTCGCCCTCGGAGTTTTCACGCACCACGACCCAATCGATTTGATCACCATTGAGCAGCGGGCTCTTTACCCCTGGCAATACGCGAGCCGGACGCACATTGGCGTACTGGTCGAAGCCTTGGCAGATCGGCAGACGCAAGCCCCACAGAGAGATGTGATCCGGTACGTTGAGCGCACCGACAGCACCGAAGAAAATGGCATCGAAGGTTTTCAGTTCTTCCAGACCACCTTCCGGGATGTAGTAGCCGTTTTTAAGGTAGTTGTCCGAGTTCCAGTCGAAGTGTTTGAAACCCAGTTCGAAGCCGGATTTCTTCGACAAGGCTTGCAGCACCTCGACGCCCGCGGCAATCACTTCCACACCAATACCATCACCGGGAACTGCAGCAATTTTGTATGCACTCATCGTTAACTCCACTCTCGTCACGTTCTTGTTGTGCCTGTCGAACGGGGGTGTTCAATCAGGGTGTGAGCGGAGTATATGTAGTGAGCAAATGAGCGTGAGTTACTCCAAATCACTACATAGATGAATTTGAGTTACCAATGAGTCAGACACTGGATTTGTCTTTTTTCTACCTGCTGGCCAACAAGGGCAGCCTGGCGGCGACGGCTCGAGAGCTGGGCGTGACACCGCCGGCGGTGAGCAAACGCCTGACCGCGCTGGAAGCACGACTAGGCATCCGCCTGGTCAACCGCACCACGCGCTCAATGAGTCTGACCTCGGAAGGTGAACTGTATTTTTCCCATGCCGCCCGCATCCTGACGCAGATCGATGAGGTCGAGCAGTTGCTCAGCAGCAGCCGGGCAACCCCTAAAGGCCTGATTCGCGTCAACGCGTCGCTGGGCTTCGGTCGGCGCTACATCGGCCCCGCATTGGGCGCATTCTTCGCGCAGTACCCCGAGGTGGAAATACAGCTGGAAATCAGCGATCACCCGCTCGACCTGGCGACTCACGGGTTTGACCTGGGCATTCGTTTCGGCACCCTGCCGGACGCGGCCTTCCATGCACGCAAGATCGCATCCAATCGCCGCCTGCTATGCGCTTCGCCGCTGTACCTGGAAAAGTATGGCGTGCCGCAACGTTTGGCGGATTTACAACAACACAACTGCATCTTCCTGCGACAAAACGAAACGCCCTACGGCGTGTGGAGCTTCACCAACGGCGGGCGCACGCAAAACATCAAAGTGCGCGGCGCGTTAGGCTGCAACGACGGTGAAGTGGCCCTGAATTGGGCGCTGGAAGGTTACGGAATTCTGCTTCGAGCCGAATGGGACATCGCCCGTTACGTGCGCAGTGGGCGCCTGCGCCTGGTACTGGAGGATCAGACACCGACCCGCGCCGATGTCTATGCCGTTTACCCGCAACAGTTGCACCTGTCGGCGCGAGTGCGCAGCCTGATCGATTTTCTGGTCGAGCGCTTCAAGCACATCGATCATCTGGACGAACCGGAGTCTTCGCTTGACTGAATAGGTTACATCGCCTTGGATTCATTCAAGCCAAGGCGCTGGCATCGGCTTCATGCTCGTCCGCGAAGGCCATGAGCACCTCCAGATCGAGCACATCCAGCTTGATCTGGGCGATAAAGGCCGAGAAGGCAAGATTAGCCGCAAGCCGACGCAGATCCGCGGCCCAGGCCGGGATATGAACCGGCCCCTGAAGCCAGCCGGACTCGAAGAGCGGGGCCAAACGAACGGTATCTCCCAGACTGAGGCGCCCGGCGAACAGATGGCCCACCAACTCCGGCCGATTGTCGCGAATCGCAATGCGCAACAGGGTATGAACGCCGAGCAAACCGGTCAGGTAGGCAGCATCCTTGGTGAACGCTGAACCGCCGCGCAGGTCGGCGCCGCGGAAAACCCGTTGGGTCGAGCGGAAGGACTCCTCTTGCGACTGACCGGCTGCAAGAAAGCCTTCGAATACCTGGATGAAATCGGCGCCATCCAGTGCCTGCTGGACCGCGAGCACACGCAGGGCGAGGCGGCGCAGACGGTTGATGTCCATGCTGCCGGTGAACAGCTCGGCCAGGGTGGCGATGCCCTCCTGCGTCTGGGTGGTGCGTGGCGCCCCCAGGCCCAGGCTTTTCAGGTTGGGTTGGAGCGCGCCGTTTTGTGCCGTGGCCACATGCACAAAAGCCTCATGCTGCAATAACTGGCTCTTGTCCAGCTCCGAGAACAGGGCGCTGGCACGCAGGCGGATGCGGCTCGACCCGGCGATGGCCTTGGCGGCCAGGGTGGGATCGAGCACCACCGTGATCCGGCCGGGGCCGAAGAAGCCATCCAGTTCCGGCTGCATCCAGGCGGCGAAGGCCTCAGCCGGGATCTCGGCCGGGCTCGGTGGAATCCGGGCACCACCCAGAAGCGCGTCGGTGGTCTTGAGGAAGAATTGGGCCGCGTCCAGCATGCTCAGCGTCTGGCTCGGGTAATAGAAGTCCGGGCGCCGGTACAACGCTGACGAATACTGAGTGAAAGCAGGTGTGCCAATGGCACCCAGCATGCGCCCGGCCGTGGCATAGCTGCGCGCCGTCATGGCGAGGTAGCGCCCGGCCGGATGCCCCTCATCGCAGCGACCGGAAAAGGTTTCCAGGGCGGCGATGTCCGCGCTGTGCTCGCGCGGGCGCAGCTCGACCCTGGGCAGTTCTGCATGCCCGGCGCGCCAACGCGCCAGGAATACTTCCTCGACACCATCCGGCCAGGCCAAGGCATCCAGCACGCGGATCTTGCGGACCAAACCAGGCAGAGCGGCATCGAGTTCGGACAGGGCAGCGGCGCTCACAGAACTCTCCTTGGGAGACGAGGGTCAGTGCAAAAAGTCTAGTCGTTGTCCAAGCATGGCGTAGCGACAGGTCGAGTCTTAGCCAGGCTTTTTGCTGGATGCATGGTCTTGGCCATCTTGGCACAGCCCAGTTGCGATTGACTGAGAATGCACGGTTTTGCTCGAACGAAAGACCACCCAGCTCGCCGCCACTAGCACCCATGCCGCAATACCGCCATACAGCATCACCCAGCCAAACCCATGGGCCAAAGCTGCGTTGGCGACATCGACCGGAATCGTAGTGCCCTGGCCAGTCTGTGCCAACACGGCGTTGTTGCCGGCTGAAATATTCTCCGCCAGCAACCTCAGTTGAACATCATCGGAGGAGCCAGATAACTGCTCGCGCAGGGAAGACAGGATGCCTTCCACCAAGATGAATCCCATCAGCGCGATATTGATTGCAAGGCTGATCATACGAGCGCTGATATCGATGCCCGATGCCATGCCAGCACGCTCACTGGGCACCGATCCAGTGGTGGTATTGGTGACAGGCGTATTGGTCAACCCCAGTCCGATCCCGGCGATCAGGCAGCCAGGAAGCATCGTCAGCCAGCTGGCATGCGTGACACTGCTGCCCCATTTCATCAGCAGAAATCCCAAACCTATGGTGAACAAACCTGCGGGAATCACCACGTCAGGTCGATAGCGCAGCGCCAGCCGTTCGCCGAACGGAGGGATAACCAGCGTGGCAGCGTATACGCCAGCAGTGCCAGACCGGTGCCGACACTGGCGTAGCCCAGGCTATTTTGAAAGTACAGAGGCAGGTAGATCATGAATGGCCAGAAGCTGAAGTTCATACCTGCCGACCCAAGCAAGGCACCCGAGAAACGGCGGATGCGAAATACAGAGAAGTCGAACATGGGATCGACATAGCGTCGCTGTGCAATGACAAAGACAATGAAGCTGACCATTGCCACAACCAGGCTGGCGATGGCCGAACCACTGGAGAAGCCCAGCCCCGCTCCCTGAGTGATGAACCAGGAAAGACCCAACACTGCCAGCGATAGCGAAATAATGCCCAGCACATCCAGCCTGCGACGCTGCGGGTCGCGTGACTCATCGACACCGGCGATCACCAGCACCAGCGCGAGCACGGCAATTGGCGCATGCACCAGGAACACCCATTCCCAACTCGACAACGCCACGATAGCTGCGCCGATAATCGGACCGAACCCCAGACCGATGCCGAACACGATCCCCCAGGCACTGAACGCTTTGCCGCGCGCAGCTCCCGACTGGAATCGGTGAGACAGCACTGCCACCTGACAAATCAGCATCGCACCACCGGACATGCCTTGCAGAAATCGGCTTGCGATCAACACGCTAGTGCTTTGCGCCCATCCACAGCTCAGAGAGGTAATGCCGAAAAGTACCAGGCTAATGACAAACACGCGCTTGCGCCCATACCGATCCGCCAGTGTGCCGGTGGCCATCAGCACCGTGGTGCAGGCGATGGTGTAGGCATTCATGATCCACTGCATATCTTTGAAATCGCTGCGCAGAACCGATTCAAGTGTGGGCAAGATTGCCGGAACGCTCGAGATTTCCAGGCCGAACATCAGCGAGGCCAAGCAAACGGCGGCTATTGTGAAAACATCCTTTTGCGAAGAAGAGAACTGCATCGTGATCTTCCAGATCAAGTTGATGGGCACTGGCAAGGCCGCCCCAAGGGGAGTTGGCGCGATAGCCTCACCAGCATCACCAGACATAACTCCAAGTGACTGGCCGCATTCTGGAAGTAATTAAAAAATGACAGAAATGATTTAATTTCGTAAGTTTTATTAATATTCATCATGAGTTGACTAAATGGACTTCGACCCAGCTCTGTTGCGTGCTTTTGTCGCAATCAAGGAGACCGGTAGTTTCACTCGTGCCGCAGAACGGATGCACTTGAGCCAGTCAGCGATCAGTCATCAGATCCGGCGGCTGGAAGAACAGGCCGGCACCACCCTACTGGTGCGCACCACCCGACGTTTGACGCTGACAGAAGATGGCGAAGATTTTCTGCGTCATGCCGAACATGTCCTCAGAGCACAAGACGCCCTCTCCCGGCGTTTCGAAACGTCATCGGTATCCGGGACTGTGCGCTTCGGTGTGCCAGAAAACTTTATCGGCGACGGCCTGCCGCCGTTATTGACTCGGTTCGCCAGACAATTTCCCGCGGTACGTCTGGATGTAACCGTTGGCACCTACCTCGATCTGCGCGCGCAGGTCGATGCCGATGGGCTCGATCTGGCCGTGGTCATGGCATTGCCGGGCAGTCAGGCCGACGGTACCGTGCTGCGCGAAACCCGATTTGTCTGGGCCGCGGCGCAGGGTTTCGACTTTACCGGCGAGGCCCCTTTGCCGCTGGCGTTTGCACCAGCGCCTTGCATGCACCGCCAAGTGGCCGTAGAGGCATTGGCGAGTTCCACCGTGAATTGGCGGGTCGCCTTTACCTCTCCAAGTCAACAAGGACTGCGGGCGGCGGTATTGGCGGGGCTTGCCGTCACCGCGCTACCGCTGGGAGATCTAGAACCCGGCATGGTGGTGATTGACGGGCAATATGGCCTGCCACCGCTGCTGGATGCTGATTTCAGACTGATATGGAGCGTCACAGGAAAGACGCCTGCGGCCAATACATTTGGGCAACTGCTGGTGGAGATGTCTGAGTCGTCATCGATCTAGAACAGGCTGGCTGCCATTGGCATTCCAGGTAGTCAAATCGAAAGAATGCTCCGTTTTCGTGACCTGCTCAGGGACGCCCCTGTTATTCGCCAGCAGTATCAAGACTTAAAACTTGAGCTCGCAATCACCCAATCACCCTCGCATACACCCCCTGGTCAACATTCCCGCCGGACAGAATCACAGCCACCTTTTTACCCAGCATCATTTCACGCTCCTGAATCAGCGCCGCCAGCGCTGCCGCACCTGCCCCTTCAGCGAGGTTGTGGGTATCGGTGTAATACACGCGCATGGCCTCGGCAATCTCGCCATCGCTGACAGAGACGATTCGCGTCGCACCTAACCCGTAAATGGCGAACGCATCGGGAACTGGCTTGCGCACGGCCAAGCCATCGGCAAAGGTATTTGCCGAGGCGGTCTCGCATATTGCCCCAGCTTCAAACGATAACTTCGCCGCCGCTGCCTCTTTGGAAACCACGCCCACCACTTGGGTCTTCAGGTCGAGCGCATCGCGGGCGGCGATCACCCCGCAAATCCCCGATCCACAGCCAATCGGCACGTAGACGGTATCCAGATCCGGCGCAGCGATGAACAGCTCCAGCGCATACGTGGCCACACCTTTGACCAACTCGGTGTGGAACGGCGGCACCAGGTAGAGGTCATGCACCTGCGCCAGACGCGCAGCCTCTTCACGGGCCTCGTCGAAATCGCGACCACACTCAACCACTTCGCCGCCAAAGCCGCGCATGGCATTGTTCTTCTCTAGCGAATTACCTTCCGGCACGACAATCAAAGCCCTCAAACCCAGCGTGCTTGCCGCCAACGCCAGGCTCTGACCATGGTTGCCGCGCGTAGCGGAGACAATGCCCTTCACGCCCGGGTGTTCGCGCCGCAGCCAGTGCAAGAAGGTAATGCCACCCCGCACTTTGAAAGCGCCTGTAGGTGTGTGGTTTTCGTGTTTGACCCAGACAGTGCAACCTAACCGCTCAGCCAGCAGTGGCCAAGGGTATTGGGCGGTGGCAGGCATGACTTGGTATATGTGGCGGGCAGCTTGTTCGAGATCGTCGCGAGTCAGTTTGTGCATGAGTTGTCTTCCTGAGGCTTTTCCCAGTCTAGGCACGGGCACGTCACGCCGGCTTTCAAAAAACTGACCTGACTTTTACGCCCCCTCTTCACTACTATGGTGTTCATGAGCCTTCGAAACCGTCTGCAGACCTCGCTCGTACCTGAACCGATTCGTCGTGTCGAGGCAGGGCCCTGGGCGATCGAATTGCTACCCGGCGCCGCCTACGCGACCCGATATGTTGCGACCCAGGCAGCGATCGGCTTTGCCTTCGACAACCAACGAGGTTTGCACGCCATCGGCAGCGACCGAGTGCGCCCCTTCGATGCCATGCCCAATGGACTGGCGTTCGTCCCCGCTGGCTGCGATGTGTTGTCCGAGTCCCCCAAGGGCGGTGAATACCTGCGGATCATGCGCACCGACGGCATTTCATTGCTGGGTGACCGGGCATTCAACAATCGCATTGATCAATCAGCCATTTACCTCGCCCTGCGAATGCGCCGCGCGCTGTTGCACGCCTCCGTGGAGGACGACTGTGAAGCCTGGGCGTTCGCATTGGCTGAACGGGCGGAGGGCATCGACGCGTCCTCGGCACCGCCCCAAGGCTCTATAACCGGCAGCCGGATGCGCCTGCTCGATGAATTCATTGACGCTGGCCTCGACGGCCCACTGGGTATACAGGCAATGGCGGGGTTGCTTGAATTGTCCGAAGGTTATTTCATGCGCGCATTCAAGAACGCGACGGGCAAGAGCCCTCATAGCTATCTAATCGACCGACGCCTGGCCAAGGCCCGAGCATCGATGCGCGATTCGACCGCCAGCCTGTCGGAGATCGCACTCACCTGCGGCTTTAACTCCCAAGCGCACATGACGACCGCTTTCAAACAACGCCTTGGAGTCAGTCCAGCGCAATTGCGAAGGCGTTCGACGTAAGGGATTGCGTCTCGCTGCGCGTCGGCGTTCATCGCCAAGAAGGTAAGTCCCGCAATTGCCTCGCACACTGCAAGAACTCGCTTGTACTCATCCGGCCCATACCACACCCAAAGCGTAGTGGAAAATTCCACCAATTTCTGGATAATGGCCATATGCCGCCACTCTGCACAGCCCACTGATAAGGACATCACGTTCGATGAAGTTGCCGTCCCCTGCTCTGATCCTCGCTTGCGCTCTGCTCCTGCCCACCGTCGCCCAAGCCAGCGATGCCGCGTTGACCGAAACGCTCAAGGCTTTTACCCGCTGCGATGCCAGTTTCTTCGCCAGCCTGAACACCCACCGCGATGCCTGGGGGGCGTTTGCGCCGCTTAAGCAGGAAAAAGATGCGGCGTGGATAACCGTCAAAAACCGCGGCAACAGCCCGGAAAATTCGGTGCCTCTGCGCGGTACGCCGATCGTTGCCGGTATGAAACTGTTGTCCTATGTCGACGAGAGCAGCGACCTCGGCCAACTGGGTCACTACTATTTCTGGGGCTTCATTGTTGAAGGCGGCATAGACGAAGTGGCTAAGCGCCTCGCGCCGCTGATGGAGCAACCCGGGCAACTGCAGAATGTAGGCTCGTCCTATGTGCGCAGTGAACTCAAGATCGGTGACCAATGGCGAGTCATCCGGCCGCAGCCAGGCACGGCGCCGGGTAGCAAACGTGCGGAACGCATCTTGATCGTCGAGGCGGAAGGCAAACAGGGCACTCAGTCGCGGGTCAGTTGTTCCGTGCAAGGCGCCGTTGACGGTGCGATGCTCGCCCAACTGCGCCCGGACATCGCGCCGGCTGATTATCCTCAGCCACAACCAGAGACGAGCTTTGCTGATATCGCCGTACCGCAAGACGTGCTCAAGCGCCTCGACTCGCCTCTGCTCAAACCGAAATTCAAAACGTTGAGCTACACCTACGCCACCAGGACCGGCAATGCCATCAAGGATCGTCCGGTAACGGTTGAGTACACCGCAGACGGCGGTTTGCTGAAGAAGAATGAGATCTACAGCAAAGCCTTCCACGTCGAGCGTCTCACCCAGGCGGGCCTGATTCAGTTGAAGTCGAAAATGAACGGCGTAGGCGATGGACGCGTGTTGCTCACCCGCGAACTTGAGGTTAAGGCCCCGACGAGCTGGAGCCCCGGCCAGACGTTGAACGCTCGCCTGGTCATGGAAGAAGTACCTGCCCGGCCAACCGACAAACCCATGAAGCTGTCGACGACTTGCACCGTGGGTCAGCGCTTCCCTGCCCGGCAAGTATTCGCCTCGCTGACCGGTGATGCCATCGCGCTTGAGTGCGAACAGGGCACCAGTAAAACCTCCAATGCCTTTATCGAGGACTTGGGGGTTTCCCTGACGCTGGAGTCGACGTGGGACAAATCGAATAGCGTGTACACGTTCACTGCAGTGGATGTTGTGCGTTAAGAAGTCATCGAGACTGAGGCCAAGACACGCTTCTAGATGCAGCGGCTACATGGGTGGCCGCCAGCACCAAGAGTGCGGTATCGAGCGCTTCTGAATCAAATGTATGGCAGCGCTGTGCGGCTATTTTGCAGATGCGCGTCATCCCGGGTTTAGCCGGGTGGGCAATCACGTCTGAACGGTCTGCCAAACCCGAACACGACAAATGCCGTTAACTTTTTTGGATGATAATAGGTTCTATTAATGAGAAAGATCTTCCTGCCGTTTGTCATCGCACTGTTGTGCCTGCACGGTTGTGCGGAAATGCCCGCGTACTCCAACATCGATCCCGTCACGGTGGGTGACGAGTCGCGTTATACCGTGGTCGAAACCGATACTTATGCGGGCAGGGTCCAGCGTCACTATGCCGATCTCCAGCCGGACCTGAACATCATAAAGATCAACGACAAAAAAGTCGGCAACATCCCGTTCTCCACGTACTACTACAAGAACGACTCCCCGCAGCGAGCGGTGCTGAAGCCGGGCACCTACACCATCCAACTGGAATACCGTCTACCCCGTCACTTCCTGTTCGTGGACCTGAAGTTCGACGGCAAACCCGGCCAGAAAATAATGGCACGCTCAAGGTACGTGGGCCTCAATCGGCTGGAAGTATGGCTGGAGGATGCAGCCACCGGTAAGGTAGTGAGCACCCGGGCGTACTAACACAACGTTAAATCAGCCCCCATCATTTGACCGTGCCCGACAGTCATTCCAAACCTCACGAATCACATCCTTAAGCATCAGCGCCTCGGCCCAGCGGTCGGTGATGTCACGTCCGTCGGCACCCGTAATGGCATAAGGCGGCGGGCCGAGTTCACAGGTGAAGGACAGGCTGTCGGGCGTGTTCGGTCGGGCCAGCCAATCTTCGATCCCATAGCGCCACCAGCCCAGGAAACGCTCCAGCCAGGGTCGATGCTGGGCGAAGCTCAGGGGCACCTGGACCTGTTCGCCGCTGGCGACACGACCATGAAAACCCCAACTGTGGCGCAGGATGGTGTGGATCTGTTCGTCGTCCTCGGCAGCGGCCGACTCTGGCAGTTCGCGGCCCACGACATAGTGGGACAGGTCGGCCAACAGTTTGAGATCGGGCATTTCAGCGAGAATGTCGAGGGTGAACAACAGGTCATTGGTGAGGCGATAACGGTGGGTTTCCAGCAGAACGGGAAAGTCCACCTGCTCGGCCAGACGCTGCCAGCCTTCGATCAATTCGATAGCTTGCTTCAGCGTGCGCGGCCTCACGTCTGCTTGCAGCGTGAGGTGGTGGCAGCCGTAGCGGGACGCGAGATCGATCGCTGCCGCCAGATCATCCACGGTGCGGGGGAACACCTGCCCTTCGATTTGCAAGCCCTGCGCCTTGGCGGCGGTATGCAGGCGCTCGGCGTGTTGCGCGACCCAGAAATGGTCGGTGATGCCGTCGAAGCCGGCGGCGGCGATTTTCTCCACTTGCGCTTCCAGGGGAAGGTCGCATTGGCCGCGGTGATCTTGCATGGCCCACTGGGACTGAAAGACCAGGAATTCACGCATGTCAGTTCCTCAGCAGTTGTTTGAGCGGTACATCGGCGTCGGCCAGAGCGTTCACCGAAAGGGGGTTATGGTGGGCAATCAGCCGTTCGCACAGCTTGATGTCCTTGGCGACGCTATTCCCCTGCCCCCAGCCGCAAGCGCCTTGCAAACGTTGCTCGGCATCGAGGTAAAACAACAGGAATCCGCCACCGGGGGTTGTCCGGCTCGCAGTGGGTTCTGTGTTTGCGATCACGCCCACGGTCTGCAATCCCCAGTCGTATTGATCGGACCAAAAACCGGGAATGACCTCGAAGGGCAACTCACCGCCCAACAGATTCAGGGCGGCGTGACGGCCCTGATTCTCGGCGTTGCGCCAGGTTTCCTGACGCTGGAAAACCCCTTGCGGATGCAGCCGAAACTCACAGACATCGCCCGCCGCAAAGATGTCCGGCGCGCTGGTGCGCAGTTGGGCATCGACGCGGATGCCTTGGCCGACCTCGAGTCCTGCGGCCGCGGCCAGTTCAGTGTTGGGTTGCATGCCGATACCCACCACCACCAGGTCGCAGGGCAGCAACTCGCCGTCGACCAGTTGCACGGACTCCACGTGAGTAGTGCCCTGCACCGCCTCAATGGCCACATTCAGCCGGACATCCACGCCCTGACTGCGATGCAGTTCCAGCAGGACACTGGACAGTTGCTCCGGCAACACCCGACCCGCCAAACGTGGTCCGGCCTCAAGCAAAGTCACTGTGCAACCCAAGGCACGGGCGGTGGCGGCGACTTCGAGCCCGATAAAGCCGCCGCCGATGATCACCACCCGGGCGTCAGGCTGCAACGAAGCACGCAGTGCCAGGGCCTCGTCATGGGTGCGCAGATAAAGCACATTGAGCAGGTGCTCGGGCACCGAGGCAAGTCTGCGCGACCGCCCTCCCGTCGCCAATAACAGACGCGCGTAATGCAGCCAGCTGCCGTCGGCCAATTGCAGACGATGCTGCTGCGGATCCAGGCATTTCACCGGGTTACCCGCCAGGTGTTCGATGTCCAGATCGGCGAGCTGAGCGGTGTCGCACAGGCTGTAACCCGCCAGATCGACCGAGCCCTGCAACAGCCCCTTGGACAGCGGCGGACGTTCATAGGGCGGGTGGGTCTCGTCGCCTATCAGAATCAGGCGACCGCTATAACCTTCGCCGCGCAAGGTCAGGGCCGCGCGGCCACCCGCATGCCCGGCGCCGACGATGATCAATGGAGCATTGGCAGGATTCATGGCACAGACTCCGCGCAGTTAAACCGTGATAGCGAGCAGCACACGCCCCGCCTCGACCCGGACTTCATAGGTCTTGAGGTTGACGCACACCGGTGCGCCAAGGGCTTTGCCGGAGCGGTAATCGAAACGCCCGTTGTGTTTGGGGCACTCGATGACATGCTCCATCACCAGGCCATCGGCCAAGTGGATGGACTCATGGGTGCACAGGCCCGCAGTGGCGAAAAACTCGCTGTCGGCGGAGCGGTAGACGGCATAGGTGTGCTGGCCATGGTCGAAACGAATGACATCTTCATCGTCGATATCGTCCACGGCACATACATCGATCCATTGATCGGTCATGGCGTTTTCTCTTGTAGTGGTACAGGCAGGAAGGTGTCAGGCCGGCGTTACTTCAGGTTCTGACTGGACGTTGGCGGCCGGCGCTGCGCGTTGTGGCAAAGGACGAGAGACGAAATAAGTCGGGTCTTTGCGCTGCTTCCAGATGGTCGGGAGGATCTCCTTGAAGGCCTCGAACAGACTGGTGTAAGGCGGCGGGCAGTCGTTGCGAATCTCCTCGTGAAGCTGCGCCAGCGCGTGAAAAGGCACCATCGGATACATGTGGTGCTCAAGGTGGTAGTTCATGTTGAGGTACATGAAGCGCAGCACCGGGTTCATGTAAATCGTGCGGCAGTTGCTGCGGTGATCGAGTACATCCTCAGCCAGGCCGACATGCTGCGACAGGCCGAACAGGTAGGACAGCCAACCGCCATAGAGCGTCGGCAGACCAATAAACATCAGCGGCAACCAGCTCTGCATATACAGCGCAGCGCCTACGGTAAGCGCATAAATCACCAGCCAGACGCGTGCGTCCCTCACCACCTTGGGCCACTCGGATTCGGGGATGAACGTCTGCTCTTCTTCGCCCATCCGCCCTACCGCATGCCGGCAGACTGACCACATCGTCTTCAACGCATAAGGCATTCTGAACAGGCTCAGCACCATATTGATCAGGCTTGGCGGACGTGGCTCGACGATCTCCGGATCGCGGCCGACGATGACGGTGTCGGTGTGGTGCCGTGCGTGGCTCCAGCGCCAGACTTGGGGTTCGAACATGAACATGAAGCTCGACAGCTGGTAGACCGCATCATTCATCCAGCGGGTCTTGAACGCCGTACCGTGACCCGCTTCGTGCCAACGGGCATTGGACGCCGTGCCGTAGAGCATCCCGTAGACGAAGAAAAACGGAACGCAGGCCCAGGAGCCCCAGAACCAGTAACCGCCGAACCCGGTGACGACCATCGCCGACAGCCAGATCGCGGTATCAAGCAAGGCCGGGCCATCGCGGCGCTGCATCAATTCCTTCATGCGTTTACGAGAAATGGGGGATTGGTACCAGCTTGCCGATACCAAGCCTTTTTGCGCCGCTCGGGCGGCTTCGGGACCGGTCAATCGATAATCCCGAGGCATGGGTTTACCGGGGTTTTCAAAGGCTGCGTTTTGTTCAGGCATTTTATTGTTCTCCGCAAGCTTGATTGTTTTAGGCACTTTTCGACGCGGGATCACATCGCTGGGGAAAATATAGAGAGCACAGAAATCACCCTCAAGCCCTTGAATACATTCCCTATCAAGCTATCATCCAGCCCCATTGAAGCTTGATAGTTTTCTATCAAAGCGTTTGCGGGGCCTGTCATGAACAACACCAAACGCCCAACCATCGCTACTGTCGCCGAACACGCTGGCTTGAGTGTCGCCACCGTGGACCGGGTGCTCAACGCCAGAGCCCCGGTCAACCCGGACACCGCCGAGCAGGTATTCCAGGCCGCCGAAGCGGTCGGTTACTTCGCTGCGAGGCTGATCGGTCAGCGGATCCGCGAACGTCGTCCCACCTATCGTTTCGGCATCCTGCTGCTCGGTACCGCCCAAGCGTTTTATGGCAACGTGGCCGCCGCTATCAACGAGGCGGCGCAACGTCAGGCTGGCGCCAACCTGAGCATTCAATTCGAGTACGTTTTCGATCGCACACCCAGCGCGATCATTGCCCAGATCGAACAACTGGCGGTGCAGTGCGATGGTCTGGCGGTGGTCAGCTTCGCGCATCCGCTGATCAATGCCGCCATCGCGCAGATCAGAGAGGCCGGCGTGCCGGTGATCGCAATGCTGTCCGACATTCATGAGGCGGCGGATGAGCCTTACGTCGGCCAGGATAATCACGAGGTCGGACGTACCATGGGTTGGCTGATGGCTCACACGTGTGGCGCCCGTAAAGGCAGCGTCGGGGTGTTGCTCGGCGGCCACCGTTTTCTTGGCCATCAGGCGCGGGTCGAGGGGTTGCGCAGCTACCTGGCGGAGCGCGCCCCAGGGTTGCGGCTGCTGGAAGCAGTGATCAATCTGGACAATTGCGACATCACCGAAGAGGCAACGCTGGACCTGCTGGCGCGGCATGACGACTTGCGCGGTTTGTGCGTGGTCGGTGGTGGCGGCGACGGGGTCATCAATGCCCTGTCGCAACTGCCGAAGCAGCCGTCGCTGTGCTGCATTCTGCAGGAGTCGACCGAACTGTCGCGACAAGCACTGGATCAGGGATTGATCAGCCTGGTGATCGACTCCCAGCCGCGATTACTGGCAACCGCGCTGGTCGACTTGCTGGTCGAGCTGCAGACCACGCCGGACTTCGACCCGATACGGCATCGAATCCATATTCCACTGCAGATCATCACCTCAGAGAACGCCCGACACTGAACCTGTAGTGAGTGAGGGAGCAAGCTCCCTCACTACAGGGTCATTTTTTTCAGTCAGAAGTTGGGTTCCGAACGGAAAGCATCGGCGCTCAACCCGAACCGATTCATCTTGTTGTACAACCCACCACGGGAAACATTCAGTTGCCTTGCGGCCAAGCGGATGTTGCCGCGGGTATCCCTGAGGGCCGCGATGATCGCATTCATTTCATGGGTGCCAAGGTCCAGGGCAGCCAGGGGTTCGGGCACACTTCCCGGCACCGGCGGACGCAGCTTTTGCTTGATTTCAAGCGGTAGATCAGCTGGCTGGATCAGTTCGGTCACCGCCAGATTGGTCGCGCGCTCGATGGTGTTTTCCAACTCGCGAACATTACCCGGCCAGCTGTAGGCCGAAAGAATATCCAATGCCTCTGGCGAGATGCCCTGCACCGATTTGCGCAGCGAGCGGGTGCAACGATAGAGAAAATGTCGCGCCAGCAATGGAACATCTTCCCGGCGCATCCGCAGCGGCGGAACCGTCAGGTTCAGCACATTGAGCCGGTAGTAAAGATCCTCACGGAAGGCGCCATCGGCAACCGCCTGGCTCAGGTTGCGGTGGGTGGCGGCGATGATGCGTACATCCACTTGCTGCGATTTCTTCGCGCCCACGCGAGTCACCTCACTTTCTTGCAAAACGCGCAGCAGGCTGACCTGGGCATCGAAAGACATGTCACCGATTTCGTCGAGAAAAATCGTTCCGCCATCGGCCAATTCGAACTTCCCGGCAGAGCCTCCACGGGCCGATCCGGTGAAGGCGCCCTCAACATGACCAAACAGTTCGCTCTGCACCAGATCTCGCGGAATGGCCCCGCAATTGACGGCCACAAAAGGACCGCTGCAACGGTCGCTGGCGTTATGGATCGCCTGGGCGAACAGCTCCTTGCCGGTACCGCTCTCACCGAGGATCAGCGTGGTCGAATCACTGCGACTGGCAATCCGCCCCAAATGCAACGCGTCCTGTATGGCTCGCGAACTGCCTTGAATGGTCTCGAAGGTGTAGCTGGCTTGAGTGCCGATAATCCGCCGGGTAATTTCCCGGATGCGCCTGTTCTCGCGCAACGAAACAATGCGCCCACCCTGCTCCAGTGGGCACACCGACACCAGACACGCCAAGAGGCTGCGATCATGCAACTCAAACGTGCAATCCAGATCTCTTATCCCTTCATACTGCTGCCCTTCCCCGCCGCGCAGCAGAATCTCATCGGTCAGTTCGCTCTGGCCCAGACGCTGGAACGGGCTGCCCAACAGGTCCCGGCCGACGCGGAACAATTGGCGGGCATAGCGGTTGAGCGCCTTGATGCAGCCCCGCTCATCCAGCACCACAAGGCCCTCGTTGAGCACTTCGAGAACGGTTTGCTGTTCTTCCAGCAGAGCTTGCAGCGCCATCTGCCGCGAGACCGCTTCGGCCGCTGCCTGGACGGTGCCCAGCGTATGGAAATGAAACCACCCCGGCTCGGCGGTCAAGGTCAGCATGGCCAGCGTCCTGCCCTGCGCATCCCTGATCGGCGCGGCAGCACAATGCATGCGCCGCCGACGCAGGCCAATCCCGAAGTTTTCCTCGGCCAGCACATACACCAAGCGATCTTCGGCAATCGCCAGCCCGGTGCAGTTGGTGCCCTGCACCGACTCCAGCAGCCGACTGCCCACAGGCGTGAGGTCCAGGCCACAGAAATACAGGGTCGTGCCTGCGGCATCGGTCAGATTGATATGGCCCCTGGGGTTGTAAGCCAGCAATCCCTTCATGACCTCCGCCGCCGCGGCGATCAAGGCACGATTGGCCGCCAGCGTTGCAGCCAGAACGGTCGGGGCGACAAACCGGTATTCGCCATCCTCAGGATCGAGGCCGGCACTGACGCTGCGCAGCCAGGAGTCCCAGATAACCTGCCTGACCCCGGCAGGTTGATCGATGCGCCCTTTCAGGCAAGCCAGCCAAGCCTGATCCAGCTCGGCGATCGGTCCTTCGTTCAACGATGCAGGCCCGAGCGCAGTGATGTAATCGAGGTCTTGCGCGCTGAAGGCTGTTAGCTGTGGGTTCACCATCATCGATCCGCTTCTATGTTCACGTTTTAGACATGTCAGTGTAGACATGTCATGCGAATGAACACATCTTTCAATCAATATTAACTAATTCCTTAAATATCAGGTACTTATACATTGGCACAACCCTTGCTCTCTTGATTGACGCCAGCGAGGACATTCCTGCTGCGAGTCATTGAACAACAATAAAAGGGAGTCATTTCATGAGTACGTCCAAGATCATCCGCCTGGGTCTCATCGGTGCTGGCCGCATGGGCAGCTTTCACGGCCTGACTGCCGCCAGACACATTCCCGGCGCCTGCCTGGCCGCCATCGCCGACCCTACACCCGGTCAAGCCGCCCGCCTGGCCGCAGAGTTGGGTGTGCAACGGGTCTATACCGATCCACAGCAACTGCTCGATGACCCGGAAATTGATGCTGTCTTGATTGCCGCCCCCGCCCGCAGCCATGCCGAACTGGTGATCAGTGCGGCCCGCGCCGGCAAAGGCGTGTTTTGTGAAAAACCGATGGCCATCACCCTCGACGAGGCGGACCGCGCCATCGCCGCGGCCGCCGACGCACGTGTTCCGCTGCAGGTCGGCTTCAACCGCCGCTTTGCCAAAAGCTTCCGGGCTGCCCACCTGGACGTGGTCGCCGGCCGCATCGGTACGCCGCAACTGCTGCGCTCGCTGACCCGCGACCCGGCGCTGAACAACCCGGCCGCCTCGCCGCAGTGGGTGATTTTCCTCGAAACCCTGATCCATGATTTCGATACCCTGCGCTACCTCAATCCCGGTGCCGAAGCGGTTGAGGTTTTTGTCATGGCCGATGCCCTGATTGCACCGGACTACAAGGCCAAGGGCTTCCTCGACACCGCAGTGGTTACGATCCGTTTCGACAACGGCGCCATCGCGACGGCCGAGGCCAATTTCCAGGCCGTGTATGGCTACGATGTTCGAGGGGAAGTCTTCGGCAGCGCTGGCATGCTGACCATGGGCGGCCTCAATGATTCTGACCTTGTGCGCTATCTGGCCAATGGCATCCAGGCCGACACCCAACGCATGGACACCGACCTGCTGCGTGATGCCTACGTGGTCGAGCTCAATCACTTTGTCGATTGCCTGCGCACCGGCGAAAAACCACTCGCCAGCGGTGAAGATGCCCGGGCTGCACTGGCCATTGCCCGCGCGTGTATCGAGTCCTTCCAGCAGGGCAAACCTGTGCGCGTGCAAGGAGCCCATTCATGAGTTTCACACCGTTCAAACTGGCGATCAGTGCCGAGATGGTCTTCCTCGATCTGCCATTCACAGAGCGCGTCAAACGCATTCACGCGCTGGGTTTCAGCGCTGAACTCTGGGACTGGACGAAGAAAGATATTCCGGCCCTTGTCGCCACGGGCGCTGACTTCACCTCCATGACCGGCTACATCTCGGGCAACCTGACCGACCCCGAAAGCATCCAGCACCTGCTCGACAGCGCACGAGAATCGCTGGCCGTCGCCGCACAACTGAATTGCCCGAGTCTCAACCTGCATGGCACCGGTTTGGGCGACAAAGGCTTGCCGGTCAAACCCGTGGCCCACACCACCGGACGCATGTGGCTGAGCGCCTGCAAGACCCTGGAAAAAATCGCTCGCCTGGGCGAAGACGCAGGCCGGGTATTCTTGCTGGAAAACCTCAATACCGAGGTGGATCACCCCGGCACGCCCTTCGCTCGCGCCGACGATACCCTGGCGCTGATCGAGGCCGTGGGCAGCCCTCATTTGAAGATGAACCTGGACCTTTACCATGCCCAGATCGGCGAAGGAAACCTGATCGAACTGATCCAGCGCGCCGGCAGCGCCATCGGGGAAATTCAGGTCGCCGATGTCCCCGGCCGCATGGAACCCGGCACCGGCGAAATCCATTATCCGGCCATTGCCAAAGCCTTGTTCCGCATGGGATACACCGGTGTCGTCGGGCTTGAGGGCTGGGCCAGCGGCGACAGCGAAGCGGCACTTGAACGCTTTCGGCAAGCCTTCACGCTGGATTGAGGACGCTGGCGCTCTCGGCGGGTTTGATTCAGAGAGCGCCAGTCATTAATGCCGGTCAGTTAAGCAATTTCAGCTGCAACGCACTCTTTGTAGCAGCTGTCGAGCTTGCGAGGCTGCGTTCGGCTGCGAAGCAGTCGTGAATCCGGTTGATACGGTCTACCTGACGCACCGCAGCTTCTGGTTTGACGACTGCTTCGCAGCCGAACGCAGCCTCGCAAGCTCGACAGCTGCTACAGATCGCATTACGGCTTAACTGACTGGCATCGGCCAGCCCCTACGTTTTTGATCTTGATAAATTTCGACTCATAACAACAAAAGGAAAAACCATCATGCGTCGCTGCACACTTCTTTTTGCCACGCTGTTATTCCTCTTCAGCCAATGGGCTGCCGCCAGCTATCGCATCGGCGTCAGCATTGCCAGGGTTGACGACAACTTCATGACCTATGTGCGCAGCGGCCTGGAAGATGCCGCCAGGAAGGAGAACGTCCAGATCCAGTTCGAGGATGCCCAAGGCGATGTGGTTCGCCAGCTCAATCAGATTCAGGGCTTTCTCGGCCAGAAAGTGGATGCCGTCATCGTCCTGCCCGTGGACACCGCAGCCACCGCCAACATGACTCGCGCCGCCGTCGAAGCGAAAATACCGCTGGTCTACGTCAACCGCCATCCGGACGAACGCGTCCTGCCCAAAGGCGTGGTCACGGTGGCGTCCAATGACGTTGAGGCCGGGCAACTGCAAATGCGCTACCTGGCTGACAAGATGGCGGGCAAAGGCAACATCGCGATCATCATGGGCGACCTCGCGCAGAACTCCACGCACGACCGCACTGAAGGCGTCAAACAGGTGCTCAAGGACTATCCCGGGATCAAGATCGTCGAACAACAAAGTGCCGAGTGGCAGCGCAACAAAGGGATGGACCTGACCAGCAACTGGCTCCTGGCCGGCACCGGTTTTGATGCCATCGTGGCCAACAACGACGAGATGGCCATCGGCGCCGCCATGGCACTGCAGCAAGCCGGCAAAGCCAAGGGCGAGATTGCAATTGTCGGCATCGACGGCCTGCCTGACGGCCTCGCGGCCATCAAGCGCGGAATGCTCGTAGCCTCCGTCTTTCAAGACCCCAAAGCGCAAGCGACCAGCGCGCTGCAAGCGGCCATCAAGATGATCAAAGGTGAGCCGGTCGAGACGGATGTCTGGGTGCCCTTTCAGCTGATCACGCCGGAGCAGGTGGCGGTGTTTGAGCAGCATTATAAATAGGGTCAAACCGGTAGCGTGGTTGGTCAATTTTGTTCATTGAGTTATGTCGCGACACAGACATTCAAGCAGTTTGATTGCTGCCCTTGGTGACGGGCAGCAATCAGCCATCACCCGATCACGGTCTTGGTCGAGCGCCTTCGTACCGTGCGTGCGACCTACTCCTCTAAGCGACCCGTGGCGTCACGATCACGCTCGTATCGTCGCGTGAGCGGAAACGGCGGCAACCAGGATTCGCGACGGATGATCCAGCTTTCGTAGGTTGGCTTCAGTTGGTCAGGGGCATCCAGGGATCCCAGGTTCACTTCGATTTCATCGCCGGTGCGGGCGAAAACGGACGAGCCGCAGCGGGGACAGAAAAACCGCCCGGCGTAGTCGCGTGTTTCTCCCTCGATCATTACCGCATCCTGAGGGAACACTGCCGAGGCGTGAAAAAGCGCCCCATGATGCTTGCGGCAGTCGATACAATGACAAAGGCCGACCCAGTATGGGAGTCCCGACGCCTCAATTCGAACGTTGCCGCACAGGCAACCGCCGGTGAATCGGTCCATGCTGCATCTCCTCTAAAATCAAGCGGCACGACGGCGCCATTGCGTGACGCTTTAGCATTTCAACATCGAGTTGCTGCCTTTCACCCCGGAATTACGGAAGTTGTGCGCCCTATCCAGCGTATCAAAACAATCAGGCATCATTGCCCTCTCCAGCAGTCGGTCGACGCTTGCCAGCGCAGGCGGCGGAGTAAATAAAAGTGGGCGCCTTGTCAGGTGTCCGTTTTGTTTACGGTTGTCTACTGCGGCTTTTGGTAACTTGACCGAGTTCCTCAGTAAAACAGTGTTCTTTCCCATTGCCTGCGACATTCCACAGAACTAACAGTATCTACTTTCGCCATCGCAGTTTCTGACGACGAACCCGGCTGATACACAGAGGTCAAAGCAAGTGATGACGTCGCCAATGTTCAAAGGCCTCTGGCCTGCTTCATTCAAGGGCGAAGCCAGTAGCTCACACACTTAAGGGTGCGCCGGATTTCAGCAGGCTCGGATTTCTGCCGAAGGCAGGTGCTGACTGCTGCTCACATCCAATGCTCCCGTATCGGAGTACTAAAATGACTCAGTCAATGCGGTTCTTCCTCTCGATCGTCCTTGCGACAGCCTCACTGGCATCAGCCAGCTTCTTAAACACTGCAGGTGCGGCAACTGCCGAGGATCTGAATGTCGACTCTCGGCAAGCGTTACAAACTCTCTACAAGTCCACGCCATCTGCCGAAAGCATTTCGCACAACGCCAAAGCGATTCTTGTCTTCCCGAAAATCATCAAGGCGGGCCTTGTGTTTGGCGGCAGCTATGGTGAAGGCGTGTTGTTTAAGGGCAAGACAGTAGAGAATTATTACAACTCCGTAACCGGGTCCTGGGGGCTGCAAGCAGGCGCCCAGTCGTATGGCTATGCGGTTTTCCTGATGACCGACAAAGCCGTGGACTATGTGCGTAAAACCAAGGGCTGGGAAATTGGCGTAGGACCCACCGTTGTAATGGTTGATGAAGGGGTGGCGAAGAATCTGTCCAGCACGACTGTGAAGGACGATGCCTACGCGTTCATTTTCGACCAACAGGGGTTAATGGCCGGGATCAGCATCGAAGGAACCAAGATTTCCCTGATCAAGCGCTAAGACTAGTCGTTTGGCGCATGGATGCGCCCTCTTGCCAACCAGGTGCCGGGCAGATACTGTCAGCTCTATGAATCAGCCACGCATTGCCTCGACCACCACTACCACGACCGCCCGAGGCGGGTCGTGAGAGGTGTCGTGAGCCAATAACGCACGAACTTCAAAAGGCCCGCCAGCGATGGATAGGGCCTTTTCTTTTGCCCTTGTGTCGCTGGTCCAAACGCAAGGAAAAGCACTATGTATGCACTGTTGATTCTCGATATGCAGGTTGGATTGTTTCATGGCCCGGATAAACCATGGGCGGGCGAAGCGCTGCTGAACACTTTGAATAGCCTGCTGAGCAAAGCCCGGAAAGCAGGCGCGCCAGTTTTTCTTGCTCGCCACGTAGGTCCGCCTGGTTCGCCTATCGAACCTGGAAGCCCGTTGACGCAACTGGTGCAGGAACTCCTGCTACAAGGCGACGAAGTGGTCTTCGAAAAAAGCCGACCCAACGTTTTCGCCATGACTGACCTGGCCGATCGGCTAAAAGCTTGTGGATCTGAAGGCGTGGTTATTGCCGGAATGAAGACCCAGTATTGTGTCGACAGCACCTGCCGCGCTGCACGAGATCTTGGGTTCGATGCAGTGCTGATCGCCGATGGTCATACCTGCACCGACACGCCTGCGTTGAAGGCCGAAAATATCGTCGCTCATCACAATGCAACCCTGGCGGGCCCATTCTGTCGTGTCGTTCGCGCTGAGCACTGGCACTTCTAACCGGCATTGATAGATCGGCTCAAGACTGGGTCGATCTGTCTTCTGTCGGCGTCGTTTCCGGGTGTGCCGCGTGTCAGGCCCGACCGTGTATCACGGTGTGTCTGGATGAACCCCCGGTACATAAGGTTTCACCTGGCCTGCGATTCGACACAAACCAGATACGTCGCCGCGTTCAAATGCAAGCCAGGTTTGAAGGGGAGCACCCGGAACCCCTGGCCAACGGCTTGCAACGGAGACATCACCATGAAGATGGCACTGCAGAACAAAACCGGCAAAACTCGCCGCCGTCTGGTCGGCTCATCGATCCTCGCGCTCACCCTGTTCAGCGCTCTCGGTGCGGCCCACGCACAAACGACCGCAGCTGTGCCGCCAGACGCAATCAGCGCCGGCGCCACTCATGTGGCACCCTCCCCGTTCGGCCCGCTGAAGCATGTCAGCGCCGGACTGTTGAACGTGGCGTACGCCGAAACAGGCCCGGCCGATGGGCCGGTAGTCATTCTTTTGCACGGCTGGCCGTACGACATTCACAGCTATGACAAGGTCGCGCCATTGCTTGCAGCAAAGGGCTATCGAGTGCTGATGCCATATGCGCGTGGCTACGGTGATACGCATTTTCTGTCCGATAAAACCGTTCGCAATGGTCAACCGGCCGCGCTGGCAAGTGACGTCATCGACTTTATGGATGCGCTGAAGATCAAACAGGCCGTGCTTGGTGGCTATGACTGGGGTGCGCGATCGGCCGACATCGTCTCGGCGCTGTGGCCAGAACGGGTCAAGGCGCTGGTGTCGGTCAGCGGCTATCTGATCGGTAACCAGGCGGCCGGCAAGAACCCGTTGCCACCCAAGGCCGAGTTGCAATGGTGGTATCAGTTTTACTTCGCCACCGACCGCGGTCGGTCCGGGTACGAGAAAAACACCCACGACTTCGCCAAGTTGATATGGCAACTGGCGTCGCCGAAATGGGTGTTCGATGATGCCACTTTCGACCGCAGCGCCAAGGCTCTGGAGAACCCCGACCATGTCGACATCACCGTATTCAACTACCGCTGGCGCCTGGGGCTGGTTCAAGGCGAAAGCCAATATGAAGCGCTAGAGCAGAAACTGGCTACGGCGCCCTCCATTAGCGTGCCGACCATCGCCCTCGAAGGCGATGCCAACGGCGCGCCGCACCCTGCCCCCGAGGATTACGCCAAGCGCTTCACCGGTAAATACGAGTTCCGGCTGATCAGCGGCGGCATCGGCCACAACCTGCCGCAGGAAGATCCGCAGGCGTTCGCCAAGGCTGTGATTGATGCGGATCACCTTTGAATCCGGTCTGACATCCGTGCACTTCCTCCGATAAGCACCGTCACAAAAACGGCTCGTTCCATCCAACGAGCCGTTTTCTAATTTTTGCACTCCGCCAATACCACGTGGCAGGTATCCGGCGTGCCACCGGATCGGCCGGCATAACGTATGCAATTAGCCAGGGATTTTTCGCGAGCCATGTTCAAGGTGGAACCCCAAGCCAGGCCACCCTCGCCGGCGGTGGGTAGCGCTTTTGCATAGCAGCTTGAGCCTATGTTTGAGGCCGAATAGCGAGCCGTGGCAGCTTTGCCGGAACATCCCGCCGTCAGCACCAGGTTGATGGCTAGCAGGGAGAGTAGGACCCATGACGAGCATTGGCACGCTGTTGTTCCGGTCATCCCGTTTCCCCTGCAGCAAGAGGCGTGAGACATGTTTGTGCTCGCGTACTACTCAGATTAGACGGTGTTGCGCCTGCCCTTGGCTCCGTTTGGCGGACTGATTTGCGCTGGCCCTGACAATGGCGATTGTTCTCGATGCCCGGCAATTTTCGGCCATCATCGGGCACCCGGGAACGTCTCCTCACCGCCCCAAGCTCCAGGAGCGACAGTCAGTCTGGGTTGAAGAGCTCCGGTCGCTTCGGGTTGCAACCGAACTCAAGAGAACCAGCATCGATTTCATTCAATGCGTGCAGTCAGGGAATAAATCAGATTGGTCGCAGGGGCTGGCGCGTGTGCTCCCCCATGCGCCTGCGTGATGGTCGGAATATCAGATAGATAAGGTCACTTCTTCCTGGGGTCATCCGCGGGATTGAGAAAATTGATACCCCACGGGCCGGTCCCATGGATCTGCACGACAGTTTCTTCTTGGGTGAATACATACATCGGCATACCAACAGGCATGATCGTGATACCGCCCGGCGTGTAGGCCCTGGTTTTGGCGGGGTCAAATTTGTCGCCGACTCCCAGGTGAAAAGTGCCGGAAATTACGGTGACACGTTCCACTACCGGGTGAGTATGGACACCTATTTTAGAGTTGGCCGGTAGCTTGAGCCGAAAGGTAAACGGATCTGCAGTTTTCAGGTCGCCTTCAATGACTACGATTTGGGCGCCAGGCGCGACCGATGGCGCATCAGACCATTTGAGATCGGAGGGTAGAACTGATATGTGGCCCGCCATCGGTTGCTCAGCGCTCGACACGGGTAACGTCATGAATGCGGCGAGTGTGAACGCGCTTGACACCACAAAGACTCTTAATTTGTACATTTCTGCTCCTTTCGAACGGAACAAATGTTGCTCAGGGAGATCACCATTTATTAAAGCTACCTTGGGGCCATAAGCAAGGTGGCCTGTTGTTAAAGCCGCAGCCGTGAGGGACGTCGACGTACGTATCCAGCCATCTACGGCGTGCGCGCCCTCCCAAGGTACGCAAGTTGCCAAAATTGTCCGGCTGCCTACGCTACTAGAATGCACGCATCAGTCCCAATTTTGGAGAACCAAGATGATCAGCAAAAATACGATTTGTCTCTGGTACGACGGCACCGCGTTGGACGCTGCGAAGTTCTACGCCGAGACGTTCCCGGACAGCGCTGTGGGTGCTGTCCTTCGCGCGCCTGGCGACTATCCGGCGGGTAAACAGGGAGATGTCTTGACGGTCGAGTTCACGGTGATGGGCATCCCTTGTCTCGGGCTGAACGGAGGTTCGGCGTTCAAGCACAACGAGGCTTTCTCATTCCAGGTTGCAACCGACGACCAAGCCGAAACGGACCGCTTGTGGAACGCGATTGTCGGAAACGGCGGCCAGGAAAGTGCATGCGGCTGGTGCAAGGACAAGTGGGGACTGTCATGGCAGATCACACCACGCGTTCTGACAGCCGCGATAGCCAATCCTGATCGAGCGGCGGCCAAGCGCGCGTTCGACGCCATGATGGGGATGAGTAAGATCGACATCGCGGCGATCGAAGCGGCTCTGAAGCGTTAACCAGCGGTGCGTCGGGTTGGGCGCTTAGACATGTTGGATGTGGCTGGTGCTAAAGCCAAGCGCTGGACTAGAAAACTGTAACCAGCAGATATCGGCCAGAAGTAGCTTTTCGCTTCCATGTTCAGGCCGCTTTGCACGTCAACCAGGCCCCCCAGAAAAGGCTGCTGAAGAAACGTGTAGCGTCCCCAAATCCGGCGTCATGCAAAAGTTTTTGAACCGCCGCCTCGGAGGGTGGAGGATCAGCGCCTTGAAGGATTTTCCCAAGCTTGACCTTCACTTCATCCGGGCTGGCTCCATGCTGCCGCCACCGTTGCCCCCAGGCAGCAAGCAGTAACGGCTGGCTGGCATAAGCATATTGATTCCCCGCGACAATCAGCGGTGCACCCGGCTTTAGATGAGTCCCAATGGATCGTAAAATTTGTCGCTTGGCATCATCCCCATCGAGATGATGGAGTACACCGATCAAGGTGGCTGCGTCGTATGACTCGTCTGCTGCCAGGTCTTCAACATGCCCAAGATGCATGGCCGTTCTTTCAAGCAAGTTGTTTGCCCCTAACTGCTGCTTTGCTGCCTCCAGCATCGGCTCGGATGGATCAACGGCAGTGAAGCGCCAACCCGGCTCAAGCTTGGCCATAGCAATAATCTCCTGCGCCGTGCCGCCAGCGCCAACCACCAGTATTTTTGCCGAGCTTGTATTGCCAAGGCTTGCCGCCAGCATGCACGCAGCCAAGTCTTGGCAGGCGTCATATCCTGCTAGTGCAATACGGCTCTGTCGTCCGTACTCATTGGCTCGTGAGGTATCAAATTTTTCAGCAGCGTTGAGAGAGGATGATTTCAAGGCGGTTCTCCATGTCCTTAAATCAAGCTACGCCACACCCAGCAATAATAAAAATTCATTAATTTTATGTATTGCATTCCTGCAAGGAATATATAGCCCAAACAATTTGGAAGCGATCGCATTGGCCAACCCAAAACGTGCCTTGAGCAAACGCGGCTAGGCGCGTTCACGCCGCTATAGTCGACTCTATTGCCGACCGTACTTCCAGGAGCCTTTTCCCAGTGTCTGACATGCCGACCAACTTCGCTTACACAAAACGCTTCAACGCCGTACTCGCCTACATTGATGCCCATCTCGAAGGTGACCTGTCGGTGAAGACGTTGAGCCATGTGGCGAACTTTTCGGCGTTTCACTTCCATCGACAATTCACCGCGTTCGTAGGAGTGCCTGTCTCACGTTATGTGCAACTGATGCGGCTACGACGCGCGGCACATCGCCTGGCCGCCCTCGCTGATCACTCGGTACTGGACGCCGCACTTGGTGCCGGCTTTGAAAGTCCCGAGGCATTTTGCAGGGCGTTCAGGCGGGCGTTCGGTATGACGCCGAGTGCATTCAGGAAGGAACCGAACTGGCAGGTCTGGAATGCGGTATTCGCAATCCCTCACTTTTCCAGGACTATCATCATGCAAGTACGAATCGTGGAATTCCCTGAAGTCAGGGTAGCAACGCTTGAGCACTGCGGGCCAGCCGGGCTCGTCAATGAGAGCGTGCGCAAGTTCATCGAGTGGCGTATGCAGAGCGGACAGTCGCCGGTGGCATCGAGTCGCACCTTTGGCATTCCCTATGGCAACCCCGATACGACACCTCCACAAGCATTCCGCTTCGCCATTTGCGGCGAGATTCACGAGGCCGTGGCGCCGAATGAGTTCGGCGTGCACGAGATCGTCATTCCTGGCGGTCGCTGCGTCGTGGTGCGACACGCGGGGTCACCGGATCACATCAGCGAAACGATCTATCCGATTTACCGCGATTGGCTTCCCGCCAGTGGAGAGGAACTTCGTGACCAGCCGCTGTTCTTTCATTACCTGAGCGTCTATCCCGAGACACCGCAGGATCAATGGCAAGCTGATGTGTATGTTCCGCTGCAATAGCGGAGCAAGCAGCTTTTGACCCTGAGTTGATATTGACGAGTGTCCGCTCAGGGTTGTGGATTTCGGCCAGTCATGACAGGCAGGAATCGGCCTCCCAAAGCCAAAGCCTACATTCAGTCTCCTCGACCCCCTATTGATCGTGGTCTGTCATCGGCTAGTTATATTGGCGCCAAAAAAAAGAAGTCGCGCGATTACAGCTGAGGGGTTGGGCGTGAAATTTAGGCCTATGATTTATATGGACTTTTAAAAAAAGCCGGAATTGGTAACGCAGAGTTATCTAGAGACCTCTATTATTTCGTTATCGCCGAATTCGGTTTAATCACTGTTATGCGTCAGCGACAAAGCAAGCCCTAAATCAACAATTATAGGAGAGTAACATGTCGATAAAAAAAAGAACGGCCTTACTCGTGCTGGCTTTTAGCTTTTTCGGAGTTACGAGTTGTGCTGACATAAGAAATTATTCAGAAATCTCAAGCGAAAGAGACAAGAGCATTGTTCCTGACATTGACTATTATGACCTTGCATACAATGTAGATATTATTGTGCTTCCTGCAGAAATAAAAACCAAAAAAAATGTAGATATAGACAATGATTTCTCAAACGAATTACAAATTTCAAACTGGGGGAATGCTATCAAGAATGCGACCCAGAAAGAAATTCATAACAGTAATCGCTTTATCGAATTTGGAATTTACAGTGGCCGCATTGAAATAAGTGCAGAAGTATCTTCAGTGTCTATAAGCAACGCTTGGGGTGGAATTCGATCGAAATGCAATGTTGTTTACACATATAAAGATTTAGTGGCCGGAAAAATACTCTCCAAGCATGAGAGTGCCATTGAAATAATGGCACCATCCCCTGCCATACCAAAATCCAGTAATAGTTTTTCTTACAGCTTTGACCAACTTACATATGCTATTGCTCGAGAGGCGATTATTGGTCTCACTCGGCTGCCGCCTATTGCTGATATTCAGCTAACACAAAGGCAAGTGAAGTTTTATAATTCAAATATCAAAAGAAAACCCAACCAAATTATTAGCTATGTTCCGATTGATAATCTTACTCACAAAAATAAAAAAGAACTAAACTCTGCTTTTTCAAAGACTAAGAAAATACAAAAAAATAGTAATAAACTGGGGAAGAAAAATAAATCAAAGGTTAGAGTAGACACCGTCTCTGCTCCCGCTACCCCTCCCCTGAAATCTAACACTGCTAGTGATACCCCCACCGCAAACACCGTTAAATCGAGTGAAAACTCTGTCAGTCAGAACTCAAGCCAGGCTGCGACTGAAACTAAAAGGGACGATAGAAGTTTAAGAGATATTGCTAGTTCATCGGAGCGCTTGAAGGATGGTACCGTTAAAAACGACGAACCTAGTTATGACGGCAGTGGATATATAGCCACCCCAAGACTATATCAACCTCAAAGCAAGGTATCAGCAGCGCAAGAAAGAGCAATGGATGAATGGTTAAAAGAAGAAAAAGCAAAGTTACAGGGAGCGACTGGCAATGCCGATTCACGTACCGAGCATACAGCCGCGCAGGGGCTCTATCAACCTCAAATCAACGTATCAGCAGAGCAAGAAAGAGCAATGGATAAATGGTTAAAAGAGGAAAATGCAAAGTTACAGGGAGCGACTGGCAATGCCGCTTCACGTACCGGATATACAGGCGCGCCGGGACTCTATCAACCTAAAAACAAGGTAGAGGCAGCGCAAGAAAGGGTAATGGATGAATGAAGGTCTCCGATATCCATAGAAGAACTAAAAACGCTTTCGCTGCAAAGATATATGAGATGAAACTGCATGCCTTGCCAAGACCATCCAAGGAATGTCATTCCAATAGCGAGACCAGGCGCGGCTCAATCGAGCACGTAAGCACCTCGAGTAGAGCCAGCGTCACCGGTAGTTTGAAGCGCCGCCGGCCAGCGCTGCCTGGGTTGAGGTATAGCCGTTCGCCGCGCCATTCTATGCGTGGCTTATGCGAATGGCCGGTGATCACTAGCCTTATGCCTGCATCAAGCACGGCGGGGACATCGGCAATGTCATGAACCAGTAAGGTCTGCCATCCATTCAGGTCGAAACATAGGCGGTCGGCGAGATGTTCTGCCCAAGGGGCGTCCAGATCATTGTTCCCGCGTACTACGTGCAGCGGGGCAATGGATGCCAGTTGATCAAGGATTTCGAGCTTGCCAATGTCGCCGGCGTGAATTATCCGTTCACAACCCTCCAGGGCAGCAAGGGCTTCGGCGCGCAGTAAGCCATGGGTATCGGAAATCACGCCAACTTTCATGCAAAGCTCCAGACCGGACTCAGGTATGGGAACTCACCAGAACCAAAGCAGCCGACTGAATACCTGTAAGCAGCTGCATTAACCGGGCTTTCAAGGTGAGTATTATGGTCGGCCCGCTCTGCTGCGGGTCATATGGATGAGTGCTGATCTACGACTATCCGGAGAAGATCGCTCTTCGACAGCAAAAGGCAAGAAGCCCAGTTTTGGATAAAGCAGCAAGCCTGCTGTGTTTTCATTGAAACATGAGATCTGGACCTCTGTGGCGTCATAGCGATTGAACGCCAGAGCTGTCATCGTCTCCACGATGAAGGTCGCCACACCTTTACCTCGTGCCTCTTGGGCAACGACGACATTGCCGATACAGCAAACCCCACCCGTTTCAGCCCGATAAAAGTTAGCAAAGCCGACGACGCTATTCCCGGTCTCGACAACCGTCGAGTCGAATCGTTGAGTAATAGCGTTAGACAGCTGAGCTTCAGTGAGAGGGTATTGAGCTTTCGGAAACATATAAAACAGTTCCCGAGCGTCAAGGGGAAAGCTACAGATAGTTTTGATGTCATCAGCCTTCACTGGCCTGTGTTGCATTATCATCGCGCGTCCTTGAGGTCTATGTTTACCAGTTACCAAGCGGGATTGGAGCGTGTTCTGCCCCAATCCCGCCCTTCTTATTTCTGGCCACCCGACAACGGCGGGGTTCGAGGCGGGATCAGTCGCTTCGTCCCCGTCGACTCAAACGCCGAAGCCAAGCGAAGCAGCGTCGAATCGTCATAGGCACGACCAGCGAAGGTCAACCCGACGGGCATGCCGATGTCCGGCATGACGCCCATCGGCACCGTGACCGTGGGAACACCCAAGTGGCGGATGGCGAGGTTGCCGTTGGCGACCCAGACACCGTTACTCCACGCAATGTCCGCAGACTTCGGATCGACATCGGCATTCGCCGGCCCCACGTCGGCCACCGTCGGGAAGATCACTGCGTCGAGCCCCAACCGATCCATCCAGTCCTCAAGATCGATTCGACGGGTCTGCTCAAGGCCGCGTAGTCCGTCAGGCACCGTGGTGATCTGGTCCCAAGGGGTGATGCCGCGCTCGGCCATCCGCACATATTCGTCCATGCCAGCGGCAAGGTCGCCCTCACGGTTGGGCAGCGTTCCTGGGTCGTGCGGGAAAATCAGCGGCCCGTTCACATCGACCAGGCGATTGAGTTTTGGATCGCCGTTGGCCCGCAGAAAATCGTCGAACGCCCAGGCCGTCAGATCCCACAACTCATGGTGAAGGAATTCTTTGGAAACCAGGCCGCGGTTGAACACTGTCGGTGCACCAGGACGATCGCCCTCGCAATTGGAGACCAGCGGGAAATCGACCTCGATCACTTCGGCACCAAAGGCTTCGAGTGCCTTGCGAGCCTCTTCCCAGAGCCCGATAACCGAGGGACGGGTGTTGATTCTCTGGCCCGTCGGACCACCGATACCAGGCGCATCGCTGGTGCCTGCCTCGGGATCCGCGTTGATGTACATACGTGGAACGCCGAAGCGTTTTCCGGCGAGGGCATCGGTATTCGCGGCAAGCGACCCATAGGAAGCGGGACGCACCGAGGCGACACTCGGGATGGGGACCCAAGGTTGCATCCGCCACAGATCGCCTCGTGTGTCGGGATCGTCCGCCACCACCACGTCGAGCACTTCGAGCAGGTCGGTCATGGTTCTGGCAAACGGCACGACAACGTCCATGGTCGGCGTCAACGGCCAATTCCCGCGCACCGAGATCACTCCGCGCGAAGGCGTATAGGCGCACAAGCCATTGTTCGATGCCGGGCCACGTCCGCTCGACCAGGTTTCTTCGGCGAGGCCGAACGCCGCGAAACTGGCGGCGGTTGCGGTACCGGCGCCGTTCGATGAGCCCGATGCGAAGGGGGCGGTGAGATAGTCAGCGTTGTACGGGCTCTCCGCACGGCCGTAGACCCCGCGTTGCATCCCACCGTTGGCCATGGGCGGCATATTGGTCTTGCCCAGGCAAATCGCGCCAGCAGCACGAAGCCTTTCGATGGTGAACGCGTCGCGATAAGCAATCAGGTTCGCGAAGGCGGGACTTCCAGAGGCGGCGGTGAGCCCCTTCACCAGATAACTGTCTTTGGCCGTATAGGGAATGCCATCGAGCGGACCCAGCGTCTCGCCCTTGGCCCGACGGGCATCGGACGCCTGCGCTTCCTGGAGCGCATCGGGGTTGCGAACCACCACTGCGTTGAGGGCGAAGGGCGTGTCGGCACCGTCGTAGGCATCGATCCTGGCGAGATAGGCCTGGACCAACTCAACCGCCGTCGTCTGGTCCGATTCGAGCGCAGCACGCAGTTGGGCAATGGAAACCTCGGTGACCTCGATCATGCTGTTACCGCCGGCGGTTGATGGGTGACTGGATGTTGGGCTCAAGGACATCATTTATCTCAAAATGGTTTTTTGTATTGGTTCTCGTTGCACTGCATTAGCGCGGTCGATAATCCACAATACGTGCTTAACATCATTATTTCAGGGCGCTTGATGCAGGATCTGCGATCAATACGCGGCGAGTACGTCGTACCCGTGATTTTGCACAAGATTAGAGAAAGAGCCCACCCCATAAGCAGCCCGGAAACGCTACGCATCCTGAAGCCGCTCACGCAGAAACTCGATAAACCGCTGGGTTTTCGCTGGCAACAGCCGCGTCTCGGTGAGGGCGTAAACCGAGACGGGTGAAGCCTGCCACTGCGGCAAGACTCTGCGCAGTGTGCCATCGGCGATGTCTTGCGCAACGATACCTTCCCCCAATAACGCGATACCCAGATCCAGCGTCGCCAGACGTCGAATCATTCCCACGCTGTTGAGTTCGAATCGACCGCCAACCTCAACCTCCACCTCCCCTTCACTGCCGGAGAGTATCCAGCGGTCAGCGCGCGTGCCGCGCATACGCAAGCATTCGTGGCTGGTCAGGTCCGAGGGATGAATCGGATCACCGTGCAGTTCGAGATAACGGGGTGAGGCATACAGGCCGCGGCGCAAACTGGCGAGCTTACGGGCGATCAGGTTCGAACTCGCGGGCTCGCCCATGCGAATGACCACATCAACCGGTTCACTCACCAGATCGACCTGACGTGGGGTCAGATCAATCTCGAAGTTGATGCCGGGATACAACCGGGCAAACTCCGCGATCAGCGGTGCCAGGTAGATATAGGCGAAATCCACCGGCAGCGAAGCCCGGAGTACACCGCTGGGTCGGGCAAGCATTTCGCCGAGCTGCTCGTGCGCAAGGCGGGCTTCGTCGACGATGCGTTTGCAGCGATCGAAGTACAACTGCCCCGCCTCGGTCAGCTCGATTTTGCGCGTGGTGCGATGCAATAGCCTTAGCCCGATTTCCTTCTCGAGGCCACTTATCCGGCGCGACAGCGTCGAGTTCGGCATCCCCATCGCCTCCGCCGCCCGGCGAAAACTGCGCGCCTTCACGACTTCGACGAACAACGCCATGTCGTTGAGAAACTCCAATGTCATTGCTCCATCAGTGGATCAGTCAATTCAGTTTTACCCGGTTTATCCCGAATTCGGATTGATCAATGATAGCCACATCGTTTACCGAGGAGTACCGCAATGCATTCGCTTTTTTCTCAAGTCCAGATCGGTCGCCTTACACTGTCCAACCGCATGGTCATGGCACCGATGACCCGTTCACGTTCCGATGATTTCGGGGTGCCTACCGAGCTGGTGCCGACCTACTACGCGCAGCGCGCCGGTGCTGGGTTGATCATCTCTGAAGGGGTGTTCCCTGTGGCCCTGGGCAAGGGTTATGTGCGTACTCCCGGTATCGACACCGCCGAGCAAGTGGCCGCCTGGAAGCAAGTGTCCGAAGCCGTACATGCTCGCGGCGGGCGGATCTTCATGCAGCTGATGCACTGCGGTCGCATCTCGCACCCTTCGCTGCTGCCGAATGGCGCCCTGCCACAGGCCCCCTCCGCGATCAAACCCGCCGGCCAGACCTGGACAGCCTCAGGCCTTCAGGACTTCGTCACCCCACATGCGCTGAGCGTGGTCGAGATTGCCGCGGTCATCGAGGGCTACCGTCGGGCCGCACGCCTGGCCATCGAGGCCGGTTTCGACGGTGTCGAGCTGCATGCCGCTTCGGGGTATCTGCCTGAACAGTTTCTCTCGACGAGCAGCAATCAGCGCACGGATGAGTACGGTGGATCGGTTGCAAATCGTGCTCGCTTTGTACTGGAAGTGTTGACTGCCATCGCGACGGAAATTGGCAGCGATCGCGTCGGCATCAAGCTCTCCCCTGAAATGAACTTCAACGACATCGTCGATGCCAACCCGCAAGAAACTTACACCTGGCTGGTCGAGCAATTGCGCGGGTTGAATCTCGCCTATCTGCACGTAGCCCTGTTCGGCGCCAGCGTCGACTACCACGCCTTGTTCCGCTCCCTGTTCGATGGCAGCTACCTGATCGGTGGCGGGCTCGACCAAAACGCCGCCCAATCCCTTCTCGCCGAGGGCCAGGCTGACGCGGTGGTGTTTGGCAACGCATTCCTCGCCAACCCCGATCTGCCCGAGCGTTTTCGCACAGGCGCCGAGCTTAATGTGCCGGACAAAGACACGTTCTACGCACCGGGCGCTCAGGGGTATATCGATTACCCGGCCATGAGCCCGGCTCAAAGCGCCTGAGGAAACTGCGCTTCCCATGCATGCGGCTCACTGAGGCCATTCAGCGCAGAACCTGTGGGAGCGGGCTTGCTCGCGAAGAGGGAGTGTCAGTCGACATTAATGTTGCCTGATACACCGCTTTCGCGAGCAAGCCCGCTCCCACATGGATGTGCGTTTGACTGACTGTTGCCGTCTACATCTCAACCTGCGTGCCCAGCTCTATCACACGATTGAGCGGCAATTTGAAGTATTTGAGATTGCTGTTGGCGTTCTTCAGCAAAAACGCGAACAGGCTTTCGCGCCATCGAGCCATGCCGATGCGTTTGGTCGGGATGACCGTCTCTCGGCTGAGGAAGTAAGTGGTGCGCATCGGACTGAAATCCAGCTCTTTCAAATGGCAAAGGCTCAACGCCAGAGGTACGTCGGGCTCCTCGATAAAACCAAAGTGCAGACTCACTCGAAAGAACCCTTCACCATAAGCTTCGACCTCGAATCGCCGATCCGCAGCCACACGCGGGCTGTCTTCAGACACTACGGTGAGCAACACCACCTGCTCGTGCAGAACCTGGTTATGCAACAGGTTATGCAAGAGGGCATGCGGGACAGCATCAGCCCTGGCCGTCAGAAATACCGCGGTACCCTGCACACGATGGGGTGGTTGCGAGCCGATGCTGCTGATGAACAACGGCAGCGGTAGCGAGGTTTCGTCCAGTCGCTCGACAATGATCTTTCGGCCCCGTTTCCAGGTGGTCATCAAAATGAACAGGGCAATACCGGCAATCACCGGGAACGCACCGCCCTGGAAAATCTTCGGAGCATTGGCGGCGAAATACAGGCTGTCCACCAGGAGAAAACCCAACAGCATCGGAATAGCCAGCCAACGGGGTGTTTTCCACAGCAGCAATACAACGGCCGAGGACAGAATGGTGGTAATCAGCATGGTTCCCGTCACCGCCACGCCATAAGCCGCCGCCAGCGCACTGGACGATTCAAAGCCGATGACCAGCAACACAACGCCGACCATCAGCGCCCAGTTCACCATGCCGATGTAAATCTGCCCCTGCTCCTGACTGGAGGTGTGCTGGATAAACATACGAGGCACGTAACCCAGCTGAATAGCCTGGCGAGTCAGTGAGAATGCGCCGGAAATCACGGCCTGGGAGGCGATGATGGTGGCCAGTGTCGAGAGCGCGACCATCGGCAGCAACGCCCAGTCAGGTGCCAATAGATAGAACGGATTACGTACCGCTTCAGGGTTCCCGAGAATCAGCGCGCCTTGGCCAAAGTAGTTGAGTAGCAGGCCGGGGAGCACCAGGATGAACCAGGCACGAGCAATGGGTTTGCGACCGAAATGGCCCATGTCGGCATACAGTGCTTCAGCACCGGTCAATGCCAACACGACGGCGCCCAGAATGGCGACGCCAATGCCCGGATGAACCACGAAAAATTGCACCGCCCACGCAGGATTCAGCGCTTGCAGAACTTCCGGCCGTTGCAAGATGCCGTAAATGCCGAGTGTGCCCAACACCACAAACCACAGCACCATGACCGGGCCGAACAATATGCCGATACGAGCCGTGCCATGTTTCTGTATCAGGAACAGCGCTACCAGGACGACCAGGGACAGCGGCACCACCCAATGCTCAATGCCTTCGAACGCAAGCTGTAGCCCTTCAACCGCAGAGAGCACCGAGATGGCCGGGGTGATCATGCTGTCGCCGTAAAAAAGTGCCGCGCCAAACAGGCCAAGCAATACCAGCACCCTGCTCATTTTCGGATACGGCGCAGCGGCCCGACGTGCCAGTGCCGTCAAGGCCATGATGCCCCCTTCGCCCTGGTTGTCGGCACGAAGGATAAACAGCACGTACTTGATCGAGACGACCCAGATCAATGACCAGAAGATCAACGACAGAATGCCCAGTACACCGTCGTGATTGGCCTGCACTCCGTAGTGACCGGCGAACACTTCTTTGAGGGTGTAAAGAGGACTGGTGCCGATATCCCCATAAACCACGCCCACCGCGGCGACAAGCAAACCCACTCCCGAGGTTTTGGAGTGGGATTCTTCATGGGCAGGGATTGCTGTTTCGCTCATGGGTCGCTTCTCGAAAATTGAGGAAAATAGGGTTTGCGGGGGCACTGGGTAGACGTTTCGACTCGGCCGCCATGAGATCCAACGGCTTGATAAGGACGAAAAATTACAGGCATATTGATGACCAAAAAAACGCGGCAAGTATCGTTGCGAGGAAGAATATCCACCGTAAAGAATCCGTAAAATTCTACCGGCAGCACGCTCCGCCAGCGACTCGCACCTACTTCGCCGTCCCGCCACGAGGTTTATAGAACAGAAACTTCCGGGTCTCGGCCGTCCTGGTGTATTTCTTCGCCCAGGCAGGTTTCACCGTTCTGTCGTGGAAATACAAAGCACCATGGGTTCGGTCCGTGAGTTGCTTGTTGAGTGCCTTGCGCGCGATTTCCTTGGCGAGAGCATATTCGTCGTCTTCCTTTACCTGATCCGCACGTCCGTCGCACCACCACGAAAACTGGCAGGAGCCCGTTTCAGAACCTTGCTTGACCACGGCGCACACCGTATCGGGAAAACCCTCCTGGCCGAGCCGGTTCATGACCACGCTGGCGACGGCTTCCATGTTGGCAGGTGCCACACCTTTGGCTTCCCAATAGATGCTGCGTGCAAAGCAGGTGATTGCATCGTCCAGAGGGGCTGCGCCTGCCGGATCGACCGCCTGCGCTTCGGAGGGGGTGATGACCGCGGACTTGGGCACCGGAAGCTCGCTGTCCTTCTCGGCGGCTTTCTCTTCCAGGACCTGCGCCTTGTCTTCGGCCACTTCCTGTTTTTGCTCCTGCTCAGTCGCCAACACCTGGCCTCCTAGAAGGATGATTGCGAAGCAGGTGACTACCCATTTTAATCGCATTATCGATCCTTCCGATGACACTGGCTTGAGCAATGAAACGGCGATTTTGTAGCGCTGACCTGCTGTGATTGTAGTCGTCGCAAGTCATTCCAGCCGCCTGACAATAAACGCGTTTCAGTGCAAAAAGGCATTGCGTTCGCAGGGGTGAAATCGCGCATCATGGGCAAAGGGGGCGTTCTCAATTAGTTTCCCCGCCGCGCCGGGTCTGCTGTTGTGCAGGGCAAGGCGCGAGAAGCGTAGTTTGGTCATTCCAAATAAGCTTCGAGCAACGCAGCCCTGCACAACAGCAGGCCCGGCCCTTCGGGTTGTGCCTTAAAGCGGGCCAGCCTGCGTTGCAGGCCTTGGAAAGGGAACAACCATTTCCAGCGGCCTGCGCCTTGCCTGGCCCGCTTTAAGGCGACAACGCGGCGGGGAAACTAATTGAGAACGCCCCCCTAGTCCGTTCAAGGGAGAATTTCATGCGCAGCCTGTCATCCGTTTTGCATCTTGCCGTGTTGTCATTCGGGCTGGTGTTCAGCGTCGCCGCCTCGGCGACCGATGAAACGCAGCTGGTCGAGTCGATCAACGTTTACCGTAGCCAGGCGCAGCGCTGCGGCGGCCAGGCGTCTTCGGAGTTGCCGCCGCTGGCGAGCGATCCGCGCCTCGTCCTGTCCGCCAACAGCATCGGCGACTTGCAGCAGGCACTGGCCCGCGCGGCTTATCCGATGGTAAATGTGCAAGCGATCAGCCTGTCCGGCCCGCGTGATGCACCGTCCGCCATGAAGGCGATTCAGGAGAGCTTCTGCCAAGTGGTGCTGGACCCGCAATTCGTAGACATCGGCGTCAGCCGCGATGGCCGTGAGTGGCGCATCGTGCTGGCGCGTCCGCTGTTGACCGGGCGTTTGGGCGACTGGCAGGCAGAGGGACAAAAACTGCTTGAAGCGATGAACAGCGCCCGCGCTCAAACGCGCCAGTGCGGCACCCAAGCCTTTACCGCCACGACGCCGCTGGCGTGGAACGCCACACTGGGCTCCGCGGCCGAGACCCACAGCCGGGCCATGGCCAACAATAACTATTTCGATCACAAGGACCGCGATGGACGCACGCCGGGTGATCGGGCTGAATTGGCCGGTTATGCGGGCCAGCAGGTCGGCGAGAACATCGCTGCCGGGCAAGACACGGTGCGCAAAGTGGTCGATGGCTGGCTGGCCAGCCCGGGCCATTGCGCCAATCTGATGAACCCGCAATTTCGCGAGCTGGGTGCGGCCTATGCGGTGGACCCGAAAAGTGACGCGGGGATTTACTGGACGGCGATGTTTGGGACGCCGTGAAGGCTTGAATCGACAGTTGAAAAAGGAATCGTCATTTGAATAAAGCACCCTCTTCGACCGTCGAACAGGACGTGTCGAAGCCTGAGGCCATCAGCCTGCGGGAAGCGTTTCTCTTCTGGCTGAAGCTCGGCTTCATCAGTTTCGGCGGGCCGGCCGGACAGATCTCGATCATGCACCAGGAGTTGGTGGAGCGCCGACGCTGGATCTCGGAACGGCGTTTTCTGCATGCCCTCAACTACTGCATGTTGCTGCCTGGGCCGGAGGCTCAGCAGCTGGCGACCTACATCGGTTGGCTGATGCACCGCACGTGGGGCGGCCTGATTGCCGGCGCGCTGTTTGTGCTGCCTTCGCTGTTCATCCTGATCGCGTTGTCCTGGGTGTACATCGCCTTTGGCGAAGTGCCGGTGGTGGCCGGGCTTTTCTATGGGATCAAGCCGGCCGTGACCGCCATTGTGGTGCAGGCGGCTCACCGGATCGGCTCGCGGGCCCTGAAGAACAACTGGCTGTGGGGAATCGCCGCGGCTTCATTCACGGCCATCTTCGTGTTCAATGTGCCCTTCCCGTTGATTGTGCTGGGCGCCGCGATCATCGGTTATGTCGGCGGACGTCTGGCGCCTGAAAGGTTCCAGACCGGGGGCCACGGCGCTGCGAAAAAATCCTTCGGCCCGGCGTTGATCGACGACGATACCCCGACTCCCGAGCACGCCCGCTTCAGCAGTTTTAAATTGCTGCGCCTGTTGCTGGTGGGTGTTGTTTTGTGGGTATTGCCGATGGGGATTCTCACCGCGCTGTTCGGCTGGGAAGGCACCCTGACCCAGATGGCCTGGTTCTTTACCAAAGCGGCGTTGCTGACGTTCGGCGGCGCGTATGCCGTGCTGCCCTATGTGTATCAGGGCGCTGTCGGTCACTATGGCTGGCTGACACCCACGCAGATGATCGATGGCCTGGCGCTCGGCGAAACCACCCCCGGGCCGCTGATCATGGTGGTGGCCTTCGTTGGTTTTATCGGCGCCTATGTTCATCAGGTGTTCGGCCCCGATCATGTGTTCCTGGCCGGCGCCCTCGCCGCCACGCTGGTGACCTGGTTCACCTTCCTGCCTTCGTTCCTGTTTATCTTTGCTGGCGGTCCGCTGGTGGAGTCGACCCACAACGAACTCAGGCTCACCGCGCCGCTGACCGCGATTACCGCGGCGGTGGTCGGCGTGATTCTTAATCTGGCGTGTTTCTTCGGCTACCACGTGCTCTGGCCCAACGGCTTCGGCGATCCACTCGACTGGCCTTCGGCGCTGATCGCCATTGCAGCGGCCATTGCCTTGTTCCGCTTCAAGCGGGGTGTGATCGAAGTACTGATGGGGTGCGGGCTGATCGGGCTGACGGTGCATCTGCTGCGCTAGCCTATCAAGAGGGAATCAATGACTTTGCCGTTGCCTCTGTAGCTCAGTCTTCAGCCAGAGGCTGGCCGGTTGTACGCCTGCCGGACAGCGCACTTCATAGGCGCGGCCACTCATACTGCTTTGGCTGGCCGCCAGTTCGATGAAGTCTTCTGCGCTGTTGACCTTGTTCCTGTCTTCGAGGTACGTCAGCTTCTTCTGCAAATGTACCCGGGCCTCAGCGCCCGGGTATTCGCTTCCATTACGCACAAACCGGCACTCGCTGTGCTCGACAAAGTCCAGCAAGCTGTTTATTTCCTGAGTGGCTTGAGGTGGGGTTTGCGCCTGTGCATCGAGCGTTACGGCGGTCAGGCCGATACTCGACGCGATCAGCCATTGGCCGAGGCGCCGAGTGAAATGTCCAGGCAGAATTCCCATGGTTGGGCCTCGCATAACCAACGGCAGATCAGAGCGGTGGTGCCCTCCGCTCTGAAGGCTGACGGCAAGTATCAATCGTCGTCCCGGTCATCGCGGTCCCGATCGCGATAACGACGGCGATCATCACGACGGTCGTAATCCCGGTCATACCCTCGACCATCACGTTGGTCATAGCCTCGGTCATGGTCGCGACGGTATTCACGGCGGTGATCCCGATCGTACCTGTCGTCATCTTCCCAGTGAGGAAAGCAACCTCCCAACAGGAGGGTACTTGCAATGGCCAGGGTCATTATCGCGGTGCGCTTCATTTGAACGTCCTAAAAGGTCAGAGCTGCGGGGATGAGGTGACGCTTCCCGCGAAATAAATCGCAGTGCGTTCAAACCCATAGCTACGACCTTCCAGCCAATCAATGATTCAGTTATCGCCGGGCCTTACAGCGTTCTTTGGCTATTGCCGATGGTTTTGGCTTTTTCGATGGCCCAGTCCAGCGCGGCCTCCATGTCCAGCAGATGCGGCGACGGATGGTTGTCCTCAACGATGGCCGAACCGTCCGGCCAGTAGACACCGATGAACATCCCCAGCGAACCGTCTCTCAATATCTCGGCCTTAACCTTGATCGTGCATCCGTTCGATAGCGTTTCCGAGTGGATCATATGGCGCTCAGTCATGACTGCATTCCTCCCGTCGTAGCTATCAGCGTAACCCATGCAGCGCTGACCGCGATGACACTCAAGCGTCTACCTGCACCACCTCGATCCCCAGTTTTTGATAATCCTCGACATTGCCCGAGGCCACGTGACGCTCGGTGATCAGGGTATGCACGCGGTTGCAAGGCGCAACAACGAAGGGCTCCACCGCCCCCAGTTTGTCTGCGGTGGTGACGGCAATCACATGAGAAGCGCTGGCGAGCATCGCCTGCTTCACCGGCACCTCATCGAAATGCAGCGAGCTGATGCCGACTTCCGGATGAATGGCGCAGACCCCGGTGAACACCAGGTCGGCCTTGATGCCCTCGATCAGCCGCAGCGCTTCATGGCCGCCGGAAGACATAGTCACGGGGTTGAGCTGACCACCGGCGACGATAACCGTGATGCCTTTGTATTCGGCGAGGGTGATCGCGATCATTGGCGACGCGGTGATGGCCGTGATGCAGATGTCTGCGGGTAGCGAGCGTGCGATCTGCAGTGTGGTGCTGCCGGAATCGAAAATCACGATCTGGCCATCTTTGACCCGGCGTGCGGCGAGTTGGGCCAGCCGGGTTTTCACTTCATCGGTTTCGCCAACCCGGGTGAAGTAATCCTTGCCCGTGTCCTTGGGCCGCGGCAGCGCCCCGCCGTGTACCCGCTGCACCAGCCCGGCGCTGGCCAGCTCCGACAAGTCCCGGCGGATGGTGTCTTCGGACACGGCGAAATGCTGGCTCAATTCGGAGGCCATGACCTTGCCGTCGCGTTCGAGGATCAGCAGGATTTTCTGACGGCGCAGCTGCGGGAGTTCGGCGGGGGAATGCTCGGTTTGCATGGTTACGCCTGTTTTTGCGTGTTTATGCGAGATTAGCCAAACACCGGGATGAACACAACCGGCAGCAGAAGGGAAAACGGGTCAAATGGCACACGCGAAACCTGTGGGAGCGGGCTTGCCCGCGAAGGCGGTGTGTCAGGAGACATCAATGCTGGATGTGCAACCGCCATCGCGGGCAAGCCCGCTCCCACAGGATTGTGGTCAACTGATGCCCCTCACAACGCACTCACGATGAACTCGCGCAACCATTGATGCGCAGGGTCGCGATGAACACGCTCGGGCCAGAGCATCGACATCTCGTAACCCGGGACTTCAAGCGGTGGCTCGACCACCTCCAGCGCCCCCGCATCGCGAACCAGCCGCGACGGCAGCATCGCCACCATGTCTGTGCTCTCCACCACCGACCGCACAAACAGGAAATGCGGGACTGAAAGCACCACCCGGCGCGTCATGCCCACCGCCGAAAGCGCCTGGTCGGTGACACCCTGAAAACTTCCACCATCCCGTGACACGATCACGTGGTCGAGCTCGCAGAATTGCGCAAGTGTCGGCCGCTTTTTCAACTGCGGATGCCCGGCACGGCCCACCAAAACATACTGCTCGGTAAACAACGCGCGACGTCGCAACCCGAGGGGCGCGTCCTCGCTGGTGTGAAAAGCCAGATCGATTGCCCCCTGCTCCGCTTGCTTGGCGATCTGTGACGGAACCAGGTCAAACACCGCCAAACGCGTGCCCGGTGCTGCCGAACGCAGCCCGGCTAACGCAGGCAAAACGATAGTCGTCTCACCGTAGTCGGACGCCATGACATTCCACGTCTGCCGTGCCTCGGCCGGGTTGAAAGGGCTGGCGGGCGACACGGCGCGCTCCAGGGCTTCCAGGGCCTGACGCAACGGCTCGCGCAACTCATCAGCCCGAGCCGTGGGCCGCATGCCCCGTGGTCCTGGCAGCAACAGAGGATCACCGAAAATGTCCCTCAACTTGGCGAGATGAACACTCACCGACGGTTGAGACAAATTCAGGCGTTGCGCCGCACGGGTCACGTTGTGTTCCGAGAGCAAGACATCAAGGGTCAGCAGCAGATTGATGTCCAGGCGTCGCAGATTATTCATGGCAATACCTGGCATATTGGTTATTCATTTCCAATATACCGGCTAAAGTCTGATTCTGCTGGCTCCTGACACTGGAGACTCAGCCATGAAAGTTCTGCTTGTTTATGCCCATCCCGAACCCAAATCATTGAACGGTTCGCTCAAGGACTTTACTGTCAAACGCCTGGAGGCCGCCGGCCACCAGGTGCAGGTCTCCGATCTATACGCGATGGACTGGAAAGCCTCACTGGATGCCGATGACAGTCCTGGCCGGCCAGCCGAATCGCGGTTCAATCCTTCGCTGGACTCAAAGCATGCGTTTGAAGAGGGTCGACAAAGCCAGGACATCGTCCTCGAACAGGAAAAACTGCTCTGGGCCGATGCCGTCATTCTGCAGTTTCCGCTGTGGTGGTTCTCGATGCCGGCGATCCTCAAAGGCTGGGTGGAACGCGTCTATGCCTATGGGTTTGCCTATGGCGTGGGGGAACACTCCGATGCGCGCTGGGGCAACCGCTATGGGGAAGGTACGCTGGCGGGCAAACGGGCGATGCTGATCGTCACTGCAGGTGGATGGGAGTCTCATTACAGCCCTCGGGGCATCAATGGGCCCATCGATGATCTGTTATTCCCCATCCAGCACGGCGTACTGTTTTACCCCGGCTTCGACGTGCTGCCACCGTTCGTGATCTATCGGACCAGCCGCATGGATGAAGCGAGATTTTCGACGACCTGCGACGCGCTCGGCCAACGGCTTGATGACCTATGGAAGACCGCACCGATTCCTTTCCGACCGCAGAATGCTGGGGCGTATGACATTCCGCAACTCACATTGCGCGCGGAAGTTGCTTCGGATCAGTCTGGCTTTGCGGCTCACGTTGGACAGGCAGAGCGTGAGAAACCAAGCGTACATGCGCCAAACGCAAAAGCGATTGCCGTGAGTTAAGCCGTAATGCGATCTGTAGCAGCTGTCGAAGCCTGCGTCAGGCTTGTAGCAGCTGTCGAGCTCGCGAGGCTGCGTTCGGCTGCGAAGGCAGTCGTGAATCCGGTGAACTCGGTCTGCCTGATGTACCGCAATTTCTGAATTTACGACTGCTTCGCAGCCGAACGCAGCCTTCGGCAGCTGCTACAAAGAACGCGTCGGGCTGAAATAATTTAACCGGCTCGCAAACACGAAAAAGCCCGCACAAGGCGGGCTTCTGAAATCGATGTAGGTGGCCAGCGCTGGTCTCTGGCTTACAAGGTTTATCGGGCCTCTCACAGAACAGAAAATTGTTGCTTTCGGCTGTTCTGCCTCACACGGCATAAGGGCTGGATCTCAGCGCGGAGATCTTTCTAACCGTGTACCCTTGGGAGCGCGCCCCACGCTTCCTCGCTATCCCTTTGCGCATCAGTCTGCGTCTTCACCTACAGCTTCAGAATAGCAAATCGTTCGAAGGCTGGGTCGGAGTTTTTAGACCGATTCTTTTCTAGGGGAATGACTGCAGAATGGAAAAATACTAACGCCGCAAGACGGACTTGATTACGCCTTTGTGGAGCTGCCGAAGGCTGCGATCTTTTGATCTTCAGCACATGACAGTCCACGATTCGTTGAACGGAAAAATTGTGGTCTGTCCCGGTATTTCACGAGCGTCAGTTTCGAACACCACTGTCATGTTTACCACCCGAAAGGAAATCCCGGGACAGACCACGATTTCAAAAATCGTTGAATGGAAAAATCGTGTATGGCATCCAAATCCAAATGCCTACCCGATCGGCGTAGATATCGTCTTGAATCTCACTCTGCTCGCGACTGTGTGAGCGACCACATCCAGACGCTCAATACTACGAGCAATACCAAGGCGAGCACGCTTGGCCACAGGGGCATGGGATACCCATTAACGAGAACCTCGGGGCGAATAATCAGGCGCCCCAGTTGCGCCAAGGCCATCAGTGCGTAGACGGTGCCGGCCACTCGCAGCCCAATGATCCGGGATCTCATGCTGTTCTCCTCGACCTGAATATGAACGTAACAGGCGAGCAAAAGCGTTGTTTTTTGCCGGCCCAGTGTGTGAAGTCATGAAGGGGCGGCCAGCCTTGGCGCTCCTCTCCTCCCGCTCGGAAACCACTATCCAACCCTGGCCTTCACCAGAGGCCGGGGACCAATCTCCACCGGACTCGACGGGTGTAATCGTCATACCCTGCAAGCTCGGACCGCAACAGCTGGTCCTCCAATGCCGTGCGCAAGACGAGTAACGCCGACGCCAGCGCGGCGGGCACCAGTGCCCAGAACGAACCCAGCGCAAGGGCCATGCCGAAGAACAGGAACAGTGCGGCGATGTACCCGGGGTGACGCACGAAACGGTAAGGGCCACTATCGATCACGCGCTGATGCCGCTCGGCCTGGATGCGCACACCTGGTTCGAAGAACGGATTCACTGCCTGCGCCCAGCCTGTTACCGCGATGCCCGCCAGCACAGCGATGTAGCCGCCTAGCACCAACCAGGCCGGTACCGCCGACCAATGGAAACGCCCGGCATCGATCGCCGCGACCGGCAGGACTGCCGTCATCGTCGGCAATATGAGCGCCAGCAGCGCTTTGTCCCAACTTTTAGTGCCTGGCTGAATCCGGCTGCGCGCGCGAAAGATCACAGGGTTGACCCACGCCAGGACAAGGCCTGACGCGCCCAAAGCCAAAATCAGAACGATCAGCAATACCCATCCGGGCCGCCAGGCAATGGTGCCAGCCGGCAGGAAGATCAATACCAGCAGCGCAAGCGGCAGGCCGATCCCATAAGTGATGGCCGTACGGCGTGACATCGCCTTCGGTTCCTGGGGAGTTTCTGTCTTTTCCATTTTGCTTGCCATATTCGATAGGCCCGCAAATGGAGTCTAGAGTTCCCCTAACCACCGAGCGACGTGATCGAGGGAACTCCCATGCCCGCCACAGCAGAATCCCGAGCGCGCACCCGCGCATTCGCACGCGTCATTGGGCCTTGGCTGCTCATCGTGCCCGGCATCATCGCCGTGCGGGCGCCAGACATGGGGCCACTGGCGGCCGACTTCTTCGCGAGCCCGCTCACCGTGTGGTTTGCCGGCGCCCTGCTGCTGTTCGGTGGCCTGCTAATCATCGCGTTCCATCAATATTGGTCGAACGCCGCGGCGGTTGTGATTTCCCTGTCCGGTTGGTTCCTGGCTCTTCGCGGCGCTGTACTCCTGGCCGCGCCGCAACTGATTGAACGTGGCGTGGCTGTATCGGCGAGGGTGCCGTTGCTGGTGCAAGTCGGCTTCGGCGTCGCCGTGCTGATCGGTCTCTGGCTCACTTATGTCGGCTGGATTGCCAAGCCCGATGCGTCGCCGGCAAAGGGCGTTTTATAAGCATGAGCACGCAGTAAATCTGGAATTCCACTCTACGAACGCAACACCCCTATCGCCCGCCGATACTTCTCAACGCGCTCCAGATCCTCCCAGGACGGCTGGGCAATCCGCGACAAGTCGCTGTTCTCTTCCAGATCCGCCAGTTTCACCACCCGCCCGATTGGGTTCTGCGCCACGCGCTCGACAAACTCTTCGTAGGACTCGTCCGGCACCTTGGTCACCGACGCAATCGCCATCAGCACCGTTTCGCTGAAGCCTTCGTTACGCAGATCGTCGAAGCTGATGCCGCAATCCTCGACCACGTCATGCAGCACCGCGACGATGCGCTCTTCCAGCGTGTTCACCCGCAGCATGACTCTCAGTGGATGCAAGATGTAAGGCGCGCCGCCCTTGTCCACCTGCCCCTCATGCGCCGCGGCGGCGATGGCAATGGCGCGTTCCAGTGTTTGATTCATGGGATTCTCCTAGGGTTAAACGCCGTAACGGCCGCTGAAATGAATGTTGCGTTTGAAACAAACTGCAATCGTGTTCGTTTGATGAAGCCGCCGCCAGGATTTTTAAGTCTGAGAATCTTGTAGGAAACAACCGTTTGTGGCGAGGGAGCTTGCTCCCGCTGGGCTGCGAAGCAGCCCCAAACCCTGCTAGCCCGTTTCCTCAGACACATCGCAATGCCCGGTTTTGCGGTGGCTGCGCCACCGAACGGGGTCAAGCCCCCTCGCCACAGTGACCGCGTGTGGTCCTACAGCCCGGTTGCGGCTACCAAAATGGCTGCCTAGAGTGGGTCTGTCGCTGACCGCAGTTAGCGATAGGGTTTCGCAGCCCCAAGGAGAGATGGCCTTCACCGTCGAATGAAAATTCTGGCAAAATTCGCCCGCGTTTCATTTCATGGCGGTTGTGCGTGGGAGACTTTCGAGTCTGCCGGGTTTAGGTCATCTCTCGGTCTGCGAACCCGCGTACAGCTGCCACCCAATTGTTTCGCAGCGAAAAGGTGGCACCTCTATTTACTTTCTTAGAGAACTACCAATGACCACGAACAACCCGCTCCGCCACTACACCCCGATGTCCCACCACGCCACCGACCACCCCGTCCTCCTCATCGACGCCGATGCCCCGCTACGCGAACTCCACAACTGCCTCAGCGAACGCCTCAACGCCGTCCTCAAATACCTCAACCTCATGGCCTGCACCAGCCTCCCCGACTACGCCGAGCACGACATCAACACCGTCACCAACATCGCCCGGATCATGGTCCAGGATGTGAGCGATGTGTTTCGGGTGATTGAGCAGCGTGGTTTTGATACGCCGTAAAATCAAAAAGGTGACAGATCCATTTGTTTAAATAGATCTGTCACCTTTTTCGAGGTCGCGCTCAGACAATCGAGTGATTTGCCGCATGTCCCGGTTGTGCGCAGAGATCAATGCCAAGGGCATGGATGACCTTTAGAACCGTATCAAAACGTGGTTTCGCGCCTGGCGCGAAAGCCTTGTACAGGCTTTCGCGGCCCATTCCAGAATCCTTGGCAATTTGTGTCATGCCACGGGCCTTTACCACGTAGCCAATAGCACGAAGAAATTCTTCGTTGTCGCCGTCTGCCAGTACCTGAGAGAGGTACTCGCTGATGGCTTCGTCGCTGTCGAGTAGTGCCGCCATGTCGAAGGTAGTCAACGTGTGGCCCATTTTTAAACCTCCCTTGCCAATTTTTTCGCCCGTCGGATATCGGTGTTTTGCGAAGACTTGTCACCACCGGCCAGCAAAACGATGACTGCGCCATTTCTCATAGTGAAGTAAACCCGATAGCCAGCGCCGACATCCACGCGCATTTCGGAGACACCATCACCTACCGGCTTGATATCGCCTAGATTACCCGCAGAGGCACGGTCAATGCGACGAGCGATTGCAACCTTGGCCCGCAAGTCGCGAATCGAGGCATGCCATGCCACGAAGATTGTGGTTTGCTGAATAAGATAATTCATTGCTCGACTGTATCCATATGAATACAGACGGGCAGTCAGGTCATTCTCTGGTCCAGAGTATATTTTTCCCTGAATTGTGTAGGCAACATGACGAAGCGGTTAGTGATGATTCGAGACTTCTCGCAAGACCCTGTTTCCAGGGCCCGCAAAACAACAGCGATCAGTAAACCTGCACCCGCCACAACTCCCGCGACGAAGAACCCGCCGACATCGGCAGCCTTCCATGCAGCGTCCGATAGTTATCAATCAGCACCAAATCACCCTCACTCCATTGATGGGCAATCATGCAGTCCGGGTCATAAACCAGCGCATTGACCTGTTCCAGCAACGCCTGTTGAGCCTGCTCATCATGATCCTGCACAGACTGACTAAGCGTCTGCAGTGCCGAATCAGTGCCCTCTTGGTAACGCAGGATAAGTTCGCCGCTGCGGGGGTGATGATCCACCAGGCTGTACATGCGCGGCGAGCCGCCGAAATAGGTCATTTTGGTGTAGTAGGTGATGTTCACATCCTGCCATTGTCGGGCGACTTGCTGCCCGACTTTGCGCAGTACGTTTCGGCTGTCGACGATGGTGGTCTGGCCCTCGCCCGGTTGCGGCGCTGTCTTGCAATACAGCATGAATTTACTGGCGCAGAATTTCGGATTGCGCTGAACCTGTGCGTCGCTGTCGGGCAGCATGTTCAGGTCCCAGTGCAACGGCGTTTTCTCCAGCGAGTGCACCACGCCTTGGGGTTTGTCCGCGGGTTTGACCACGTGCACGGCGCCGAAGGCCCATTCGTACAGCGTGCCGAAGCGTTCGCAGCTGCGAGCAAAACTGTCTTGGTCGTCGAAGCGACAGCCCTTGAGGCAGACGAAACCGAAGGTTTCCACCAGTGCTTCGAGCAGACCGGTGGACAGTCGTTCGAAACCCAGCCCCAACGGATCCCGCACCACCAGACCAAAGAGCGGCAGTTTTTGCAGTTCGTATTCGAAGCCTTTGGCCTGCGGGTTTTCTGTTTGGTGGTAGAGCCACGGCCGCCCTTGCCAAGTGACCAGCACATGGTGGTCGAGGTCGACCTGAGCGCGTGCGCGAAGGCTCTGGCTGCCATCGATGTTGCACACCGGCACGGCATGCCAGGGGCTGTCGACACGGGTCAGCCCTTCTGCCAGGCCGAAGGTGAATTTGGGCCCGGCATTGCTGTATTGATGGACCGACAATCGAATGTCATCGCCGAAGAAACGATCCACTGCCGCATTCAATGCCTGTCCGCGAAACATCATTTGGTAGGCTTTGAAGTTGATTTGCTGCAGGTACTCGTCCTCGCTCTGCCCGTCTTCACGGCACAGACGCAGGTCGTTGTAGAGGTGGCTGCAGAGGTGGTCATGTGCCTGGCTGAGGGATTCATCGTGCCGGCTCTGCTCGATCAGATCCCCAAGGTTTTTCCAGGGCAGACGGGCCTGCTTGATCAGGCTGGCGCGAACCGACTCGGCACTTTGGGCCTGAGGGAACAGGTCTTCCATGCTGACCCACTGAATCGTATGGGTGGTGCACAGTTCACGCAGAGCCCGGTTGTAGGTCTCGCGAACCTCGTCGGCCACCCCGACGATGTCGTTGAAGGTCGTTCCGTCACTGAGGATCGAGACCACACAACCCGGTGCGTGCAACGCGGCGATGGCTTGGCCGAGCTGGTCGAGGCGCTCGATAGCGATTACTTCGCCATAATCCGGCAACACGCCGAATGTCTGGTCAGTGGCGTTCGGCGACTTGCAGGGAAAGCCTGGCAGCACCAGACGCACTGGCAGGCTCTGATCGAAGCAGTGTCCCAGGCGTAGCGCGAGATGCGCTCTGCCTTGTGCTTCGAAACAATCATCCGTGCCTTTCAGTAGATAACCCGCGAGCAAATCGCTGACAGCAGCGATCCATGCATCTCTATGTTCCATAGAACAACTTCCTTGAGAGTGTGTGTATCAATAGGATTTAACGGTATCGCCATGTTCGGTGAACGCATGCGCTGTTCCGCAGACTTGCTGCAGAATGCGCAGCAACCCGGCCGGCTGTTCGCAGCAGAAGTTCGGGGCTTGGGCCTGCAATGCTGGGGTCAGGCCATATCCCCAGGTGACCGCCGCCGAGTACATGCCTGCAGCACGGGCGGTCTTCAGATCGATCTCGGTGTCACCGACGAACAAACAGCGTTGCGGATCAACCGACAATCGCCGGGCGGCGTCCCATGCCACATCCGGCTGAGGTTTGAGCGCCCTGCCCGCGCGATGCCCCAGAATCGTCCCGAAGGTATTTTGTGGAAGCAGCGCATCGGTTACTTGCCGAGCCATGTCCTCGGTCTTGTTGGTCACGATTGCCAGCGGCACGTGTAACTGGCGACAGCCTTCAAGCAAGGCAAGCACACCGCTGAATGGCCGGGAAAATTGAACAAGGTTGTTTTGATACAGCGCCACATAGCGCTGGTGCAGGGCGACCGCATCGGCTATGCCGAACTGCGTGGCAAGCTGCTCGATCATCGCCGTGACCCCGCCGCCGATGTAACCCCGCACTGTTTGCGCCGTCTGCGCCGGGCAACCGTGTTCGAGCAACACTTGGTTCAGGCACCACGTGATGTCAGGCAAGGTGTCGACCAAGGTCCCATCCAAATCGAAGAGTACGGCTTCGACCCGCAACCGAGACGTCATCATTGAGCACTGGCGTAGTGACAAGGACGCCCCTTGCGAAACACCAGGCGGTGGTAGCGCTCATCGACATTGCTGCGTTTTTCGAGGGTGACCACACCTCGCCGCTTGATAGCCACCGAATGCCAGGGCGTACGCCACAGGTCACTGGTTGGCACCAACCGGATACCGATTTTCGTCGACACCGCCAGTTGCGGGTGAATCGACAGGCGCAGGCAATTCGGGTAGCGCGCCTGTAACAGCGCACTCCAGGCTTCACTGCGCTGGATCACCCGCTGCGAGGCCGGCTTGGCGATTTTCTTCACCGCATTAAGGCTCATGCCGGCGAATACTTTGAGCCCCGAGTAATCCTCGGAAAGAAAGCGATGGATACCGCAGTACATCAACATCATGTGCGGATCATCCTTGAAACGCTGCTGCAACAAGACCAATGATTGACCGTGCTCAATCATCATCTCCTCACGCATGGCGTCCAGACAATCAAGCGGAGGATAGGCATCCCTGAGGTCGAAATGGGCGAACGTGCCGGGATAGTGCTGTTCAGCGTAGTCCTGGATAGAGTCGGTGTAGGCCTTAACGTCTGCATCGGGAACATGCACCAAGTCAGAGAACACATAGCCATCGGAGCAGATATGAATCAGCGCTCCTGGTGCGTAGATCTCCTGGATCTCCTTGCACAGGCGATGTAACTCGTCGATTGCGTGATGTTCAGCAAGATCGGGTAGATGGCTGAGGGTTTTCTTGCGGCTGGGCGACTTGCCGGGAAAGGCTGGCAAGACCATTTCGACCTTGCGACCGCTCTCGACCGCCTGCATTACTTTCGCCAGATGGGGTTCCAGCACCTGCAACGAAAGCTCGTGATCCTGCCCCGGGGCAAGGCTACGACGTCGAAACAGGCATTCGAGGATTTGCTGGGCAATGTTCATGTGTGGGGTGTTCTGATGCTCGTGCACCAGCTGACCGCACACCTGTTGAGCAACGGTGTTTGAACCCTGCATAGACAATCCCTTGTGTGGTGAATAACGGCCATTTTTTGACCGTCAGCAGATATTCCTTACCTGCGGGCGGCTAAATTCCTACAAGTCGTTGGGGCTGTCAATCGTGGCAATCAGGAATATTGCGGTCTGCACATCCCGATGAATCTGCGACACCTTCCTCGATCACCTACCTGTTGACGCCATTCATCAGTTGTGATTAATCGCGCAGCAATGTAGGGGTTTTCCATTACTAATTTCTTTATTCGCTGTAAGAATAGTCCGAACTTTTTAGGGCGCTGAATCAAACAAAAACTCTCCTGACAGAGCAACTGTTACGCTTGGAATAGAGCGAGCAGTTGACTAAAGGGAGTGGCATATATGGCTAATCACGGTTACATGAGTATTATCGGTAAGCGGCAAGGCTTGATTTCTGCCGGGTGCTCCGGCTTGAGTTCTATCGGTAACAAATGTCAGATCGATCATGAAGACGAAATCATGATTCTGGCGTATTCGCACAACATGATTACAGGCAACGACGGCGGTGTTTCAGGTAGTCGCGGCAAGCACCTGCCCATCATGATCACCAAGAACATCGATAAATCTTCACCGTTGCTGGCCAGTGCACTTCATGAGCGCGAAGAAGTGGAATGCACGATCCATTTTTATCGAACATCCCCAGCGGGCGGCCAGGATAAATATTATTCAATACAACTCACGGGGGCGAAAATTGCACATATCAGCCTTCAAGTTCCTCATGCCATTCATATGAACGATGCACAACCACAAGAACTGGTATCCATTCGTTATCGCGACATTAGCTGGACGCACATTCAGGCCGGCACATGCGCTTATAGCACTTGGGGGAACGAGGATGAATGATGAAAGCTGTGATATTCACGACGTGACCAAAGCCGCGTCTGATCTTGTGGTGTTTGGGTGTTCTATTGGTGCTACGCAACTGTACGATAGTTTTTTGCAACTTCAATTTAGTTCGGTTGTTTCATCTTATGCTAACGAGATTATCCAAGCTATTGATGAAGGAGTTATCAGTGCATGGCAAGGGATACAAGAGATTAGAAAGGAATATGCCGAGTTATCGTCCAAGGCACTTTTTTATGCTCAAAACGGCGTTGGGATTATGGCAGGCGCCATGCAAATTGAGGCAGGTGTTTCCAAGATAGGAAAAACAAGAGGTGCCGGCATAGTAGTCAGCGCGCCATTAATCACACACGGTTTCAACAACATCTATGAAGGTGTGGGAAACATCTACAATGGCCCTGGCGTGCCAGGTATAGTTGGCCCTGTGCGAGAGTTTTATCAAGAACGCCTTGGAAGCGTTTACGATGGCAACATGGCCTACTACTCCATGGATTTGCACTTATCTATAAACGGCTTATTATCCCTTGCTCGAAAGCCCAACTCAACTCAGCTTTTTAACCACGACCCTATCAATTATGAAATAGCCTACAAACAAATGGGGAGACTCGCTTTAGCTTTCGAAACATTAGTCGACGCCATCACAATTAATACAATGATAAACGAGAGCAATATAACAATCGAAACGAATCAACCATGAGCAGGGAACGATCAATCATCGCCCACGCCGTGATTGCCCAGTATAAAAGCTCAAGAAAAACAAGATCAACGTAAAAACAAGAAATATAACTGCTACAGATAACAAATAAGGCACACCATCTAAAAACTCAATTTTCTTCACCTGCGGAATAAAAATCGTGGTCCCGACTGTAGCCCCAATGACAATTCCAACCCAAGAGCCACGCAAACCAATATACTTTTCATCCATCATCTCGCCAAGCCAAACACTCCTTAGCCTGAAAACATAAAAACGCAAGCAAAAAAAGCTGATAATTATATACATCACAATGTAAGCAGCTCGCAAACCACCACCCTCCAAGGGCACTATCTGCTTTATCCATCCGACAACTATTAGCGTATAAAGCCCCGCTGAGCCGAGGGCAAGAGAGCATATCCAAACATAATAGCGAAAATTACTAAAATTCATAAAAACATGATCCATCATGGCTACAACATTTGAAAACATTATAGCCATGCATTAGATCGATGGAAGCACTGAAACATCTACTAAATCAAAAGTTCGCCGGGGTGTTGGCGCTGATGATTTCAACCTCATCGACCCAATATGGTAGATCGCGTTAGCTAGGCGGCTTGCCTTGAAGGGAATAGCGTTCAAGCAGCCTCATGACTTGGCCCGCCACGGTGGAAGAGCCCCTTCGAAAAGTGAAAAGGCTCGATGCAGGAAACTGTTGAAGCGAGCGGCATCACGCCGCAGCCCTGCCTGTTGACCACCAATCAGGCACAGATGGGCCACCTGACCAATCACTTCTGCTTCGCCTGGCATATGGACCAAGCGGCGGCACGTCCGTATCGCGAAGTCCAGTCGTCTTGTGTCAACACGCTGCTGAAACTCGCCTACCAACGGATCGTGCAGCGACCAGGCTCGGATGGAAACTTCCCGCCCAGGTTGTTTCTCAGCGGCAATACTCAAGTAGCGTTTCAAGGTTTCGCCCGCGCTACGACCCTGCGCCGCATAAGCGAGCATGCGCTCCGTGTAGTCTTCTTCCCAAGCGGCCAGCAAGGTGCGGACAAAGTCTTCGCGATTGCGGAAATGGTGATAGAACGATCCGCGGGTCACATTCAATCGGCGCGATAGACTTTCGGCCGAAACGCCAATATGCCCTATTTGGTCGAGGGCCTCAAAACCAGCGGCGATCCAATGGTTACGAGTTAGTTTTCTCACCAGTTATTTCGCTCCATATTTAGCGCCATACAGACTGTGTATGGTGCGCAACCGATTGATACGCTGCGAACACCAGCAAAGATGGCCGTTGCGTTTTGCACGCCAGCACTTTTCATGGAGCTCGCCTTGAAGAAAATCGTTCTGGTTGCTTTCGACCAATTCACTGATATCGACCTATTCCTGATGTGGGACATTCTAGGCCGCAACACTGAGGACTGGCACGTCCGAATATTGGGTTCTAGCTCTATCGTGCGATCGGCGCACGGCCTGCCTGTTTCGGTGCACGGTCCGCTTTCCGAGGCCAATAGTGCCGACGCGGTATTGTTCGTCAGCGGCAAGGAAGGGATACCCGCTGCACTTGCCGCCCCAGATTTCCTGCCGTCGTTTGAACTTGACTCCAAACGCCAGCGAATCGGCTCCATATGCGCCGGAGCTTTCATTCTCGAACGGCTTGGGCTGCTCAGCGGCCAAGCAACTACACACCCGGATGCACGATCGAGCTTGCAAGCTCTGGGACTTGAGCCCGTGGACCAGCCTCTTGTATGCCAGGGGAACGTTGCAACCGCTGGCGGATGCCTTTCGGCGCTCTATCTGGTGGGATGGTTGGTTGAATCCTGGTTCGATGTCGACAAGCGCCGTGCGACGTTGCTCCCTGTTCTGCCAGCTGGGCAGCAAGAGCTCTATGATGCCTTGATCGGGCTCAGTATCCGACAAGGAGAAGTTGGCGCCACAGGGCGACAAGGAGCGTTATACGACAAACCATCGCAACAAGAAACGCGACATGGCATGTCGTCTAATTGGTAGTTAGAACTCAGGAGAGATCCCCCGATGCCCCGAGAATTTGAGCTCATTATGTCCGTGCCAGTCCCCTCGAGGTCCGGCATCTCCCACTTTTACAAGTCGATGAACCTAGCGGACGCTTTTGCGATTCGGCTCCCTGCGGGCACATCCAGCAATCCAGATTTGCTAGCTCGATTCATCTTTTCCCACCAGCCATCCTGGATCGGATGGCTCACGAAAGTCCGAGACACTATTGTTGCCTGTTTCGGTCTCAAGACAGCCAAACATCTGGCATCACTTGCTAATCGGATTGGAGCCTTCAAGGTCTACAGCACGAACCAGACTGAAATCGTGTTGGGTGAGGACGACAAGCACCTCGACTTCCGGATATCGATCCTATGTTCTGGAGAGGCAGAGCCAGAAGGCAGTCGCCAACTCGTTTTTTCAACCGTGGTCCAGTGCCACAACCGTCTAGGCCGGGCCTACATCTTCGTTATTGCCCCATTTCACCGCTTGGTTGTTGAGGCCAGCCTCCTCCGTGCAGCGCGCGTCGGTTGGCCTCTGGCTACCTGCCCCTAAGGCTGAGAGCCTGTGTGCCCCCTGAGGTCTAACCCTTCCATCGAAAGGCTGTTCTGGCAAGCCTGGCCAAGTCTCTCATGTCAAACGTTAGGCCTCTAAGATTCATCAATATTGCGAAACCGATGCGGCAACGTCGTCGGAAAGTAATACCCATCCCCGGCATTCAACACACTAATCTGCCCATCAACGCCAAGCCTACAAAAGCCCTTTCACCATCGGCACACAAGCCAGCTGAAGCCCGGAAGGCGAATGGTAAATAGCAGGTTTGTCACCAACGAAACCGCAGCGCCGGTAAAAGTCAGCTGCGTTCAACGTGGCGTCCAGATTGACTTCCCTCAGCCCCAAATCCCGTGCCAGGGATTCAAGGTAGTCCAAGACTCTCAAGCCAATACCACGTTGCATAAAGCTCGGGAGCACAAAGATCGCACCGATTTCGCTCCTCTCCAGATCAAGCATTCCTGTCGCCACCGGCTCCCCCTGAATACAGCCCAGATAAAAGTGTTTATCCATCAGGTCGCTATATCCGTCCTTGGCTGCTCCTGCCGTCCAGGCCAGCATTTGCTCCGTGGTATAGGCACCGATGCATTGATGCCGTATCGCTTGAAGGCGAATGTCGAACGCCGTTTGGGCATCGCTGTGCGTGGCGCGTCTAATCTCGAACATTTCATTCTCCGTTAGCCATCGGTAGACGGAGAACTAAAAAGCCCCGTCCATTTCTGGCGGGGCCTTGGGTGATTACGTCAAATTCTGTGAACGCATGACCTCATGGCCCGCCAGAGGCGGTCATGTAGGAGCACATCATGTTCATGCGGCGTGTGTAGGTCATGGGCCGATAGTGTTTTGGATGATCCGGGTTGTCAATCGTGGAGCGGAACGATTAAGAACAGTACCCGGATTTACGACTGCTTCGCAGCCGAACGCAGCCTTCGGCAGCTGCTACAGATTTGATGTTCGCTATCGGTATCAGAAGTTAGCCGGGGTGTTGGCGCTAATAATCTCCGCCTCATCCGCCCCAATATTGCGAAATCGATGCGGCAGCGTCGTCGGAAAGTAATACCCATCCCCGGCATTCAACACACTAATCTGCCCATCAACGGTGAGCTCAACCGTGCCACGGGTAACGAGCCCACACTCCTCCCCTTCAGCATGCACGATGGGTTCTTCGCCAGAACTCGCCCCAGGCGCGTACTGCTCGCGCAAAAGCCGCATCTGCCGACTCGGTACCGAAGCGCCAATCAGCAACAACCGCAGACCATGACGGCCGAGATCCGGCTGTTCATTGGCGCGGAACACGTATTGGTGTTCGCGAGGCGGTTGGTCGAAGGTGAAGAAGTCCGCCAAGGACATGGGGATGCCTTCGAGCAGTTTTTTAAGGGAGCTGACGGAGGGACTGACGCGATTCTGTTCGATCAGGGAAATGGTGGCATTGGTGACGCCGCTACGCCGTGCCAGCTCGCGCTGGGACAGTTTGTAGCTTTCGCGTACTAATTTGAGTCGTGAGCCCGTGTCCATGACAGCCTTATGCGAAGAATACTTAAGGGGTAATGGGGGTGGGTGGCGGGCGACTGGTGGCCGCGGGTTACGCCGTTTCCCGTCCCGGAACCGTGAAAGGCGGGTATTAAATCACGTTTGTTGGTGTTGCTCAGCAGGTTCGATAAACGGCAGATAAATCAAATAGGTGAATGATAGTCGTCCGCCCATTTACGAAACCCGTGGGAGCGGGCTTGCCCGCGATGGCGGTGTGTCAGCCGACATCTATGTTGACTGTGCTGTCCTCATCGCGGGCAAGCCCGCTCCCACAGTGGTCGGTGTTGTTCGCAAAATTTGTGTATGTCGCCAATTTCCTTGTGGGAGCGAGCCTGCTCGCGATGGCGGTGTTTCAGGCGACATCGATGGCGGCTGATAGGGCCTCATCGCGAGCAGGCTCGCTCCCACAGTTGGTCCGGGTTGACCACACATTTGGTGTTCGGCCTGAATCCCTGTGGGAGCGGTGCCCTGCTATGACTGGCATTAGCCGGCGGCACATTTTTGGGATGGCCGCCGGCAAGGTTCTACTTAGATGCCGAATCGATCGCGCAACGCGTAATACGCGGCGCCCATGGCGGTGAGTGGGGCCTGGAAGGTGCGGCCGCCGAGCATGGGCATGTGTGGCAGGGAGGCGAAAGCATCGAAGCGTTCGGCGTCGCCGCGGATCATTTCCGAGATCAGTTTGCCGGCCAGGTGCGAGCAGGTGACGCCGTGGCCGCTGTAGCCTTGCATGTAGTAGGCGTTTTTTTCGATGCGGCCGAATTGCGGCATGCGGGACATGGTCAGCAGGAAGTTGCCGGTCCAGCGGTAGTCGATTTTCACGTCCTTGAGTTGCGGGAAGGTTTTAAGGATTTTTGGTTTGATCAGTTGCTCGATGTCGTCGGGCTCACGGGCGCCGTAGACCACGCCGCCGCCGTACAGCAGACGGTTGTCGGCGGTGAGACGGTAGTAGTCGAGCAGGTAGTTGCAGTCTTCGACGCAGTAGTTGTTGGTGATCAGGCTGCGGGCGACTCTTTCGGACAGCGGCTCAGTGACGACGATTTGCGAACCGCAGGGCATGCTTTTGCGCGTGACGCGGTTGTCGAGGTCTTGAGGCAGGTAGGCGTTGCCGGCGATCAGCAGGTACTTGGCCCGCACCACGCCTTTGGCGGTGCGCACGGTGATCGGTTCGCCGTAGGTGATTTCCACGGCGGCGGATTGTTCGTAGATTTTGCCGCCCAGACTGATGATCGCAGCGGCTTCACCGAGGGCCAGGTTCAGCGGGTGGACGTGGCCGCCCTGCATGTCGAGCAGGCCGCCGACGTAGTTGTCGCAACCGACTTCGCGCTTGATGTCAGCCGCGTCGAGCATTCTCAGGTTTTTGTTGCCGTAACGCTCCCAGCTGCTCTTCTGCTCAGCCAGGCCGTTGAGTTGCTTTTTGTTCAGCGCTGCGAAGATGCCGCCGGGGCGGTAGTCGCATTTGATGTCGTACTCTTTGATGCGCGAGCGGATGATGTCGGCGCCTTCAAAGATCATGCTGCCGAGCACTTCGGCGGTTTTGTCGCCGTAGCGTTCTTCGATCACATCGACGTCGCGACTGTAGGAGTTGACCAGTTGACCGCCGTTGCGACCGCTGGCGCCGAAGCCGACTTTGGCGGCTTCCAGTACGGTGACGCTGTAGCCCGCTTCGCTGAGGAACAGCGCCGAGGACAGACCGGTGTAGCCGGCGCCGATCACGCAGACGTCGCAGTCCACCGCTTGTTCCAGCACCGGGAAGTCACCGGTGAAGTTGCGGGTTGCGGCGTAGTAGCTGTTTACATGTGCTTGTTTCATACATTTCTCCGAAGGCCGCCGGCGTGTACCGGCAACCACCGCTGTAAAAGTGTTAGAGCTTGATCCAGGTCGCTTTGAGTTCGGTGTATTTGTCGAACGCATGCAGCGATTTGTCCCGACCATTACCCGACTGCTTGAACCCGCCGAACGGCGCGGTCATGTCGCCGCCGTCGTACTGATTGACCCAGACACTGCCGGCGCGCAAGCCGCGAGCGAAGGTATGGGCCTTGCTCAGGTTGCTGGTCCAGACACCGGCAGCCAGACCGAAGATGCTGTCGTTGGCGATCTGCAGGGCTTCTTCAGCAGTGTCGAAGGTGATCAGCGACAGCACCGGGCCGAAGATTTCTTCCCGGGCGATGGTCATGGCGTTGGTCACGCCGTCGAAAATTGCCGGTTCCACGTACAGGCCACCGGTGCCTTCGAGGGTACGATTGCCGCCAGCGATCAGTTGCGCACCCTGGTCTTTACCGATCTGGATGTAGCGCAGCACGTTGTCCAGTTGGCGCTGATCGACGACCGCGCCGACGGTAGTTTCAGGATCGAGGGCGTGGCCCGGTTTCCAGGCTTGCAGCGCTTCCACCAGCAGCGGAATGAACTGCTCGCGAATCGAGCGCTCCACCAACAAGCGCGAACCGGCGGTGCAGACTTCGCCTTGGTTGAAGGCAATCGCGCTGACCGCCGCTTGTGCTGCCGCGCGCAAATCCGGCGCATCGGCGAACACCACGTTCGGGCTCTTCCCGCCCGCCTCCAGCCAGACGCGTTTCATGTTGCTTTGCCCGGCGTAGATCAGCAGTTGCTTGGCAATCGCGGTCGAGCCGGTGAAGGCCAGCACGTCGACGTCCATGTGCAACGCCAGCGCCTTGCCGACGGTGTGACCGAAGCCTGGCAGGACGTTAAACACGCCTTTGGGGATGCCGGCGTCGAGGGCCAACTGCGCGATGCGAATCGCCGTCAGCGGTGACTTTTCCGAAGGCTTGAGGATGAACGAGTTGCCTGCCGCCAGGGCCGGGGCGAACTTCCAGCTGGCCATGATCAGCGGGAAATTCCACGGCACGATGGCGGCGACGACGCCTGTCGGCTCGCGGGTAATGAGACCGAGTTGGTCGTGGGGTGTGGCGGCGACTTCGTCGTAGATTTTGTCGATGGCTTCGGCGCTCCAGCGGATCGCGTTGGCGGTCGCTGGGATGTCGATGCTCATGGAATCGCTGATCGGTTTGCCCATATCGAGGGTTTCGAGCAGCGCCAGTTCTTCCTGGTTTTGCAGAATCAGATCAGCGAAACGAATCAGGACGCGCTTGCGCTCGGCCGGGGGCAGTTTGGACCAGATGCCGGACTCGAAGGTGCGGCGTGCAACCTGCACGGCGGCATTGGCGTCGGCTTCGTCGGTGCTGGCGATGTTCGCCAGGAAGCGGCTGTCGACCGGGCTGATGCATTCGAAGGTATCGCCGCTGAGTGCCGGGCGGTATTGGCCGTCGATGAATGCGCGGCCTTCTAGTGTGAGGGACTGGAAGCGTTGCTCCCAGTCGCTGCGAGTGTTTGTCATGGTTGTGACTCTACGCAGAGGAATAGTTGATCGTTGGGCTGACTGCCAGTCAGTTAAAGATTTGAAATGCAATCCCTGTGGGAGCGGGCTTGCCCGCGATTGCGGTGTATCAGGCGCCATTAATGTTGGCGGTGATGACGCCATCGCGGGCAAGCCCGCTCCCACAGGGTGGGCGGTGTACACATGATCTGTGTACGCCCACCTTTCATCCTTGACTGACGGTGTTTGACCCATCAAACCGTATGCAAGTACCAGTTGTACTCAAGGTCCGAAATGGAGTTTTCGAACTCGGCCAGTTCGCTTTCCTTGCACGCGACGAACACGTCGATGTACAGCGGGTCGATGTAGCGCGCCATGACTTCGCTGTCGTCCAGCTCACGCAAAGCATCGCGCAGGTTGTTCGGCAGGCTTTGCTCGTTCTGCTCGTAGCTGTTGCCTTCCACCGGGGCGCCCGGTTCGATTTCGTTGGTCAGGCCGTGGTGAATACCGGCCAGCACCGACGCCATCAGCAGGTACGGGTTGGCATCGGCACCCGCAACGCGGTGTTCGATGCGCACGGCGTCCGCCGAACCGGTGGGCACACGCACCGCCACGGTACGGTTGTCGATGCCCCAGCTTGGCGAGTTCGGTACATAGAACTGCGCGCCGAAACGGCGGTACGAGTTGACGTTCGGGCAGAGGAACGCCATCTGCGCCGGCAGGGTCTCGAGCACACCGCCGATCGCGTGACGCAGTGCGGCGTTCTGCTCGGGATCCTCGCTGGCAAAGATGTTGTTGCCTTCTTTGTCGAGAATCGAAATGTGTACGTGCAAACCATTGCCCGCCTGGCCCGGATACGGCTTGGCCATGAAGGTGGTGTCCATCTCGTGGTCGTAGGCGATGTTCTTCACCAGACGCTTGAGCAACACCGCGTAGTCGCAGGCCTTTATAGGGTCGGAGACGTGGTGCAGGTTCACTTCGAATTGCGCCGGGGCGCTTTCCTTGACGATAGCGTCAGCGGGGATGCCCTGCTCTTTCGCGCCTTCGAGGATGTCTTGCAGGCAATCGACGTATTCGTCCAGATCATCGATCAGATACACCTGAGTCGAGTGCGGGCGTTTGCCGGACACCGGCGAGCGTGGCGACTGCGGACGACCGTTCACGTTGTCCTGGTCGATCAGATAGAACTCCAGTTCGAACGCCGCGCAAATGGTCAGGCCCATGTCATCGAACTTGCTCACCACCTGACGCAACACTTCACGCGGGTCAGCGAAGAACGGCTGGCCTTCGAGTTCGTGCATGGTCATTAACAGCTGCGCGGTCGGGCGCTTCTGCCAGGGTTCGATGCTGAGGGTATTGGGGATGGGGAAGCAGATTCGATCCGAGTCGCCGATGTCCAGACCCAGGCCGGTGCTTTCCACCGTAGAGCCGTTGATGTCCAGAGCAAACAGTGACGCCGGGAGGTTAATGCCTTTTTCGTAAACCTTATGAAGACTGGTGCGTTCGATGCGCTTGCCGCGCACCACACCGTTCATATCCGCAATCAGAAGGTCGACGTACAAAACCTCAGGATATTTCTTAAGGAATGCGTTTGCTTCGTTGAGTTGAACGGCACGCAGAGGGACCGACATGATGCACCTATTAGCTGTTAATTATTATGTTCACTACCTTGTTGCGAGCCCAGTCAACCCGAACGGCAAAGTGAAGTCAATAGCGAACACTTGGCCTCTCAACCTATATTCACGGGCCTTTATTGGGGCGATGAGTGCCAGATCAGTCTTGCACACCACGTAATTCCTGAAGATCAGACGCCTGGCGTTTAGAATTTTTTACATGAGAGTTGTTAATTAAAATCAACAAGGCTAAGCTCCGGAAAAGCTCGTTCAAGTGTGAAACTTCGAGGTGATAAAAATGGCATTCAAGCCATTGATCGGCGTTACTGCGTGCATCAAACAGATTGGCCTGCACCCCTACCACGTCAGCGGCGACAAGTATTTGCGCGCTGTCAGCGTCGCGGCTTTGGGGTTGCCCGTGGTCATTCCTTCCTTAGGCGATCTGACCGAAATCGATGACCTGCTCGCGCAGCTCGACGGTCTGTTGCTGACCGGCTCGCCATCGAATGTGGAACCCTTCCACTATCAAGGCCCGGCCAGTGCCCCCGGTACGGATCACGATCCGCAACGGGACGCTACTACCCTGCCCTTATTGCGCGCAGCTATTGCCGCCGGTGTTCCGGTGCTCGGCATCTGCCGGGGCTTTCAGGAAATGAACGTGGCGTTCGGCGGCAGCCTGCATCAGAAGGTGCACGACCTACCCGGCTACCTTGATCATCGCGAAGCGGATCACCCGGACCTGGTTGTGCAATACGCGCCTGCTCATGCGGTCAACGTGCAGCGAGGTGGCGTGTTCGAAGCGCTGGACCTGCCACAGATGTTCCAGGTCAATTCGATTCACAGCCAGGGCATCGACCAGCTCGCTCCCGGCCTGCGCGCTGAAGCTGTCGCGCCAGATGGTTTGATCGAGGCGATCTCCGTCGAGCACAGCAAGGCCTTCGCCGTCGGCGTGCAATGGCACCCGGAATGGCAGGTGCTTTCGAATCCGCCCTATTTGAGTATTTTCCAGGCGTTTGGCGAAGCGTGCCGGCAACGGGCGGCGCTGCGTAATACGCGCTGACTTCAAAAAGTATTCCACGATTTAACTGCCCCGTGAGTCTGGCGGGCGTGCCTTTGCGCGCCGGTCGCTCACGTAATAGATGAACCGCAATAAAAACAAGTACGACCAGGCAGCCAGGATGGCGGTGCCGAATAAGCCCGACTGGTACGGGTCAGTGATTCAAACGCAAACCCCTGTGGGAGCGGGCTTGCCCGCGATGACGGTGTGTCAGTCGACATTATCGTTACCTGACACACCGCTTTCGCGGGCAAGCCCGCTCCCACAGGGATCTTCGCTGAATTGACTGGCACCGTACGGCTTGGGCTTGCAATCAACTACTAAGTCAGGCCGCGTTGGCCCGACGACTGAAACCTGTTGGGAGTTTCATATGGCAAACGCCTCCAGCATCTACAGGAAGGCTCTTGAAGGTCACCAGGCACCGAAAAAGGTGTTGGTGAAAGTCGACCGCGTCACCAAGAAATTCGACGAAACCACCGCTGTGGACGATGTGTCCCTGGAGATCCATCAAGGGGAAATCTTCGCCCTGCTCGGCGGTTCCGGCTCGGGTAAATCGACGCTGCTGCGCATGCTCGCCGGCTTCGAGCGCCCGACCGAAGGGCGGATTCTGCTCGACGGTGTCGACATCACCGACATGCCGCCGTACGAACGGCCGATCAACATGATGTTCCAGTCTTACGCACTGTTCCCGCACATGACGGTGGCGCAGAACATCGCCTTCGGTCTCAAGCAGGACCGCTTGCCCGCCAGCGAAATCGACGCCCGTGTCGAAGAGATGCTGCGGCTGGTGCACATGACCCAGTACGCCAAACGCAAACCCCATCAGTTGTCCGGCGGACAGCGTCAGCGTGTGGCACTGGCGCGCTCCTTGGCCAAGCGGCCGAAGCTGTTGCTGCTCGACGAACCGATGGGCGCACTGGATAAAAAGCTGCGCTCGCAGATGCAACTGGAGTTGGTGCAAATCATCGAGCGGGTCGGCGTGACCTGCGTGATGGTGACCCACGATCAGGAAGAAGCCATGACCATGGCCGAACGCATCGCGATCATGCACTTGGGCTGGATCGCCCAGATCGGCAGCCCGGTCGACATCTATGAAGCCCCGGTCAGCCGCATGGTCTGCGAGTTCATTGGCAACGTGAACGCCTTCGACGGCACCGTGGTCGAGGATCTGGAAGGTCACGCGATCATTCACAGCCCGGATCTGCAACAGAAGATCTACGTCGGCCACGGCGTGAGTACTTCGGTGCAGGACAAGTCGATCACCTACGCCATCCGCCCGGAAAAAATGCTGGTCAGCACCCTCAAGCCCGAGACCCGCTACAACTGGTCCGAAGGCAAGGTGCATGACATCGCCTACCTCGGCGGCCACTCGGTGTTTTACGTGGAATTGCCCGGGGGCAAGATCGTCCAGTCGTTCATGGCCAACGCCGAACGCCGTGGCGCGCGCCCGACCTGGGACGATCAGGTTTACGTGTGGTGGGAAGACGACAGCGGCGTGGTACTGCGCTCATGAGAACCTTCAATCAGCAGTTCCTGCGCCTGGTGCCCAGCGGCCGCAAACTGGTCATCGGCATTCCGTTCCTGTGGTTGTGCCTGTTTTTCCTGTTGCCGTTCTTCCTGGTGATGAAGATCAGCTTCTCGGAAGCGGCGCTGGCCATTCCTCCCTACTCCGAGATTTACACCTTCGCCGAACAGAAATTTCAGCTGCTGCTGAACATCGGCAACTACTCGCTGCTGACTGAAGATGAGCTGTACATCTCAGCTTACTTCGGCTCATTGAAGGTCGCGTTTTTAAGCACGCTGATGTGCCTGGTGATCGGTTTCCCGATGGCCTACGCGATCACCAAGGCCAACAAGGAAACGCAGAACGTTTTGCTGCTGTTGATCATGATGCCGACCTGGACCGCGATCCTGATTCGCGTCTATGCGTGGATGGGCATTCTCAGCAATAACGGTTTGCTCAATGCGTTCCTGATGTGGACCGGGCTCACGTCGCATCCGATCGAGATCCTCAATACCAACACGGCGGTCTACATTGGGGTTGTTTACGCTTACTTGCCGTTCATGGTGTTGCCGCTGTACGCCAACCTGGTGAAGCACGATCAAAGCCTGCTGGAAGCCGCGTCAGACCTGGGTTCGAGCAACTTCAACAACTTCTGGAAAATCACCGTGCCGCTGGCCAAAAACGGGATCATCGCAGGTTGCATGCTGGTGTTCATTCCGGTGGTCGGTGAGTTCGTGATTCCGGAACTGTTGGGCGGCCCGGAAACGCTGATGATCGGACGCGTGCTGTGGCAGGAGTTCTTCAACAACCGCGACTGGCCGGTGGCATCCGCCCTGGCGGTGGTGATGCTGGCGATTCTGATTGTGCCGATTCTGCTGTTCAACCGCAGCCAGGCTAAAGAGATGGAGGGACGGGGATGAAACGCTTCGGATTTTCAAAGTTCATGCTGATTTTCGGTCTGTCGTTTATCTACCTGCCGATGCTGATTCTGGTGATCTACTCGTTCAACGCCTCGAAACTGGTGACGGTGTGGGGCGGCTGGTCGGTGAAGTGGTACGTCGGCCTGCTCGACAACTCGCAACTGATGGGCTCGGTGGTGCGCTCGCTGGAAATCGCCTGCTACACCGCGATTGCTGCCGTGGCGTTGGGCACCCTCGCCGCTTTCGTGCTCACCCGTGTGACGCGTTTCAAGGGTCGCACGCTGTTTGGTGGTTTGGTGACGGCGCCGTTGGTGATGCCGGAAGTGATTACCGGTCTGTCGCTGTTACTGCTGTTCGTGGCCATGGCGCAGTTGATCGGCTGGCCGCAGGAGCGTGGTTTGGTGACGATCTGGATCGCGCACACCACGTTCTGTGCAGCGTATGTGGCGGTGGTTGTATCGGCGCGTTTACGTGAGCTGGACCTGTCGATTGAAGAAGCGGCCATGGACTTGGGTGCGCGTCCGTTCAAGGTGTTCTTTCTGATCACCATCCCGATGATCGCGCCGTCGCTGGCAGCGGGCGGCATGATGTCGTTTGCCTTGTCGCTGGATGATCTGGTGTTGGCGAGTTTCGTTTCCGGGCCAGGCTCGACGACGTTGCCGATGGAAGTGTTCTCGGCGGTGCGTCTGGGCGTGAAGCCTGAGATCAATGCCGTGGCCAGTCTGATTCTGCTGGCGGTGTCGATCGTCACGTTCATGGTCTGGTACTTCAGCCGCAAGGCCGAAGCCACGCGCAAACGGGCGATCCAGGAAGCGATGGACCAGACCGCCAGCGAGTCTTGGCAGCAACCGAAAAACCAGCGAATCGAAGCGACAGCTTAGTGCTGCGGTTCAGTTAACTGTGGCGAGGGAGCTTGCTCCCGCTGGGCTGCGAAGCGGCCCCAAAAATTCTGGCAACACTTGCCTATTTTGTGAGTGCTGCGCACTCAAGCGGGAGCAAGCTCCCTCGCCACAGGTTCTATAAAAAGAAAATGGAGTTGTACCGATGAAAATGTTTGGCAGGACTCTGCTGACACTGTCCTTATTGGGCGCTATGGCTACCGGTGCCCAGGCCAATGACAAGGTATTGCGCGTCTACAACTGGTCGGATTACATCGCCCCGGACACGGTCAAGAAGTTCGAAGACGAGACCGGCATTCGCGTGACCTACGATGTGTTCGACAGTAATGAAACCCTTGAGGCACGCTTGCTGGCCGGTAAATCCGGCTACGACATTGTGGTGCCCTCCAACAGTTTCCTGGCCAAGCAGATCAAGGCTGGCGTCTATCAGCCGCTGGATAAATCGAAGCTGCCGAACTGGAAAAACCTCAACCCGGTGCTGCTGAAAAACGCCTCTGCCAGCGATCCTGACAATGGCCACGCTTTCCCGTACATGTGGGGTTCGATCGGCATCGGTTACAACCCGGCCAAGGTCAAGGAAGTGCTGGGCACTGATGCGCCGGTGAACTCTTGGGACCTGCTGTTCAAACCGGAAAACGCCGCGAAGCTCAAAGTCTGTGGCATCAGCTTTCTTGATTCACCGACGGAAATGCTTCCGGCCGCCCTGCACTATCTGGGCTACCCGGTGAACTCTCAGGACAATGCGCAGATCGCTGAAGCCGAAGCGCTGTTCATGAAGATTCGCCCATCGGTGGCTTATTTCCATTCGTCGAAGTACATCTCCGATCTGGCCAACGGCAACATCTGCGTCGCTGTCGGTTACTCCGGCGACGTGCTGCAAGCCAAGGCCCGCGCCAAGGAAGCCGGCGACAAGGTGAAGATCGAATACAGCATCCCGAAAGAAGGCGCCGGCAGCTTTTACGACATGGTTGCCATCCCACGGGATGCGGCCAACGTCGACAACGCCTACCTGTTCATGAACTTCCTGATGCGCCCGGACATCATTGCCGAAGTCACCAACAGCGTTGGCTACAGCAACGCCAATGCGGCGGCCACACCATTGGTGGATGAAGCGATTCGCGACGACCCGGGTTCGTATCCTCCACAAGCGGTGATGGCGACGCTGTATGCGATTCCTGACATGCCGATCGGTATTCAGCGGGTGATGACCCGGGGCTGGACGCGGGTGAAGCTCGGTAAGTGATTCACTCGGCATCACTGTTCAACCTGACATCGCTATCGCGAGCAGGCTCGCTCCCACAGGAGTCCGTGGTGGAGCGCAGATTTGTTGATGACGCCGTTCCCCTGTGGGAGCGAGCCTGCTCGCGATGAGGCCATCACATCCAACATCAATCTGATCGTTCCCACGCTCTGCGTGGGAATGTCTCCACGGACGCTCCGCGTTCGGCTCTGGAAGGGGACGCGGAGCGTCCCGGGCTGCATTCCCACGCAGGGCGTGGGAACGATCAGTGGCAAGGTTTCAACCATTTTCCGTTCACGCAGCGCCTTACCACCGCTGCACTCCTCTGAAGAAGAACGGCTTCACCTGGCTTCCTCGGTTAAGGTGAATTTCGGGCGCCCTCGGGCGCCTTTTTTTGTGTAGAAATCAGCGGCCATTCGGCCAGCGCCCGGTACCGACCTTTATGGGATTCGAACAAGGTGAAGCGGTCGGCGCGCAGGAAAAATTCTGGTGGCGTAGCGGATTCGGGGACTGGTGACCGGTAGTCGCGCATCAGGGTTAAATGCGGGCGAAATTCCCGACGGGTGTCTTCAAAGCCAAACGGCAACATGGCCTGCTCCAGCGCATACACCAACCGCAACAATTGCGGTTCTGCTTGCTCGGGCGCCAGCAACAAAACCCCGGAGCGACGCCAGACTTCCAGTCGATCAAGCACAACCGTCAACGGCATGCCGGGCAGCTGGACATTGGCGGCGGCCTCGCAGACGCCTGCTATCTGCGCCATCCCCACCGTGCCGAGAAACAGCAGCGTCAGATGAAAGTTTTCCGCCGGCACCGGGCGCCCGACATTGAGCTCCAGCGCGTTGCGCCATTGGGCAATGGCCCGGCGTTGTTCGGGGGCGCAGTTCAGGGCGAAGAACAGCCGTTTGAACGGCACACGGGTTTCATCGCTCATGTCTGCCACCTCAAGGCTTCGGGGACCCTTTGATTTTACAAAGGGATACCACACCAGCAAGTGCATTTCTGGCACCTCCCGGCATGCGCGTTATAGTTGAAGCAACCGAATCGACGGGAGGACGCCATGCGTCAGATCATCAGCAAAGAGCCATGGTGGGCCGTGCCACCGAAACCCGGCCAGGATGAGTCCGAGCTGGAATGGGGCTGGCTGGTTCACTACAACGAAGGCGAGCCGCGCTTCGAGTTCATCAAGGAGCGACCCTCGGACAGCGAGATTCGTAACCGCAAGAGTTGCAGGACCGCCCCGACGCCGGAGTGATCCTGCGGCTCCCGTCAGGCTTTCACGATCATATCGAAACCGCCAAAAATCATGCGCTGACCGTCAAACGGCATTGGATTGACGTCGGGTTGCATCCGCGGATCGCTCATGAGTTTCGCCATCCCGGCGTCACGGGTGGCCTTGTCCGGCCAGACGATCCAGGAAAACACCACGGTTTCGTCTTCCTTGAGTTTTACCGCCATGGGAAACGAGGTCACTTTGCCATCGGGTACGTCGTCTCCCCAGCATTCGGCGAGGCTGAGTGCGCCGCTTTCCTTGAAGATCGCGGCAGCGGATTGCGCGTGTTGCTTGAATTTTTCGCGGTTGGCGGTGGGTACTGCCGCGACGAAGCCATCAACGTAAGCCATGATCGTTCTCCTTGGGTTATGGGGTGATCCGCTGGATAGTCGAATCAGCGTGGCTCCAATCGACAGATCCCGCGTTCTGATCGACCGACGGCTCGACTCGCTGTTCAACTGACTGATCGACTGACTGATCGACTGGCTGCTCAACTGACTGCTCGACTGACTGTTCGATGGTGGCGGCCAGGCTGCCCTCGATCTGCCTGGCCATGTACAGCGTTCCAGCCATGACGCCGGTTGCGGGGTTATCCACCAGCTTCACCCATGCCTTGTCGAACGAATTGCCCAGGCTGCTGCGAATCAGTGCCTCGCTATCGGGCCGGTCGTTAGCCTGAATAATCGCGCGCACCCCCGCCACCCCCACGGAAATCAAC
>NZ_JAGYGK010000020.1:0-139773 GCF_019947395.1 Pseudomonas sp. BF-R-26 | reverse complement strand
AACCAGAGCGGAGAGGTGAATGGCAGCATGGGCTCCCACACGTGCTTTAAGCACTCCGGGCATTCAGCTTGCCACTCACCGCTCTCACCCTCAGTCTAATTCCTGCCCAAGACACAAGCGGGCTTGCTCGCGAAAGCGGTGCGTCCGGTACGTTGATGTCGACTGACACACCGTCTTCGCGAGCAAGCCCGCTCCCACATTTGATTTGTGTTTGGCGATACGAATCTGTGCGCTGTTCGAACACTATTTGCGTTTACTAATGTGAGAATCTGGAACCAGGTTCTAAATTGTTGGAATCTATCCAGCCAACAACCGCGCCTTGGGCCGACAGCATTACCAGCATCTGCAATCCATGGCTGACGGTGCTGGAGTTATCGCCGCTTTTGATCTCAAGACTCCAAGGGATACCCCATGACCCTCAGCACTCCGCTTTCCGGTGTCAATCAGCCCTTCAAAGGGATTCTGCTGATCGTCGTTGCCACCTTTCTGTTTTCTAGTCACGACGCTTTGTCGAAATACCTCTCGGGGTTCTATCCGGTGATCATGGTGGTCTGGGCCCGCTATGTGGTTCACACGTTACTGATGGCGGGGATTTTTCTGCCGCAGTCCGGGTTGCGTGTCCTACGGACCAAACGGCCATTGCTGCAACTGTTGCGGGCGTTGTGCCTGCTGGGGACCAGTTTGCTGTTCACGACCGGTTTGCTGTTCATCCCGTTGGCCGAAGCCACGGCGGTCAATTTTCTCGCACCGGTATTGGTGACGGCGCTGTCGGTGCCACTGCTCGGTGAACAGGTGACGCGCGGCCAATGGCTGGCGGTGATTTGCGGGTTCATCGGGGTGTTGATCATCGTCCATCCCGGCGGCGAGCTGTTCACGCCTGCGGTGTTGCTGCCGTTCTGCTCGGCCTTGTTTTTCTGCTTCTATCAGCTGCTCACCCGTAAGCTCAGCGAAATCGACAGCCCGACCACCAGCAATTTTTTCGCCGGGCTCTGCAACACGTTAGTGATGAGCGCGCTGGTGCCGTTCTTCTGGCAAGTCCCAAGCTTGGGTCATGGGTTTTTGATGGTGGCGCTGGGGGCGTGCGGAATGACGGCGCATCTGTTTCTGACCCAGGCCTTCCGTCACGCCGCGCCCGCGTTGTTGGCGCCGTTCGGCTATTGCCAGATTGTCTTTGCCGGTTTGCTGGGCTGGTTGCTGTTTTCACACACACCGACCCTGACCACGGTGGTCGGGATCGCGGTGATTTGTTGCAGCGGGTTGGCGGCGGCGTGGCAACAACGGCGTCGACAAGAGGAGGGAGGCAGGCCTGGAATCAGGCCTGCCGGAGGAAGGGAGTTTACTCGGTGACGGTAGGAATCTTGCGCGGTGCCATGAAGTACATCCAGGTCAGCGCGATGAAGTACATCGCCGGAATCATAGTGAACAGCACGGTGTAGTTGTTGTTGGTGACCGTCAGAATGTGGCCGACCAACTGGGTCATGAACATCCCGCCGATTGCCGCGCACATCCCGCCGAAGCCGAACACCGTACTCATCATGTGCTTGGGCGTGTAGTCCATCACCAGGCTCCAGATGTTCGCGGTCCAGGCCTGGTGAGCACCGATGGCCAGGGAGATGGCAAACACCGCGAGCCACAGGCTGCTTGAGCCGGCGGCCATGAGCACGCCGATGATGCAGCAGGCGAACAGGAACATGGACATCAGTCGTGCCTTGATCGGGTTGACCCCGCGACCGATCAGGAACGAGGACAGAATCCCGCCACCGACACTGCCGAAGTCAGCGGTGAGGTAGATGATGATCAGCGGGATACCCATCTGGGTCACGTTGATCCCCAGGTTGTATTGCTGATTGAGAAATGGCGGCAGCCAGTACAGGTAGAACCAGAACACCGGCGCGGTGATTGAGTAGGCCAGGGCGAAGGCCCAGGTGCCACGCATGCGCAGGATTCGCGAGAACGGTACGCGGGATTGTTCCGGCTCGACTTCCTTCTGGATGTAGTCCAGTTCCGATTGTTTAACGCTTGGGTGATCTTCCGGGTTGAAGTACTTCAGGCCCCAGAACAACAACCAGATGCCGCCCAGTGCCGCCATGCACAGGAACGCGGCTTGCCAGCCCCAAGCGTGGAGGATCAGCGGCAACAGCATCGGCGTGAACATCGCCCCGACGTTGGTGCCGGCGTTGAAGATGCCGGTGGCCACGGCACGCTCACCGGCGGGGAACCACAACCGGGTGGTTTTCACGCAGGCCGGGTAATTCGCCGCTTCGGTCAAACCGAGAATGAACCGGCAGACCATGAAGCCCACCGCCGAAGTGGCCAGGCCGTGAGCACCGGTGGCCAGGCTCCAGAGCAGCACCGCGCAGAAGAACACGCGCTTGACGCCGACCCGGTCGATCAACCGGCCCTGCAGCACAAAGCCGATGGCGTAGCCGACCTGAAACCAGAAGTTGATGTTGGCGTAGTCCATCGCCGTCCAGCTCATTTCCTTGGCCAGGATCGGCTGCATGACGCCCAGGGCGGCACGGTCGATGTAGTTCAGAGTGGTGGCGAAAAACACCAGCGCCAGCATCCCCCAACGGGTTTTGCCGACTGCCATGGCGCCGCGGATTTTGTCGCCGATACCGCCAGTGGCGACGCCCATGGCCGGAGCCACGCGAGAGCTTTGAGAAGGAAACATGTATGTGCCATCCGTTCAATGACTGACAAGCGAGGCTTGTCGGGACTTCAAGGGCGCGTGATCAATCGACGGCGCCAGGCGCGGGTGTGATTGATCGACTGAGGTGTTTTCGTCGAACTGACGACAACGGTTATTCAGCGAGCGGCACGGTTCGGCCGAGGGGGCGCAAGGTTCGGATGGATGCCAGGTACGGCGGGAGGGCGATGGAGCAAGCAAACAAGGCGTTGAATGAGCGCATGAGCGTGTACCCGTTTTTTGAAATTTTTATGTGGTGTTCAGGGTCTTTGGTAACCGAGTCCATGGGGTTTGGCCGGACTCAATGTGGTGTCGATGTTGCGCAGTGGACGAAAAATCGTCAATTCGCCAACCGCCATTGTGTTCGATAATCGCCCGCAAAACTAACCGGGTAGTACACTTTGAATTGCTGTGTGGATTCGTCAAGCCAATAATTTGCCCAACAAGAATGTCCCCACCACCGGGAGTCGACACATGCAGCGTTCCATTGCCACCGTTTCCTTGAGCGGCACCCTGCCGGAAAAACTCGAAGCCATCGCCGCCGCCGGTTTTGACGGGGTGGAGATTTTCGAGAATGACCTTCTCTACTACGACGGCAGCCCGCGGGAAATCAGACAGATGTGCGCAGATCTCGGGATCGCGATTACGCTGTTTCAACCCTTTCGGGATTTCGAAGGTTGCCGCCGCGATCGTCTGCCCCGCAATCTGGAGCGGGCCGAGCGCAAGTTCGATTTGATGCAGGAACTGGGCACCGACCTGGTGCTGGTATGCAGTAACGCCTCGGCCGATTCGATCGGTGATGAACAGATTCTGATTGATGATTTGCTCCAGCTCGCAGAGCGGGCCCGCACTCGTGGCCTGCGGATCGGCTATGAAGCGCTGGCCTGGGGCCGGCATGTGAACACGTATCAACAGGTATGGAACATCGTTCGCCAGGCCGATCATCCAAGCCTCGGCGTATTGCTGGACAGTTTTCATTCGCTGTCGCTCAAGGGCGACCCGAGCTCCATCGCCGAGATTCCCGGCGACAAGATCTTCTTCGTGCAAATGGCCGACGCGCCGATCCTGGCCATGGATGTGCTGGAGTGGAGCCGGCACTTCCGCTGTTTCCCGGGCCAGGGCGAATTCGATCTGCCGGGGTTCCTCGCACCCATCATCAAGAGTGGCTACACCGGGCCGCTGTCGCTGGAGATCTTCAACGACGGCTTTCGCGCCGCACCGCCACGGGCCAACGCCGCCGACGGTTTGCGTTCGTTGCTGTATCTGGAAGAGAAAACCCGCCAACGTCTGGAGCAGGAAGCCACGCCCGCGACCAATCGCGACATTCTGTTCGACACCCCTAGCGCCAGCGAATACAACGGCATCGAGTTTCTTGAATTCGCAGTGGACGAAAGCCTTGGTGCCAAGCTGTCCCATTGGCTGGAGCGGCTGGGTTTCGTCAAGGCCGGTCAGCACCGTTCCAAGAGTGTCAGCCTGTTGCGTCAGGGCGATATCAACCTGATCCTCAACTCTGAGCCTTATTCCTTCGCTCACAGTTTTTTCGAGGCTCACGGCCCATCACTGTGCGCCACCGCCGTGCGGGTCAAGGACAGCGCCAGTGCGCTGGCCCGTGCCGTAGCTTATAAAGGCCAGCCGTATCGCGGACTCGTAGGCCCCAATGAGCTTGAACTGGCAGCGGTGCGTGCGCCGGATGGCAGTCTGATTTACCTGGTAGACCAGAACGCCGATGTCTACGGCACCGACTTCAATCTGCAACCGACGGCCGTTGCCAGCGGTGGCCTCAAGCGTATCGACCACATGGCGATGGCGCTGCCGGCCGACAGCCTCGACAGTTGGGTGCTGTTCTATAAAAGCCTGCTGGATTTCGAAGCCGACGATGAAGTGGTGCTGCCCGACCCGTATGGTTTGGTGAAGAGCCGCGCATTGCGCAGCCGTTGCAGTTCGATCCGCCTGCCGCTGAACATTTCCGAGAACCGCAACACCGCCATCTCACACGCACTGTCGAGTTATCGCGGTTCCGGCGTGCATCACATCGCTTTCGATTGCGACGACATTTTCGCCGAAGTCAGCCGCGCCAAGGAGGCGGGCGTACCGCTGCTGGATATCCCGCTCAACTACTACGATGACCTCGCCGCGCGGTTTGATTTCGACGATGAGTTCCTCAGCGAGCTGGCCTATTTCAACGTGCTCTATGACCGCGATGCTCAGGGCGGCGAGCTGTTTCATGTGTACACCGAGCCGTTCGAAGGGCGGTTCTTCTTTGAAATCATCCAGCGCAAAAACGGCTACGCGGGTTACGGCGCGGCCAACGTGGCGGTGCGACTGGCGGCCATGGCTAAATCGCGAAGTGGTGGCGTACGTCAGGCAAAGTTGTAGGAAAATCGTAAACACGGGTACAAAACCGCTGCCTCGCGGCTTCCTTCACCGCGCGCGGCAGCCCATAATCGCCTGCTTGTGCAGTGATGGCCGTGAGCCCGCAATGACAATAATTACAGAACTCTCCGTAGCGCCCGAAAAGCCAATTGCCGAGCCTCGCAAGAGTCGCAAGAACAATCCGGAAAAGACCCGCGAGAACATCCTTCAAGAGGCCATTGTCGAGTTCGTTCAGCAAGGGCTTTCCGGTGCACGCGTCGATGCGATCGCCGAGCGCATCCACACCTCCAAACGCATGATCTATTACTACTTCGGCAGTAAGGAACAGCTCTACGTCGAGGTGCTGGAGAAACTCTACGGGGATATCCGCAGCACCGAAAACCGTCTGCACCTGGCCGAACTGGCGCCGGTGGAAGCGATTCGGCGGTTGGTGGAATTCACTTTCGATCACCATGACCGCAACGTCGATTTCGTGCGTATCGTCAGCATCGAGAACATTCACAACGCCGAGTATGTGAAGCGCTCCGATGCGATCAAGGCGATGAACAACACCATCCTCGATTCACTGGGCGAGATTTTGCGTCGCGGCTCCGAAGAAGGTGTATTCCGCACCGACCTCGATCCATTGGATGTGCATCTGCTGATCAGTTCGTTTTGCTTCTATCGGGTGTCGAACCGTCATACCTTCGGTGAGATCTTTCAGATCGACTTGCCGGACGAAAGCATCAAGCAGCGTCATCGGGAGATGATCTGCGAGTCGGTTTTGCGATACCTGCAGGCCTGATTTGTAGGTCCCTTAAAAGATCGCAGCCTGCGGCAGCTCCTATAAGGTAATCGGCGTTTAACCAATCCTGTAGGAGCTGCCGAAGGCTGCGATCTTTTAATCATCAACCATTCATGCTCTGAAAATGCGCCAGCATCCGCTGAGCATCCGGCACCACGCCGCTGAACAGTTCAAACGCCTTCACCGCCTGAAACACTGCCATGTTGCCGCCATCCAGCGTTCGGCAACCCAACGCACGAGCGTTGCGCAGTAGTTCGGTTTCCAGCGGGAAGTAAACGATCTCCGCGACCCACAACTGCGCCCGAAGCAACTCCACCGGCACTGGCATGCCCGGCAGCTTTTTCATGCCCATCGGCGTGGTATTCACCAAGCCATCAGCCTGACCCAGCGTGCCTGGCAAATCCTGCCCGGCCACGGCGCGACCGAAACCGAAATGCTGATTGAGGTTGTTCGCCAGCGACTGAGCGCGACTTTGATCCACATCGAAAATGCTCAGCAGCTGTACGCCTTCGCTCAATAGCGCGTGGGCCACTGCCGCGCCTGCGCCACCGGCGCCCATTTGCACCACACGCTCACGGGCAACGTCCTTCAAGCCACGGCGAAAGCCTTCGGCAAAACCCAGGCAATCGGTGTTGTGGCCAATGCGTTTACCGTCCTTCAGCACCACCGTATTCACCGCGCCAATACCGCGGGCTTCCGGCGACAATTCGTCAAGCAACGGGATGATCGTCTGCTTGCACGGGAAGGTGATGTTCAGCCCGGTGAAATTCATCCGTTCGGCGGCCATCAGCAGGTCGGGCAGGGCGCTGCTGTCGAGTTTCAATTGATCCAGATCGATCAACCGATACAGGTAACGCAAACCCTGCGCATCGCCTTCATGCTCGTGCAGCGCCGGAGTGCGGGAAGCCTGAATGCCGGCACCGATCAGCCCGGCCAATACCACGGTGTTCTGTGTCATGACGCTTAACCTTCCAAACGTTGGCTGAAATGCTCCAGCGCCAAACGATAGCCGTGGCTGCCGAAACCGCACATGACCGCGGTGGCGATGGACGAAACAAAGGAGTGATGCCGGAAGGGTTCGCGGGCATGGACGTTGGACAGGTGTACTTCGATCACCGGCAGTTCGCTGGCGACCAAGGCATCGCGAATGGCAACCGAGGTGTGAGTCCACGCGGCCGGGTTGATGACGATCCCGGCGCAGCGGCCACGGGCGGCGTGAATCCAGTCAAGCAGTTCGCCTTCATGGTTGGTCTGGCGAAATTCCACTGTCAGGCCGAACTCTTCGGCAGCGCGACCGCACAGCGCTGAAATGTCCGCCAGGGTTTCGTGGCCATAAGTCGCCGGTTCACGGGTGCCCAGCAGGTTCAGGTTCGGGCCGTTGAGCACCAGAACGATAGGGGACATGGGTCTCTCCACATATTATTTTTGGCATTGGCCGAGGTTTTCAGCCTGTGGGGAGAAATTGTACTAACTGGTTAATAAGGTCAATTGAAGAGGGCGTCAGGTCTGGATTATTTGTGCGGTGATCGGACAGATACAAAAAGATCGCAGCCTTCGGCAGCTCCCGCAGATGCGATTTTTCAGCGCGGCAGATGCTCGACCAGAAAATCGATAAACGCTCTTAGCCGCAACGGCACATGGCGGCTTTGCGGATACAGCAGAGTGAAGGGGCGGGAGCGTCCGCCATAGGGCTTGAGCACTTCCACCAGCGAACCGTCCGCCAGTTCGTTTTCGACGATGAAGCGATAGGTTTGAAAGATCCCGGCGCCGCTTTTTGCCAGCGTCACGCCACCCAATACGTCATCGGAACAGCAGTAGTTGCCCTCGGCCAGAATCTCCAGCGGCACACCGTTGTCGTTGAACAGCCAGGCAATCCGTCTGCCGCTGCTGGGCAGTTCGTACTGGATGCATTCGTGCTGAGCCAAGTCATCCAGGGTCTGCGGAGTGCCGGCACGCTTCAGGTAATCAGGGCTGGCAATCATCACCAGCGCGGCGTCTTCCAAGGGCCGGGCAATCAACCCGGAGTCGGGAATGGCCCGCACACGGATTGCCATGTCATAGCCTTCGCCGACGAAATCGATGTTGCGATTGCTGATATGCGCCTCGACCTTCACGGCAGGGAAGCGAGCCCGAAACGCAGGCAGCAAGGGCAGGATTCGATGATGGGCATAGGTCGTGGGAATGCTGATGCGCAAGGTGCCGGAAGGTTCTTGCTGTTGCCCCATCACCTCGCGCTGGGCCTCGACCAATTGTGCGAGAGCCTCACGACACTCCTCGAAATAACGCCGGCCACTATCAGTCAGCTTGACGCTGCGGGTGGTACGCGCAAACAACCGCACACCCAAACGTTCTTCCATGCGCGACACCGAGCGGCTGACGGCGGCCGGGGTCACGCCCGCTACAAGTGCTGCTGCGGTAAAGCTGCCGGCCTCTGCGGCCAGGCAAAACAGTTCGATGCTGCCCAATTGAAGATCGTCGAAATGTCGCTGCATGATTGATTACACCGGGAATCAAATGAAGTGCCAGTGGCTGTATTTATCAAATCAGGACGCACAAATACAGGGCGTTTCAATCGCCCACAAAAAAGCCGTCCTGTGGACGGCTGATTTGTATATGGAGGCTGCAATCAACGACGGGTCAACAACACCCCGGATTCCATGTGATGGGTCCACGGAAACTGGTCGAACATCGCGCATTGGGTAATGCGGTGAGTGTCGTGCAGTTGGGCGATGTTGGCCGCGAGGGTTTCCGGGTTGCAGGAAATGTAGAGGATGTTGTCGAAGCGCCGGGTCAGTTCGCAAGTGTCCGGGTCCATGCCGGCGCGGGGCGGGTCGACGAACACGCTACCGAACTCGTAGCTCTTGAGGTCGATGCCGTGCAGGCGGCGGAACGGGCGAACTTCGTTCAGGGCTTCGGTCAGTTCTTCGGCAGACAAACGCACCAGCGTGACGTTATCCACCGCGTTTTCACTCAGGTTGCTGAGTGCTGCGTTGACCGAGGTCTTGCTGATTTCGGTGGCCAGCACTTTGCGCACGCGGGTCGCGAGCGGCAGGGTGAAGTTGCCGTTGCCGCAATACAGCTCCAGCAAATCATCGGAACGATCGCCGAGGGCGTCGTACGCCCAGTTGAGCATTTTCTGGTTCACCGTGCCGTTGGGTTGGGTGAACGCGCCTTCCGGCTGGCGATAGCTGAAAGTGCGGCCGCCAACTTCGAGTTTCTCGACCACGTAATCGTGACCGATCACTTCGCGTTTGCCCTTCGAGCGACCGATGATGCTGACGTTCAGGTCGGCCGCCAGTTTCGACGCCGCTGCGTGCCAGTGCTCGTCCAGCGGGCGGTGATAGCACAGGGTGATCATCGCATCGCCAGCCAGCGTGGTGAGGAACTCCACCTGAAACAGCTTGTGGCTCAGGGCCGCGCTCGCTTGCCACGCCGCCTTGAGCTGCGGCATCAATTGGTTGATGCGCAGGCTTGCGATCGGGAACTCTTCGATCAGGATTGGCGTGCGTTTGTCTTCCTGGGAAAACATCGCGTAATGGCGCTCGCCGGCTTCGCGCCACAGGCGGAATTCGGCACGCAGGCGGAAGTTTTTCAGCGGCGAATCGAACACCGCAGGTTCGGGCGCACCGAACGGGGCCAGCAGGTCACGCAGGCGCGTGACCTTTTCTTCGAGCTGAACGGCGTAAGCCTGGGAATCAAAAGTCATGCGTTGAACCAACCCAACTTGATCACGAACAGGATCGACAGAATCACCAGCGCCGAATTCAACTCACGGCCGCGACCGGACAACAACTTGATGGCAGTCCAGGAGATGAAACCGAAGGCGATGCCGTTGGCGATGGAATAAGTGAATGGCATGGCCAGGGCAGTGACCACGACCGGTGCGGCGACGGTGATGTCGTCCCAGTCTATTTCCGCCAGGCCGGATGTCATCAGTACGGCGACGAACAGCAAGGCAGGCGCGGTGGCAAAGGCCGGAACACTGGCCGCCAATGGCGAGAAGAACAGCGCCAGCAGGAACAGAATCGCGACCACGATGGCAGTCAAGCCGGTGCGGCCACCGGCACTCACGCCGGCTGCGGATTCGATGTAGCTGGTGGTGGTCGAGGTACCCAGCAAAGAACCGGCCATGGCCGCGGTGCTGTCGGCGATCAGGGCGCGGCCCATTTTCGGCATGTGGCCGTCCTTGCCCATCAGGCCGGCACGCTTGGCGACGCCGATCAGGGTGCCGGAGTTGTCGAACAGATCGACAAACAGGAAGGCGAAGAACACGCTGACCAGACCGATGTCCAGTGCGCCTTTGATGTCCAGTTGCAGGAAGGTCGGTGCCAGCGACGGCGGCATCGACATCACGCCACCGAACGGGGTGAAGCCCATCACGATCGAAGCGATGGTCACCGCGAGAATACCGATCAGCACCGCACCGCGTACTTTCAGGGCCTCTAGGGCGACGATCAGGGCAAAACCGAGGGTCGCGAGAATCGGCGCCGGTTGCTTCAGGTCGCCGAGGCCGACCATGGTCGCCGGGTTGCTGACCACGATGCCGGCGTTGTGCAGGGCGATCAGTGCCAGGAACAGGCCGATACCGGCAGCAATCGCCGAGCGTAGCGCCAGCGGGATGCTGTTGATGATCCATTCGCGGATGCGGAAGATCGACAGCAGGAAAAACATCACCGCCGAGATGAACACCGCGCCCAGCGCCACTTGCCAGGTGTGGCCCATGTGCAGGACCACGGTGTAAGTGAAGAAGGCGTTCAGGCCCATGCCCGGCGCGAGGGCGATCGGGTAGTTGGCGATCAGGCCCATGGTCGCCGAGCCGATGGCGGCTGCCAGACAGGTCGCGACAAACACCGCACCCTTGTCCATGCCGGTCTCGCCGAGGATGCTCGGGTTGACGAACAGAATGTAGGCCATGGCCAAAAAGGTCGTGACGCCCGCCAGAATCTCGGTCCGCACGTTGGTGTTGTGTGCCTTGAGTTGAAACAGCCTTTCCAGCATGTCTGCTCCCCGTGGCGCGCCCGGCGCCGTGAATGTATCGACCTCAACAGCAAAGCACAGACCACTGCAGGCGCCTGGGTATTTTCTGTGGGTCGGAAAAAGCCGCGCATCATACCAGCCGCGTGGGGCTATGGCTGCTTATGGCTGCGATCGTCGTCGATGTTTTGCACAAAAGGGAACTGCGCCATACTGCGCGCTGTTTTTTTTGGGGAGGGAGGGGGTAGATATGTATTGCATTAATAAGCGTGTGATTGCGGCATTTGGATTGCTGTTCACCTGTTTCATCGGAGCGCAAACAGCCATTGCGGCCACGGCGCAACCGTTGAGCCAGGTGAAGGTGCTCAAAGTCGAATCGCCAGGCTGTGGCTTTGAAAATATCGCGGACGGCCAGGCACAAACCCGTTGCGACCACAAAGGGCCAAACATCAAGGTGTACGTGCTGGAAGTCGGCTACGGCCGTGCAGCCCATGTCGCACTGGACGGTTTCGAGGTGAACGGCACCCGCACCCCTGTCTGTGCTTTTGATACCGGCAACCTGACCGAGTGCTCCGCCGGGAAAAAAACCGTCGGCTATCTGTACATCTTCGACTTGGCGGGCAAGCAGGACGGCACCTTCACGTTCAGCAACACCTCGATCAACGCACCCGGCAATACGATGTCGACGCAGCTTTACATCAAGTAACGGCTGGGCTCGAACAAGGGTCAGGAAAGCTGACTACGCTTTAAAGATTATCCTGTGGACCGCGCCCATGACCTTTAGAGCCCTGATTACCCTCGCCGAGGGCATCGACGATCTGCAAACCGTGACCCTGATCGATGTGCTGCGCCGCGCCAAGGTTGAAGTGGTGGTGGCCAGCATCGAGGCACGGCGCATGCTTACCTGCGCTCGCGGCACCCGTTTGACCGCCGATGCGATGTTGGTGGATTTGCTCGCCCAACCCTTCGACCTGATCGTGCTGCCTGGCGGTGCCGTAGGGGCGCAGCATTTGGCGGCCCACCAACCCCTGCAACAATTGATCAAGGACCAGTCCGCCGCCGGACGCCTGTTCGCCGGTATTGCCGAATCTCCGGCACTCGCGCTGCAAACCTTTGGCGTTTTGCGTCAGCGGCGCATGACTTGCCTGCCCACGGTCAGCAATCAACTGTCGGGCTGTAACTTCATCGATCAACCGGTGGTGGTCGATGGCAACTGCATCACTGCTCAGGGTTCAGGCGCCGCGTTGGAGTTTGCGCTGACGCTGGTGGAGCAACTCTGCGGCAAAGCCACGCGGTCGACGGTGGCGGGGGAGTTGGTGGTCTAAGAGTGCCCTGGACAACTACGTCAGACCCTGACCTCTTCCACCGGCACATGCATACGGTCGCGGTTGGCCAGGGTCGGGAACAGTTTGATCCAGGTCCCGGTCACCATCAGCGTGCCAATGCCGCCCATCACCACTGCCGGCACCGTGCCGAACCAGTGGGCCGTCAGGCCGGATTCGAACTCGCCGAGCTGGTTCGAAGCGCCGATGAACAAGCCATTCACAGCGCTGACCCGACCGCGCATTTCGTCGGGGGTTTCCAGTTGCACGAATGAGGCGCGGATCACCATGCTGATCATGTCCGCTGCGCCCAACACCACCAGTACGGCGAGAGAGAACCAGAACGAAGTCGACAGGCCGAAAGCGATGGTCGCCACGCCGAATACACCCACGGCCGTGAACATGACCCGCCCGACGTTGCGCTCCACGGCAAATCGCGCCAGAAACAGCGACATCAGCAGCGCACCGACCGCCGGGGCCGAACGTAGCAGGCCCAGACCCCACGGGCCGGTCAGCAGAATATCTTTGGCGAACACCGGCAGCAGCGCGGTCGCGCCACCCAGCAGGACAGCAAACAGATCCAGGGAAATCGCCCCGAGAATGTCCGGGCGGCTGCGAATGAAGCGGATGCCCGCCAGCAGCGAATCCAGGGTCGCCTTGCCCTTGTTCAGCGGTGTCTGCCGGGCCGGAAGGTTGAGCATCAGCGCACAAGCGATGAGGTAAAGGATCACCGTCGGGCCATACACCCAGACGCTGCCGAAGGCATAGAGCAAACCGCCCAGCGCCGGGGCGACGATGGTTGCTGATTGTTGCGCAGATTGCGCGGCGGCAACGGCACGGGGGAATAACGCGCTGGGCACGATGCTCGGCAGCAATGCCTGAGTCGTCGGCATTTCGAAGGAGCGGGCGGCGCCGAGCAGGAACGCGAGGATGAAGATCATCTCTCGGGTGACATGGTCAGTCGCACTACCGATGGCTAGCGACAGGGCGATCAGCGCTTGCAGGAGCTGACAGATCGCCGCGACCTTGCGCCGGTCATAGCGGTCTGCGACATGCCCGGTGTGCAGCATGAACAACACTCGAGGGGCAAATTCCACCAGACCCACCAGGCCCAGATCGAGCACATTGCCGGTCAGTTGATACAGATTCCAGCCAATGGCCACGGTCAACATCTGAAAACCGCTGGCGGTAAACACCCGAGCCAGCCAGAACGCGATAAACGGGCGGTGATGACGTAACAGCAGGGGCGCTTGGTTGGGCATCTGAAGGCAGGTCTGGGCGAGGGGAAGGGCGAGATTATCACCAACCTGTAACCAGAAGATGCAAGGCTAGGACATTTAGTTAGCTAGACACCGATATCCCTGTGGCGAGAGGGCTTGCCCCCGTTGGGCTGCGAAGCGGCCCCAGACCTAGGCAACTCATTTCTGCCAAGTACACCGCAGTAACCGGATTTACGACTGCTGCGCAGCCGAACGGGGGCAAGCCCCCTCGCCACAGTTAGTCCACCCATAAAAATGTATTGCAGCCCATGACCAAACCCATGAGGCAACCTGTCACGCGGCAAAAGACCACACCGTCCATCGGCAAAAATGCGACTACTCTTTCAACGTTGCTTGATCCAGATCAAGACCCTTCGTGGAGTTGATCCGGCGGCCAGATGGCCAGATTCCCTACGTTGTGATGATGGTAAAAAAAGAACGAATTCGAATTCGCCACACTCCATATCCGTGGGGGCAGTGGGTGTAGGCCGCAAGCCTTCAGCCGGTATTACCTGACAGAGGAAGACTTATGTTCGGTTTGGAGGCACTTGATCTCGCCCGGATTCAGTTCGCATTCACCATTTCGTTTCACATCCTGTTCCCGGCCATCACCATTGGCCTGGCGAGTTACCTGGCGGTGCTCGAAGGCCTGTGGCTGAAGACGCACAACGACACTTACCGCGATCTGTACCATTTCTGGTCGAAGATCTTTGCCGTCAACTTCGGCATGGGCGTGGTTTCTGGCTTGGTCATGGCCTACCAGTTCGGCACCAATTGGAGCCGTTTCTCGGACTTCGCCGGTTCGGTGACCGGGCCGTTGCTGACCTATGAAGTGCTTACTGCCTTCTTCCTCGAGGCCGGTTTCCTCGGCGTCATGCTGTTCGGCTGGAACAAGGTCGGGCGCAAGCTGCACTTCTTCGCTACCGTCATGGTGGCCATCGGCACCCTTATTTCGACCTTCTGGATTCTGGCCTCCAACAGCTGGATGCAGACCCCGCAAGGTTACGAAATCGTCAATGGCCAGGTCATCCCGGTGGACTGGCTGGCGATTATCTTCAACCCGTCGTTCCCCTACCGTCTGATGCACATGGCCACGGCGGCGTTCGTTGCGACGGCCTTCTTCGTCGGTTCGTCGGCGGCCTGGCATTTGTTGCGCGGCAAGGACAACCCGGCGATCCGCACCATGCTTTCGATGGCGATGTGGATGGCACTGATCGTTGCTCCGATTCAGGCGGTTATCGGTGACTTCCATGGCCTCAATACCCTCAAGCATCAGCCGGCGAAAATCGCTGCGATCGAAGGCCACTGGGAAAACCACGGTGATGAACCGACCCCGCTGATCCTGTTCGGCTGGCCGGACATGAAAGCCGAAAAAACCAAATTCGCCGTCGAGATTCCATACTTGGGCAGCCTGATCCTGACCCACTCCCTGGACAAACAGGTGCCGGCGCTCAAGGAGTTCCCGCCTGAAGACCGGCCGAATTCGACCATCGTGTTCTGGTCGTTCCGGATCATGGTCGGTCTGGGCATGCTGATGATCTTCACCGGTTTGTGGAGCCTGTGGCTGCGCAAGCGCGACAAGCTGTATACCTCGCGTCCATTCCTGTACCTGGCGCTGTGGATGGGCCCGTCCGGCCTGATCGCAATCCTCGCCGGCTGGTTCACCACTGAAATCGGCCGTCAGCCATGGGTGGTTTATGGGCTGATGCGCACGGCGGATGCGTCCTCCGGGCACAGCTTCGTGCAGATGAGCATCACCTTGATCATGTTCGTTGTGGTGTATTTCGCGCTGTTCGGTGCCGGTCTTGGCTACATGATGCGCCTGGTGCGCAAAGGGCCGAAGATCGACGAAGGCAAGGAAACCAACGAAGGTGGTCCTGGCCAACAACGCACACCGGCCCGTCCGCTGTCCGCAGCTGACGACGACAATGGTGAAGGCGAGCACAGTCGCAGCCTGAACAAGGAGATTTGAATCATGGGTATTGATCTTCCGCTGATCTGGGCCGTGATCATCATCTTCGGCATCATGATGTACGTGGTCATGGACGGCTTCGACCTGGGGATCGGGATTCTCTTCCCGTTCATCAAGGGCAAGAGTGATCGTGACGTCATGATGAACACCGTCGCCCCGGTCTGGGACGGCAACGAAACCTGGCTGGTATTGGGCGGCGCGGCATTGTTCGGCGCCTTCCCGCTGGCTTATTCGGTGGTGCTATCGGCGCTGTACCTGCCGCTGATTTTTATGCTGATCGGGTTGATTTTCCGCGGTGTGGCCTTCGAGTTCCGCTTCAAGGCCAAGGACGACAAGCGTCACCTCTGGGACAAGGCATTCATCGGTGGCTCGATCGCCGCTACCTTCTTCCAGGGCGTGGCATTGGGTGCGTTCATCGATGGGCTACCGGTAGTCAATCGTCAGTTTGCCGGCGGTTCACTTGACTGGCTGACACCGTTCACGATGTTCTGCGGTGCGGCGCTGGTGGTGGCTTACGCGCTGCTCGGTTGCACCTGGTTGATCATGAAGACCGAAGGCAAGCTGCAGGAACAGATGCATGATTTGGCGCGGCCATTGGCCTTCGTGGTGCTGGCGGTGATTGGCATCGTCAGCATCTGGACACCCTTGGCCCACGCCGAGATCGCCGCACGCTGGTTTACCCTGCCGAACCTGTTCTGGTTCTTGCCAGTGCCGATTCTGGTGCTGGTGACCATGTACGGTCTGATTCGCGCGGTGGCCCGCAATGCGCATTACACGCCATTCCTGCTGACCCTGGTGCTGATCTTCCTCGGCTACAGCGGTCTGGGTATCAGCTTGTGGCCGAACATCGTGCCGCCGTCGATTTCGATCTGGGACGCCGCCGCACCGCCGCAAAGCCAAGGCTTCATGCTGGTGGGCACGCTGTTCATCATCCCGTTCATCCTGGGTTACACCTTCTGGAGCTACTACGTGTTCCGCGGCAAGGTCACCCACGAAGATGGTTACCACTAGCCCACACGACTACGGCGCTGGATTGATACCGGCGCCATTCCAGAGGAGAAAGCGATGATGGCTGGCAAACCTACGTTGCAGGAAATCGAAGCTGCCGAGAAAAAGCCGCTCTGGCAGCGACTCGGCTGGCTGGCGATGATCTGGACCGGCAGCGTCGTGGCACTGTTCATCGTGGCCACGCTGATGCGCATGTTCATGAATGCCGCCGGTTTGAGCACCCACTGAAATTCCCATCCCGTTGCCTTGCGGCACGGATTTATAACCCTCCCGATGGAGGGTTTTTTTTCGCTTTTATTTACGTGCTTTGAGAATGACGAACTTGGGGGTGGCTGCTACTTGCTCTACGCCGCGGAACAACCGCGCCAGCTTGCTGTGATAACCCAAGTGACGGTTGCCGACGATGTACAGCGCGCCCCCCACCACCAACGATTCACGCGCCTGCTGGAACATCCGCCAAGCCAGGAAATCGCCGACCACTTGCTGTTGGTGAAATGGCGGATTGCACAGCACTACGTCCAGGGATTGAGGTTCCTGCTCTGCCAAGCCATCGCCGGCCCGCACGATCACGTCACGATCACCCAGCGCAGCGCGCCAGTTTTCAGCGGCCGATTGCACGGCCATGAACGATTCGTCCACCAGCGTGTAGTGGGCCTCAGGGTTTTGCAGGGCACTGGCAATCGCCAACACGCCGTTGCCACATCCGAGGTCGGCAACTCGCGCTGCGCCGAGGTTCTTCGGCAAGTGCGGCAAAAAGGCCCGCGTACCGATATCCAGCCCTTCGCGGCAGAACACGTTGGCGTGATTGAGCAGTTCGATTGCAGGGGCGTCGAGTCGATAGCGGGTCGGGTAGGGGGAGACAGCAGGGGCTTTGGCTTCGGCTGTGGCGATCAGCAGTCGAGCCTTCTTCACCGCCAGCGAGGCTTGCACCGGGCCGATGTAACGCTCCAGCAGATCGCCCGCAGCGCGTGGCAAATGCTTCACCATCGCAGCCGCAATCACTTGAGCGCCTGGAGCCAGTTGCCCTTGTAGCCGGATCAGTTGCTCTTCCAGCAGGGCCAGGGTTTTTGGTACCCGGATCAATACCCGGTCGAACGGCCCGATGAACGCTTCGCTGGCAGGCACCTTCGGCACTGCATCAAAGGCCTGGCCGTTGCGTATCAGGTTTTTTTCCAGCCCCTGAAAAGCCAGAAACGAATCGCCGCTGCTGATCACCCGAACCTTGCCCACCAGGCTGGCAGCCAAAGCACCGAAGCTGTCGTTGAGCACCAGCACTCGGGTATCGGCTGCCGGTTGTTGCCCGGCCAGATGAGTCAGCAGGTATTCGTCTGCGGCATCAAACGCTTGTAATGGTTCGTTCTGCTGTTCTGGCTGGCGGATCAGATCGAGTTGAGCGAAGGGGGTTTCGAGCAGAGGCATGAGGCGGGGGCTCTGGGTAGTCAACGGAAGATGAACAACGAGTGGCCCGGCGCTCAGGGGCGTTGTAGCGGGCGGAACCATCCGAGCGAACTGCGTCGTGGAACTTCACACGGCATCACTCAGGATGGATCGCAGATGGTACGTTTTTTTGGTCTGGATTACTCGCAGGGATTACCTGATTCGAGCAGTTTCAGATAATGCCCGCTCTCGCTGCTTTGATTACTGCGGACATTTTGTTGTTGGCGCCGAATTTGTGGATGGCGCCCCGTATATGGAACTGTACCGTGCTTTCACTCAGGCTGAGGATGATCGCGATCTCGCCTGCGGTCTTGCCGTCGGCTGAGTATTTCAATACCTCGACTTCTCGGGTTGATAAATGCACTGCGCCCGGTTTCGGGGGGGGAGGCAGATCTTTCGCGATAAGCCCGTGCAGGTGGCGGCTAATGAACAACGCGTAGCCCAGATTTTTGTACAGATCATGCGTAGTAACCGGGCAGTGGCTTCTGGCCAGGCTCAGCATACTGCAAAGCCCATTCTGATCATGAACAGATTGGGACCAGCCATAGCGCAAACCTTGCTGTTTTTGTGCTTGCCACAATATCGGTGTCTTGGAGAAGAGCTCTTCCTGCCAAAGAATCGGCAGTTCGCAATGATTGCAATGGGCTAGTATCGGGTCGACTTCACTGAAATGCTCTTGTTCATATTTCGTGTTCCATTCGATGGGATAATTATTCAGGCTGATCGTATGGCGATGTATCCCTCTTGTTTGGGATGTTATTGAAAATGCACAGAAATTAAAGCCAAGATTCTTAACGAGATTTAGAGAAATCTCGTACGCGGTCTCTATTTTCTGAGCGTAAGAAAGCTGCGTTAACTGTGATTCCTTCCACACTTTCATTGGGTAACTCCATGCGGACTTACTTGCGTTGGTGCTGATTGGATCCAAGATCCGGCACGCCACGAGTGTAGGAGAATTCCTACTTGCATGCTGGATTTTTTTGCTCTTGAAAAAGCTTACAACTGCATAACCGGTTCTTAGGTTTGTTACTAGCGAAGAAACAGTATTGTATGGGTACTGTTAATGATAATGGCAAAAGCCATTACAAATCACCGGTGTTTATGTCATCTGCTTTGCGGGACACTGGGGTTATCTGTTGAATGGAGCGACCCATGACCGCCAGTGCAGAAAAACTCACGCGCCAGACGCTGCTTGACGTCCAGACGTTGACTCCAAACCTGTTCACCCTGCGTACCACCAGGGATCCGGGCTTTCGTTTTCGCGCAGGGCAATTCGCCCGGCTGGGCGTTACCAAGGCGGACGGCAGTACGGTGTGGCGGGCTTATTCGATGGTCTCGTCACCCTATGACGAGTTTCTGGAGTTCTTCTCCATTGTCGTGCCGGGAGGGGAATTCACCAGTGAACTGAGTCGGCTGGAAGTCGGCGATACGCTGCTGGTCGACCGGCAGGCCTTTGGCTATCTGACGCTGGATCGCTTCGTCGATGGCCGTGACCTCTGGTTGTTATCCACAGGCACCGGGCTGGCGCCGTTTCTGTCGATCTTGCAGGACTTCGAGGTTTGGGAAAAATTCGAACGAATTATCCTGGTCTACAGCGTGCGTGAAGCGCGGGAGCTGGCGTATCAGGAGCTGATTGCAGGGCTGGCCCAGCGCGACTATCTGGCCGAGTACGCGCACAAGCTGCAGTTCATCGCCACCGTCACCCGCGAGCAGCATCCGGGTGCCCTGAATGGGCGGATCACGACACTCATGGAGAGTGGCGAGCTAGAGCGGACGGCCGGTGTAGCGCTGACAGCCGAGCATTCGCGGGTGATGCTCTGTGGTAATCCACAGATGATCGATGACACGCGCAAGTTGCTCAAACAACGGGACATGCACCTGAGCCTCAGTCGACGACCCGGCCAGGTGGCAGTGGAAAACTACTGGTAAACAAACGGCGCCAAAGGCGCCGTTTCTTGGGGCAATCAGTTATCAGGGCTGATTGTTCTGAGCCTTGAGCAGATCGCGAATCTCTTCCAGCAGCTCTTCTTCCTTGGTCGGAACCGGCGGCAAGGTTGGCGCAACGGCCTCTTCGCGTTTCAGACGGTTGATGGCCTTGACGCCCATGAAAATCGCGAAAGCGACGATGATGAAATCGATCAAGCTCTGGATGAACTTACCGTACGCCAGCGCCACCGCCGGGACGTCACCGTTGGCGTCCTTGAGCGTAATGGCCAGGTCACTGAAGTCCACCCCACCGATCAGTAAGCCGATTGGCGGCATCACCACGTCGCCGACAAACGACGAAACGATTTTGCCGAAGGCCGCGCCGATGATGATACCCACGGCCATGTCGACCACATTACCTTTGACCGCGAAGGCCTTGAACTCACTTATCACGCCCATAGGTTATTTCCTTGTTACAGATGAGGTTGGTGAACGCAGTGTAAATCAGCAAAACGGCTCATGCTCGAAACACCGTCTTACAATGCTTGCTCTTATCGACACATCTTCCGGCAATTAGTTTACAAAGTGCCACCAGTCGCGCGCGATTACCCGCTCTAGACCGGGCTTTCCAGAACCTTTTCGCTATCGGCTCGGTACGGGATTTCTATTTATGTTTTGGCCTTTGGGTCACTAGCCTCTGAGGGGCGCACCTGGATGCGCCTTATAAAATCAGAGGAAACTTCCATGACAACTCCCCTCGGCCTCGGGGCTTTGCCCCTCCGTCGTACGTTTGGCGTTCTGACCGCCAGCCTGCTGTCCTTCTCCGTCAGCGCGGCGACGTTGACCCGCGATAACGGCGCCGCCGTCGGCGACAACCAGAACTCGCAAACCGCTGGCGCGACCGGGCCGGTGCTGTTGCAAGACGTGCAACTGATCCAGAAACTCCAGCGTTTTGACCGTGAACGCATTCCCGAACGCGTGGTGCATGCCCGTGGCACTGGCGCCCATGGCACGTTCACCGTGACCGATGATCTCAGTGACCTGACCAAAGCCAAGGTATTTGCCAGCGGGCAGAGCACGCCGGTATTTGTGCGTTTCTCCGCTGTGGTCCATGGCAACCATTCGCCGGAAACCTTGCGTGATCCGCGGGGGTTCGCCACCAAGTTCTACACCGCAGACGGCAACTGGGACCTGGTCGGCAACAATTTTCCGACCTTCTTCATCCGTGACGCGATCAAGTTTCCAGACATGGTCCACGCCTTCAAGCCAGACCCGCGCACCAACCTTGACGACGATTCCCGTCGTTTCGACTTTTTCTCCCATGTTCCGGAAGCCACTCGTACCTTGACCGAGTTGTATTCCAACTCCGGCACGCCAGCCAGTTATCGGGAAATGGACGGTAATGGTGTACATGCCTACAAGTTAGTTAATGCCAAAGGCGATGTGCACTATGTAAAGTTTCACTGGAAAAGTTTGCAGGGAATAAAAAATCTCGACCCCAAAGAAGTGACGGGTGTTCAAGGTCAAGACTACAGTCATATGACTAACGACTTGGTTTCACATATTAACAAGGGTGACTTTCCGAAATGGGACTTGTACATCCAGGTTCTAAATCCTCAAGACTTGTCCAAGTTTGATTTCGATCCATTGGACGCGACCAAAATCTGGCCAGGTGTGCCAGAGCGGAAAGTTGGACAAATGGTGTTGAACCGTAATCCAGCGAATGTTTTCCAGGAAACCGAACAAGTGGCCATGGCTCCGGCCAATTTAGTTCCGGGTATCGAACCTTCGGAAGATCGCTTATTGCAAGGACGAGTGTTCTCGTATGCCGATACCCAACTGTATCGTCTGGGGGCCAACGCTCTGCAGTTGCCGATCAACGCACCTAAAGTCGCGGTGAATAACGGTAATCAGGATGGCGCAATGAACATCGGCGCCAGCAGCACAGGCGTGAATTACCAGCCAAGTCGCCTGCTGGCCCGTGAAGAGCCGCAAACCGCGCGTTACAGCCAGTCGACCCTGTCGGGCAGCACGCAGCAGGCGAAGATTCAGCGTGAGCAGAACTTCAAGCAGGCCGGTGATCTTTATCGCTCGTTCAACCAAAAGGAACGTCAGGACCTGATCGACAGCTTTGGTGGCTCACTGGCCACCACCGATGACGAGAGCAAGCACATCATCCTGTCCTTCCTTTACAAGGCCGATCCGGAATACGGGACCGGGGTGGCCAAAGTAGCCAAGGGTGATCTGGCTCGGGTCAAGGCGTTGGCGGCCAAACTGGTCGACTGATCCATATGCCTGAAGCGGGGCCTCATGCGAGGTCCCGTCTGATCAAGGAGTTGCGCCATGCGTTTTTATCTGTCTGTGTTTCTGGCGTGCTGGTCGTTCAGTGTGTTTGCCGGGCCCGACGTGCAAACCTCGAAGAACCCCCAGGCGCTGAAAGCCCAATTACAGGATTACTACTTTGATGCCGCTCGACGCGGTGATGTGCCCATGCTCGATACCTTCATCGAGGCCGGCTATTCCCTCGATACCCGCGACAGCAAGGGTTACACCGCACTGATTCTGGCCGCCTATCACGGCCAGAGCGCCGCTGTGCAGCGTTTACTCGCTGCCGGGGCGGACGCCTGTGCTCAGGATCAACGCGGCAATACGGCGTTGATGGGCGCGATTTTCAAAGGCGAAGTACAAATCGCCAGGACCTTACTGGCCGCCCAGTGCAGCCCCGACCAACGCAACGGCGCGGGGCAGACTGCTGCGATGTACGCCGGCTTGTTCAAGCGCGTTGAGTTGCTGGACGCACTCAAGGCCAAAGGGGCGGACATGAACGCCGAAGATCCGCTGGGCAACAGCGCCGCGCGTCTGGCCAGCGGTGAAATCCGTACGGCGCCGCCGCGCTGATCCGCGCGAGCTGAGCTATCATCGCGGTTTTTGCCGGGAGTTCAGATGGCCAAGGCCAAGCGCATGTACGGCTGCACCGAGTGTGGCTCAACCTTCCCCAAGTGGGCCGGCCAGTGCGGCGAATGCGGGGCCTGGAACACGCTGACCGAAACCATGGTCGAGAGCGGCGGCGCCGCAGCCCCCAGCGGGCGCACCGGTTGGACCGGCCAGCAGGCGCAGATCAAGACCCTGGCCGAAGTCAGCGTTGAAGAGATTCCGCGTTTCTCCACGGCGTCCAGCGAGCTGGATCGCGTTCTGGGCGGCGGCTTGGTGGATGGCTCGGTGGTGTTGATCGGTGGCGATCCCGGCATCGGCAAGTCGACCATTTTGTTGCAAACCTTGTGCAACCTCGCCAAGAGCATGCCGGCGCTGTATGTCACCGGCGAAGAATCCCAGCAACAAGTGGCCATGCGCGCCCGGCGCCTGGGCTTGCCTCAGGATCAGCTACGGGTGATGACCGAAACCTGCATCGAAACCATCATCGCCACGGCCCGGCAGGAAAAGCCCAAGGTGATGGTGATCGACTCGATCCAGACGATCTTCACCGAGCAACTGCAATCGGCACCGGGGGGCGTTTCCCAGGTTCGCGAAAGTGCGGCGTTGCTGGTGCGTTATGCCAAACAAAGCGGCACGGCGATTTTCCTCGTGGGCCATGTCACCAAAGAAGGCGCGCTGGCCGGCCCCCGAGTACTGGAACATATGGTCGACACCGTTCTGTATTTCGAAGGCGAATCCGATGGGCGCCTGCGTTTGTTGCGGGCGGTAAAAAACCGTTTCGGCGCGGTGAATGAATTGGGCGTGTTCGGCATGACCGACAAGGGCCTGAAAGAAGTCTCTAACCCATCGGCGATTTTTCTGACCCGCGCCCAGGAAGAAGTCCCGGGCAGTGTGGTCATGGCGACGTGGGAAGGCACCCGGCCGATGCTGGTGGAAGTCCAGGCGTTGGTGGACGACAGCCATCTGGCCAACCCACGCCGGGTGACGCTCGGTCTGGATCAGAATCGCTTGGCTATGTTGTTGGCGGTTTTGCACCGCCATGGCGGCATTCCGACTCACGATCAGGACGTGTTCCTCAACGTGGTCGGCGGAGTTAAGGTGCTGGAAACCGCTTCCGACCTGGCCTTGATGGCGGCGGTCATGTCCAGTTTGCGCAACCGACCGCTGCCCCATGATCTGCTGGTGTTCGGCGAAGTCGGCTTGTCGGGTGAAGTGCGCCCGGTGCCGAGTGGCCAGGAACGCTTGAAAGAGGCGGCCAAGCACGGCTTCAAGCGCGCCATCGTGCCCAAGGGCAACGCGCCGAAAGAGGCGCCGCCGGGGTTGCAGATTATTGCTGTGACGCGTCTCGAACAGGCGCTCGATGCGTTGTTCGAATAGCTGTAGGCAACACACAATCCTGTGGGAGCCGGGCTTGCCCGCGATAGCGGTAAGTCAGTCGACATTTGTGGTGGGATTAAAATCGCCATCGCGGGCAAGCCCGGTTCCCACAGGTATTGCGTCGTGTCTTCAGATTTCGATGAGTGCGCCCAGTTCACGCTCCAGCTCTTGCGGATCGCCCAGGTTGAACTCGATCAACCGCCGCAGGCGTTCAATCGATTCCAGACTGATGTGTTTGCAGACAAACCCGAGTTGACCATGGTCATCGTGGGTCAACATCACATCCATCTTGATCTCGACGTCTTCGTTAAGATGAATATCAACCAGGAAATGCCAGTCTGGATTACCCAGCCACGGCTCGGGCTTCTCGATAAGCAGCCCCTTGAGCGACAGGTCGATCAACTTCACCGGCCAGATGAATTCCCCTTGGCTCAGCTCGGTTCGGGCATCGAACGCAATACGTTTGAAGCGGCGGCGATCAGCAGGGAGGTCACTCATGGCGCAATCCTCTGAATGTCCGCTGACTATAGACCCGCATCGTTAAAGCCCGCCAGCAAAGACAGGCTCTGGATCAATGTCGGGGTATGGCCTTTGCCGTCAGTAGCGCTAAACTCCGGATGGCTGTCTTTCTTGTCCACTCTGGCTGGAATCATAAAATGAAAAATAATAATAGCCTGCTACGCCACCTACCCTGGCTGCTGCTGGCAATCCTGGGAGCGTGCGCCCTGGGCGTAGTGGCATTGCGCCGAGGCGAGGCGATCAACGCCTTGTGGATTGTGGTCGCCGCCGTGGCCATTTATCTGGTCGCGTACCGCTACTACAGCCTGTTCATCGCTAACAATGTGATGCAACTCGATCCGCGTCGGGCTACACCTGCCGTGCTCAACAATGACGGTCTGGACTACGTGCCGACCAACAAACACATCCTCTTCGGTCACCACTTCGCAGCCATCGCTGGCGCAGGGCCTCTGGTCGGTCCGGTATTGGCGGCGCAGATGGGCTACCTGCCCGGTACGCTGTGGCTGATTGCCGGGGTGGTGCTGGCCGGTGCGGTTCAGGACTTCATGGTCCTGTTCATGTCCACCCGCCGTAACGGCCGCTCTCTGGGCGACATGGTCCGTGAAGAAATGGGCCGCATCCCCGGGACCATCGCGCTGTTTGGCTGCTTCCTGATCATGATCATCATCCTCGCGGTGCTGGCGCTGATCGTGGTCAAGGCCTTGGCCGAAAGCCCGTGGGGCATTTTCACGGTGATGGCGACCATCCCGATCGCGATGTTCATGGGCATTTACATGCGCTACATCCGCCCGGGTCGCATCGGTGAAATCTCGGTGATCGGCGTGGCGTTGCTGCTGGGTTCGATCTGGCTGGGCGGGCAGATTGCCGCCGACCCAGTGTGGGCCAAGGCGTTCAGCTTTACCGGGATCCAGATCACCTGGATGCTGATTGGCTACGGTTTTGTGGCGGCAGTGTTGCCGGTGTGGCTGATTCTGGCGCCACGTGACTACCTGTCCACCTTCCTCAAAATCGGCACCATCGTTGCGCTGGCGATCGGCATTCTGATCACCATGCCCGAGCTGAAAATGCCGGCATTGACTCAGTTCATCGACGGCACCGGGCCGGTGTGGAAGGGCGGTCTGTTCCCGTTCCTGTTCATCACCATTGCCTGTGGCGCGGTGTCGGGTTTCCACGCGCTGATCTCCTCCGGCACCACGCCGAAGTTGCTGGACAACGAGGTTAACGCCCGTTACATCGGTTACGGCGGCATGCTGATGGAGTCCTTCGTGGCGATCATGGCGATGGTGGCCGCTTCGGTGATCGAGCCGGGCGTGTACTTCGCCATGAACAGCCCGGCGGCGGTCGTCGGCGGTGACGTGGTGGCTGTGGCACAAGCTGTCAGCGGCTGGGGTTTCGCAATTACCCCGGAAGCGCTGCAAGCGGTGGCCAAGGACATCGGTGAAACCACCATCCTGGCCCGTGCCGGTGGTGCGCCGACCCTGGCGGTCGGTATCGCGCAGATCCTGCACAGTGTGCTGCCGGGTGAAAACACCATGGCGTTCTGGTACCACTTCGCGATCCTGTTCGAAGCGCTGTTCATCCTGACCGCCGTCGATGCTGGCACCCGAGCCGGCCGTTTCATGCTGCAGGACTTGCTCGGTTCCTTCGTGCCTGCGCTGAAACGCACCGAGTCCTGGACTGCCAACCTGATCGCAACGGCCGGTTGCGTGGCGATGTGGGGGTACCTGCTGTACCAAGGCGTGATCGACCCGCTGGGTGGCATCAACACCTTGTGGCCGCTGTTCGGTATCTCCAACCAGATGCTGGCTGGTATCGCGCTGATGCTGGCGACCGTCGTGCTGATCAAAATGAAACGCCAACGCTACGTCTGGGTGACCATGCTGCCAGCAGTGTGGCTGTTGATTTGCACCACCACCGCAGGCTTCATCAAGCTGTTCGACGCCAACCCGGCAATCGGCTTCCTGTCGCTGGCGAAGAAATACAGCGATGCGTTGGCCAACGGGCAGATTCTGGCCCCGGCCAAGAGCATCGAGCAGATGCAGCATGTAATCTATAACGCCTACACCAACGCAACGCTGACCGCGCTGTTCCTGTTCGTGGTGTTCAGCATCCTGTTCTATGCGCTCAAGGTCGGCATTGCCGCCTGGGGTACCAAAGAACGTACGGATAAAGAATCGCCGTTCCAGGCTCAGCCGGATGCGTAATCGAGGATTGCACCATGTTCAATGACCTGAGTCGCCTCGGTAAATACCTCGGTCAGGCTGCGCGCCTGATGGTCGGCATGCCCGACTACGACAACTACGTCGAGCATATGCAAACCAAGCACCCGGACAAACCGGTGATGAGCTACGAGATGTTCTTTCGCGAACGTCAGGAAGCCCGTTACGGTGGCAAGGGTGGGCCGAAGTGCTGTTGATGCAACAGCCTGGCTGATGCAATCCCTGTGGGAGCGGGCTTGCTCGCGAAAGCGGTGTGTCATTCAACATTAATGTCGACTGACACGACCTCTTCGCGAGAAAGCCCGCTCCCACATTTGTTTTGTGTTGTTTCTTAACTTTGTGAAACAGGAGAACCCGTTTGTCCTCTCCCATTCCAGTAACAATCCTCAGTGGCTTTCTCGGCGCGGGAAAAACCACGCTGCTGCGCTATCTGCTCAAAGCCGAGCACGGCCTGAAAATCGCCGTGATCGAAAACGAATTCAGTGACGCCGGTATCGACACCCAACTGTTGGGCGATGAGCCGGTACAAGTGATGACGCTGTCCAACGGCTGCGTCTGCTGCACCATCCACACCGATTTGACCAAGGCGCTGTACCTGCTGCTCGAACGCCTGGACAGCGGCGAAATAGCCTTCGATCGCTTGGTGATCGAATGCACCGGTCTGGCCGATCCTGCCCCTGTAGCGCAAACCTTCTTCATCGACGAAGAGCTGCGCGAGCGCTACATCCTCGACGGCATCATCACCCTGGTCGACGCCAAGCATGCCGAACATCACCTGACCCAGACCATCGCCCAGGCGCAGATCGGCTTTGCCGACCGTTTGCTGGTGAGCAAACGGGATCTGGTGGACGAGCCTGCCTTCACCGCTCTCAGCGAGCGTCTGACCCGCATCAACCGCCGCGCGCCGATTCGCTTGGTCGAGCACGGCAAGATCGACCTGGCAGAACTGCTCGACGTGCGCGGTTTCAACCTCAATGCCGATCTCGGCGGTGGAGTGAGTCTGCGTCCAGTGAGCAAGGCGCCGTCCATCGACCGTATCTCCAGCCTGGTGTTGCGCACCGACAAGCCGCTGGATATCGATAAGCTCAGTGAGTTCATGAACGAACTGCTGGAAGACCATGGCAAGCAATTGCTGCGATACAAAGGTGTTTTGAACATCCTTGGCGAACCGCGGCGCATGGTGTTTCAGGGGGTCTTGAAGCTGTACGGATTCGACTGGGATACGGAATGGGCTGATGATGAAACACGCGAAAGCGTGATCGTGTTCATTGCCGATGATTTACCGGAAGAGAAGATTCGTGAGGGGTTTGCGCGGGTGGCGGCAGGCTGAAACGTTTGTAGGGTCAGTGTTGACACCATCGCGGGCAAGCCTGCTCCCACAAGGTCAGCGGCGAACCTGTGGGAGCGGGCTTGCCCGCGATGGCGATTTAACCGGCAACATAACAATCCGGGCTGGGGATATCACCGGAGTTCAGCAATATTCGTTCAAGATGATCCGAATGCCGGCTCATTAACATGATCGCCTTCGCAGCATCACTACGCTCTACCGCATCGACAATTGTCAGATGCTCCTGCCACGCGCAACAACTGCGCGTCTTCTCGCCAGATCGCGCAATCACCAATGAGGTCAGCGGCACCAGAGTGCCAAGAAAATGCGCCAACGGTGCGTTCCCCGCCATTTCGGCCAGTTGCAGATGAAATTCCCCTGACAATCGAATGGCCGGACCACGCGCCGTGCATTGGCGTTCGCTGTCGATCAAGGCGCGCAGGCGTTTCAGGTCCTGTGGGCGAGGTTGCTGGCAGGCCAACCGAACCAGCGTGATTTCGGTCAGTCGTCGGGCATGCAGCGTCTGCCGGGTCTGCTCGACATCGGGTGCGGCGACTCGGGGACGATGATTGGTCCGAAGGACAATGATCTGCTGATGAGACAACTGCGTCAGCACGCCACGAATGTCACTGCGTCGAGCGCTGAACATCTGCGCCAGGCTGTCTTCGGTAAAACGACTGGCTGCATGGATGCGCTGTTCGAGAATGGCATCGAAGATCCGTGAATAGAGATCATCCGCTGGCGGTTTCCCGGTGTCGGTTCGGGAGAAGGGCAGGGCAGTGAATATCTGTGGCGAGGCGAAGCTGTTCATGGCCTGTCTCCAGTTCGAAGAGGGGTTCAACTGCCGAGGTGGTCGTCCGGGATGTTCAATTCGATACCCATCCGCTGACCTTCCCGAAGGATGTGCCGACGCATCTCGGCGCTGGCTTGGGCGCTGTTCTTGCTGCGAATAGCTCGTACGACGGCTTCGTTTTCTTCAAGTCGTTCAGCCAGATGCTCCGGCGAATTGCGCAGCACGTCGGCGCTTTGCTTGAGGGCGTTGCTGGTCTGCTGCACCACGCTCTGGAAAATCGGGTTCGAGGTCAGGGCGAACAGCTCCTCGTGAAACGCGATGTAGGCGTTCACGCCGGCCTCGCTGTCATTGGCCTCAAGGGCTTCGCGCATGTCCATCAGGGTCAGACGCAGCTGCCCGACTTCCTTGCTGCTGATGGATTGCGCCACCAGACCAACGATGAACGGTTCGAGGGTGTAGCGCAGTTGCAGCACGTCTTCCAGGCTGGCCCCGGCAACCGCGCTGTCGTGGCTTTGGCTGTCGCTGAGATTGGCCTCCAGCACCACCACGCCTTTACCCGGCATGGAACGCACCAGCCCGAGGGTTTCCAGCACGATGACCGCTTCGCGCAGGCTCGGGCGGCTGATGCCCAGTTGTTCAGCCAGTTCACGCTGGCCCGGCAACATTTCGCCGGAGCGCCACTGACCGCGGGCCAGCGCGGCCCGAAGTTTTTCTACGACTGAATTGACGACGGTTGACGAGGTAATCACTGTTCGCTCCATGAGCATCCATAACGATTGATGACCGTGCCTGCCCTCGGGCAGGCACGGCGATTATTCAAAACTCCTGCTGGTGCGCCGGGGCAACCGGTTTTCTCGGCTGGAAGGTATAACCCTGCTGGCCGGACAGCACCTTGTTTGCCCGTTGGATATCGATGTCTTTTTCCCAGCGGGCGATGGCCACGGTGGCGACGCAGTTGCCGATCAGGTTGGTCAGCGCACGGCCGATGCCCATGAACCAGTCCACTGCCAATACAAGCACCAGGCCGACTACCGGAATCGCCGGGATCGCCGTCAGTGTCGCCGCGAGAATCACCAGCGCCGAACCGGGAATCCCGTGGGCACCTTTGGAGGTGATCAGCGACACCAGCAGAATCGTCAGCAGGTCAGTCATGGCCAGCGGCGTGCCGGTGGCATTGGCGATGAACACGATGGCCAGGGTCAGGTAGATCGAAAAACCATCAAGGTTGAACGAGTACCCGGTCGGAATCACCAGCCCGACCGTGGAGCTGCCGATGCCCAGATGCTCAAGCTTGCGCATGATTTGTGGCAGCACGGCGTCGGAAGAGGCGGTGCCCATGACGATCAGCAGTTCTTCGCGCAGGTACTTGAGCAACGGCCACATCTTCAGGCCCGAAAAGCGCATCACCAGGCCGAGAATCAATGTCACGAAGGCCACACAGGTCAGATAAAACAGGCCGACCAGGCTGCCCAAGTGCTGCAGCGAATCGAGGCCATATTTGCTGGTGGTGAAAGCGATGGCGCCGAACACGCCGATCGGCGCCAGGCGCACGATCATGCCCATGATGCGGAAGATCACGTGGCTCAGTTCATTGATCAACCGGGAAATACCCGACGCCGCTTCGCCCACCAGATTCAGCGCGCTGCCGAACAGCACCGAAAACAGCAGGACTTGCAGAATGTTGTTTTCCGCGAAGGCGCCGATCACCGAAGTCGGGATCAGGTTCATCAGGAACTGGGTGGTGGTTTGCATGTGCTGACCGCGCTGGGCGATGTCGCCAATGTCGGCGGCGGAGAGCTGGTCCAGATGAATGTTCGCGCCGCTGCCGATGCCGGTCGTGAAGGCAAACACCAGGCCGATCACCAAGGCGATGGTGGTCAGGATTTCGAAGTAGATCACCGATTTCAGGCCGATGCGTCCGACCTTCTTCAAGTCGCCGGCACCGCTGATGCCGCTGACCACTACGCAGAACACGATCAAGCCAATGAGCATCTTGATCAGTTTGATGAAACCGTCGCCGAGGGGTTTGAGTTGCGCGGAGTATTCAGGAAGGGCCAGCCCACAGACGATGCCGAGCACCAGTCCGAGAACCACTTGAAGGAAGATTGAACGCGAGCACCATCTGAGCATGGGAGGAATCCTGGTCGGTGTCCTGGCTGCCGTGCGCGATGCGCATCAGATTCAGGACTTAATTATTGTGGTCTTACCGGTATGTCCAGTGCAGGCGCAGTCTACGCTGGGTTTTTTTAGGATTACAAGTGGAAATAGAAAAATTGGCATGACCGGTCTGACCAGTTGAGCTGATCCCGTTGAAAATCAAAAGATCGCAGCCTTTATGGCGGACGAAAAAAAAACCGGCCATCACTGGCCGGTTTTTTCATTGCTGCGGTTTAGCGGGACAATTAAGCGCCGTATACCGGCAGCTTCTTGCAGATGGCCTTGACCTTCTCACGAACGGCGTCGATCACCGCTTCGTTGTTCAGGTCCGCCAGGATGTCGCAGATCCAGCCGGCCAGCTCTTTGCACTCAGCTTCCTTGAAGCCGCGAGTGGTCACAGCCGGAGTACCGAAACGCAGACCGGAGGTGACGAACGGGGAGCGTGGATCGTTCGGTACAGAGTTCTTGTTCACGGTGATGAACGCTTTGCCCAGTGCGGCGTCGGCGTCTTTACCGGAGATCTCCTGCTTGATCAGCGACAGCAGGAACAGGTGGTTCTGAGTACCGCCCGACACCACGTCGAAACCGCGCTCGATGAACACGCCGGCCATGGCCTGGGCGTTTTTCACCACTTGTTGTTGGTAGATCTTGAACTCAGGCTGCAGCGCTTCCTTGAAGCAGATCGCCTTGGCAGCGATCACGTGCTCCAGCGGGCCACCCTGGGCGCCCGGGAATACCGCGGAGTTCAGCTTCTTCTCGATGTCGGCGTTGGCGCGAGCCAGGATCAGGCCGCCACGTGGACCGCGCAGGGTCTTGTGCGTGGTGGTGGTCACGACGTCAGCGAATGGAACCGGGTTCGGGTAGACGCCAGCGGCGACCAGACCGGCCACGTGAGCCATGTCGACAAACAGGTAGGCACCGACTTTGTCAGCGATTTCGCGGAAACGCGGGAAGTCGAGGATCTGCGAGTAGGCAGAGAAACCGGCCACGATCATTTTTGGCTTGTGCTCAACCGCCAGACGCTCGACTTCGTCGTAGTCGATCAGGCCGTTGGCATCGATGCCGTACTGAACAGCGTTGTACAGCTTGCCGGAGGACGAAACGCTGGCACCGTGGGTCAAGTGACCGCCGTGGGCCAGGCTCATGCCCAGGATGGTGTCGCCCGCTTGCAGCAGGGCCAGGTAAACGGCGCTGTTGGCTTGGGAACCGGCGTGTGGCTGAACGTTGGCGTAATCGGCGCCGAACAGTTCTTTTGCTCGATCAATTGCAAGCTGCTCAACAATGTCGACGAACTCGCAACCACCGTAGTAGCGCTTGCCTGGGTAACCTTCGGCGTACTTGTTGGTCAGTACCGAGCCTTGAGCTTCCATCACCGCAGGGCTGGTGTAGTTTTCCGAAGCGATCAGCTCAATGTGTTCTTCCTGGCGCTGAGCTTCTTGCTCCATGGCGGCAAAAAGGTCGGCGTCGTACTTGGCAATAGTCAAATCACGGCTGAACATGGCGGTCCTCAAGGATCGGGGCAGAAAAGGGAGGCATTCTAACCCAATGGGTTTTAGATGGCATATGAAAGGACATCATGTCGCAGACAAGTGGGCTTCATGACCAGATATGCGGTGCCTGTACGGGCCTCATCGCAGGCAAGCCAGCTCCCACAAGAGTCGGTGTCAGCCAAAGATATCTGATTATCCGCAAATCCCTGTGGGAGCGGGCTTGCCCGCGATGAGGCCTGCAGCCTCACCACATAGCTTCAGTCAAACATGAACAACGCATCATTGCTGAACTGCGCCTCAAACCGACTCGCCGGCATTGGCCGGCCAAACAGATACCCCTGAACCTCATCGCAACCGTGCTCACGCAGGAAGTCGAGTTGCTCGTGGGTTTCCACGCCTTCGGCGATCACCGCCAGATTCAGGCTGTGGGCCATGGCGATGATCGCCCGGGCAATTTGCGCATCCTGTTCACCCGAGGGCAGGCCATCGACGAAGGTGCGGTCGATTTTCAGCACGTCGATCGGGAATTGCTTGAGGTAGTTGAGCGATGAATAACCGGTGCCGAAGTCATCGACCGCAATGCTCAGACCGAGGTTTTTCAACCCGGCGAGGATCTGCATCGCCTCGCTGACTTCGCGCATCAGGATACTTTCAGTCAACTCCAGCTCCAGGCACGCCGGCGGCAGGCCGGTTTCCTTGAGGATGGTGGCGATCCGCGTGCCGAGCTGCCCGTCGGAGAACTGCCGGGCCGAGATATTCACCGAGACCTTCGGCACCCGCACCTTGGCCTGGTGCCAGGCCTTGAGCTGACGGCAGGCTTCGCTGATCACCCAGTCACCGACATCCACCACCAGCCCGAGCTCTTCGAGCACCGGAATGAAATCTCCCGGCGGCACCAGGCCGCGTCGCGGGTGGCGCCAGCGCAGCAGGGCTTCGGCACCGGTCAGGCGTTTGCCGTCGCCGCTGAATTGCGGCTGGTAGTACAGCACGAATTCGTTTTGCTCCAGGGCATGACGCAAGTCGCTTTCCAGCTCCAGACGCTCCAGGGCGCTGGCGTTCATGTCGGCCTGATAGAACTGGAAGTTGTTCTTGCCGCGCTCCTTGGCGTGGTACATCGCGGTGTCGGCGTTCTTCATCAGCTGACTGAGTTCGCTGCCGTCCTGAGGGCTCAGGGCGATGCCGATACTGGCAGTGACAAAGAACTCGCGGCCTTCCAGCACGAACGGTTTCACCAGACTGGCGAGGATCTGTTCGGCCACATGAATCGCCCGGTTCAGCGCGATCTCCCGGTTGACCCTCGGTTGCAGCAGCAACGTGAACTCATCGCCGCCCATGCGCGCCACGGTGTCGTCATCGTCGACGCAACCGAGCAGGCGCGTGGCCATTTCCTTGAGCATGCGGTCGCCGGCGGCGTGGCCCAGGGAGTCGTTGATCGGTTTGAAACGGTCGAGGTCGAGGAACATCAACACCACCCAGGACTTCTGCCGCTCAGCCGATTGCAGCGCGGTGTGCAGACGATCCTGGAACAGCGTGCGGTTGGGAAGGTGGGTCAGGGCGTCGTAATAGGCGAGGCGGTGAATCCGTTGCTCACTGGCCTTGCGCTCGCTGATGTCGCTGAAGAAACACACGTAGCTGGCCAGATCGCCTTCATCGTCAAGCACCGCGGTAATCCCGACCCAGGCCGGGTAATGCTCGCCATTGCGTCGCTTGAGCCAGACTTCGCCTTCCCAAGTGCTGTGTTGATGCAATTGCTTGAGCACATAGCGCAGATGGGCTTCCTGCTGCTCGTCGACGGTGAGCATGTTCGGCAACTGGTCGAGGACCTGGGCCACCGCATAGCCGCTGACGCGACTGAAAGCCTCGTTGGCCTGGACGATGTAGCCCGCCGGGTCAGTGATCAGAATCGCCGAGGTCGAGTGCTCGAATACCGTAGCCGCCATGCGCAGGTCTTTCTCGGCTCGACGTTGCTGGCTGATGTCGCGGCCGACCCCGAGCACACCTTCGAAGGCGCCGTGTTCGTCCCAGACCAGCACCAGACGCAACTCGATAGGGATCTTGCGTCCGTCGGCCCGCAGGCAGTCGAACAGAAACAGCTGGGTCTGCACCTGACTGCGCAGCAGCGCCAGTTGTTCGGGTTTATCCAGCGCTTTGCTGACCCGGTCCATCAGGCTGTAGATGCCGGTCAGTTGTTGCGGGTTGGCGATGGTCGATTGCCAGCCGTTCTGGAATATCCAGTCGGCGTCGAAGCCCAGCACGGCTTGCACCGAGGGGCTGACGTAGTTGAGCGCCATCTTGCTGTCGGTGGAGAAAATCACGTCGCTGATGCTTTCGGCGAGCATCCGGTAGCGCTGCTCACTGTCGCGCAGGGACTCGCTGGCTTCGATCTGCTCGGTGATGTCCTTGGCCACGCCGATGATGCGCGTGACCTGATCGTGTTTGTCCCGTGCCAGGGCCTGTTCGCGAATGTCGAAGCGCCGCCATTTACCATCGCGATGGCGGAAACGCAGCTGGCATTGCATCAGTTGGGTGTAACCCGCGTGACGTTGGGACTGGCGTGATCGGTGGTAGTAGTCGGCATCCTCGGGGTTCAAGAGGATTTCCCAGAAATACTCGCCCATCTGGTGCAGTTCGGTGCGGTTGTAACCCAGTGTTTGCCCCAGGTGATGGTTGCTGAAGATCATCCGCTGGCTGACCACATCCTGCACATACAGATGATCCGGTACGGTGCGCACCACGTCGGACCAGAACCCTTCACGCTCCAGCAGCGACAATTCGACGAGCTTGCGACTGGTGATGTCGCTGATGCTCAAGATCACGGCCTTGTAGTCGGCCTGATCTTCCGGCAGACGCAGCACCAGCCACAAATGTTGGTCGCGGCCATTGGCGTCCTGGAGTTTGATTTCCAGCTCAAGCTGTTTCTGTTGATGGAGCACTGCTTCGAGCACTTGATTGCCGACGGCCGTGCAGTCCAATGGGCAGCCGTCGATCAGCAGTTTCCAGGCTTGATCGCAGGAATTGACGTTGAGCAATTGCAGGGCGACCTGGTTGACCTCGGTGATGCGCAGTTCCTGCAGCAGTTGCTGGCGTTGCTCCGGTGTCTCGAGCCAGGCCTTCAACTGCTCGCTGCTGCTGAGTTGAGCCTTGTCGAAAAAACTTTTGAGCCCGGACAGGTCGAGCACGCACAGCGCAACGCCGGTGCCTTCGAAAATGTCCTGATAGCGTCGACGGCCCTCATGCAATTGGCGTTGACGGCGACGAATGTTCAGCAGAGCGATGAACGGCAACAAGGAGAGGGCCAGACCCAGCAAGCATTTGCCGATGAACGCCGGCAACAATTGTTCGATCACCCGTTGCCGGTCGAACAGCCCGCGCAGTTGCCAATCGCTGCTGCTCAGGGGGACTGTCAGCACGCTGTTGGCCAGTTCGTCTGCTGTCAGCACGGCTGGTTTGGCCGAGGGCTGGGCGTCATCGCGGCTGATGATTTGATGATTGATGCGGTTCTCCACCAGCCACTGGGGGCGGATGCCGACCTCGCCCTGTTTGGTCAGTGAGGAGAAAAACGTTGGCGTCAGGCGCAGGACCCAATAGCCGCGGCTGCTGCCGCTGGCCTGATGCAGGAGCAGGTGCACCACCGAACCGTCATCGGCATTGCTGAAATAGTGGGCCTGGGCACGGCTGCGCTGCACCAGTTCGCTCAGGTAATGGGCGTCCGGGCTGTCGGCGGCACTGTCGCTGAGGATTTTTCCGGAGGGACTGAGCAGCGCCAGGCTGCGCAGATCGGGCAGCGATTGCCGCAGTTTGCGCAGCAACGCCTGCTGTTCGTCGGGGCTTTGTGGTTGTTCGATGATCGGTAGCAGATTAAGGGCGATCTGGGCATTGAGTGCCATGTTGAGGCTGACTTGCGAAGCCAGATCGGCGGAGTAGTCGATGGTGTATTGGCGCTGGTTTTTCTGGGTTTCGCGAAGCTGATCCAGCAGCTGCCAGAACAGCAGTGCGAGCAGCAACAGTACAAGGGTCGCCAGCGCGCCCTTCAAGGTCCCGCGCAGGGGCGAGCCGGTCGCAGGATTGAGTGCGCTCACGGACGATGGCGGAGAGACATTAGACAAACTGTAATCCTGCGGTTTGGCTGGACTGGCGCGACGTGCACTATAAGCCGGACGCCCGAAGCGCGGCTAGCATGCCTTGAGTTGTGGCTAAGTGCCAGTCCCGCTCGGCTGGACTGCCTCCTGTCAATAAGGTAGCTTTGCCGGTTACGCGGGAGCGTTCCAGCTCCTAGAATCAGGTTTTTTTCAGCGCGCACGCTTTGATACCCATCAAACGAACGACGCGCATGGCCTGGCCGGGCATCGCCTGCGCTCCAATCATTCATCAGTCACTGACCCAAGGTTCTCCATGGCTCAATACGTCTTCACCATGCATCGGCTGGGCAAAGTTGTTCCGCCGAAGCGGGAAATCCTGAAAAACATTTCGCTGTCGTTCTTCCCTGGCGCCAAAATCGGCGTACTCGGTCTCAACGGTTCGGGTAAGTCCACGCTGCTGAAAATCATGGCTGGCGTCGATACCGAGTTCGACGGTGAAGCCCGTCCGATGCCGGACCTGAACATTGGCTACCTGCCGCAAGAACCGATCCTGGATCCGACCAAAACCGTTCGTGAAGTGGTCGAGGAAGCGGTCAGCGTGATCAAGGACGCTCAGGCGCGCCTGGACGAGGTTTACGCGGCCTACGCTGAACCGGATGCAGACTTCGACAAGCTGGCCGCCGAACAGGCCAAGCTTGAATCCATCCTGCAAGCCAGCGACGGTCACAATCTGGATCGCCAACTGGAAGTCGCCGCCGATGCGCTGCGTCTGCCAGCGTGGGATGCCAAGGTCGAATTCCTGTCCGGTGGTGAAAAGCGTCGTGTGGCCCTGTGCCGCCTGCTGCTGTCTGCACCAGACATGCTGCTGCTCGACGAACCAACCAACCACCTGGACGCCGATTCTGTCGCCTGGCTGGAGCACTTCCTGCACGATTTCCCGGGCACCGTGGTTGCGATCACGCACGACCGTTACTTCCTGGACAACGTCGCCGGCTGGATCCTCGAGCTCGACCGCGGCGCCGGTATCCCGTACGAGGGCAACTATTCGGGTTGGCTCGAAGCCAAGTCCGATCGTCTGGCGGCCGAATCCAAGCAGCAATCGGCTCACGAAAAGGCCATGAAGGAAGAGCTGGAGTGGGTGCGCAAAGGCGCCAAGGCCCGCCAGTCCAAATCCAAGGCTCGTCTGCAACGCTTCGAAGAAATGCAATCGCAGGAATTCCAGAAGCGCAGCGAAACCAACGAGATCTACATCCCGGCCGGTCCGCGCCTGGGTGATAAGGTCATCGAGTTCAAGAACGTCAGCAAGGGCTACGGCGATCGCGTGTTGATCGACAACCTGTCGTTCTCCATGCCTAAAGGCGCCATTGTTGGCGTGATCGGCGGTAACGGTGCCGGTAAATCGACCCTGTTCCGCATGCTGATGGGCAAGGAAACACCGGATTCGGGTTCCATCGAAGTCGGCGAAACCGTGCAACTGGCGTGCGTCGATCAGAGCCGTGAAGACCTGGATGGCAGCAAGACTGTGTTCCAGCAGATCTCCGACGGTTCCGATCAGATTCGCATCGGCAACTACGAGATCCCGTCGCGCACCTACGTTGGTCGCTTCAACTTCAAGGGCGGCGATCAGCAGAAGTTCGTCAAGGACCTGTCTGGTGGTGAGCGTGGTCGCTTGCACCTGGCCCTGACCCTGAAAGAGGGCGGCAACGTCCTGCTGCTCGACGAACCTTCCAACGACCTCGACGTTGAAACCCTGCGTTCCCTGGAAGAAGCCTTGCTGGACTTCCCGGGCGCCGCCATTGTGATCTCTCACGATCGGTGGTTCCTTGACCGCGTCGCGACTCACATCCTGGCGTACGAAGACGACTCGCAAGCGGTGTTCTTCGAAGGCAACTACACCGAGTACGAAGCCGATCGCAAGAAACGCCTCGGCGAAGCGGCTTCCCAGCCGCACCGCGTACGGCACAAGAAACTGGCCTGATTTCAGGTTGGCAGGATAAAAAAACGGAGCCTTCGGGGCTCCGTTTTTTGTTTTTCTGTAGGAGCTGTCGAGTGAAACGAGGCTGCGATCTTTTGATCTTCCGCTTGGGATTGGAGCGGGCCTGAAAAGATCGCAGCCTCGTTTCACTCGACAGCTCCTACAGGCGAGATCGCGACGTCATCGAACTTACCCGGCCTCTATTGCCAACACCTCAATCACCAAATCCCCCGCCGGTCGCTTCCACAACACTTCATCGCCCACCTGCGCCCCGAGCAACGCCCGCCCCAGCGGCGAGCTCCAATTGATCAAGCCATGGGCGGCATCCGCCTGGTCTTCTCCGACCAATTGCACGCGTTGCTCATGATCGTGTTCGTCGGCAAAGGTCACCCAGTTGCCGATCTGCACTTTATCGGCCGAGGAGGCCTGTGCGACCACTTGGGCGCTTTGCAAGCGCTGCTTGAAGTAGCGCCAGTCGCGATCGAGGTCAGCCTGGCGCTGCTTGTCGGCCAGCTCGCCTTTGGCGCTTTCCTCATCAAGCAGTTTTTGCAGTTCGGCGACTTTCGCCTGAAGCTGCGCCAGGCCCACTGGCGTGACGTAATTGGGCTGCGCGCTGACCTGCCGTTCGACTGGCTGATCGGCTTGCGCGGCGGCGTTATCTTCATTGACGAAGGCGCGACTCATGCTGTTCTCCCGTTATAGGGTTTGGGCCATGGTCGCAGGCTTTAAGTTTCGACGAATGTCTGTAAACGACTTATTGCGAGCGATAGGCTCGCGCGGCGTCCCTGTCTTTCTCTTGTTGCCAGGCCCGTTCGCGCTCGTCCCAATGGCGGTCCTTGTACTCGTTACGATCCTCGTTTTCACGCATGGCCTGGCACTGACGGAAGCCATCAGTCCAGCCTTCGGCGTATTGCTTGTCCTTGAGGTAACGCGGGACATTTTTGCGAAACTCGCCGGTGATCGCCCCGGCGGCTTGCCGGCCACTGATGCAACCGTCATCGAAGCCATCAGCGAACGCCGGCGGATAGCCCTTGGCGATCAGATCCTCGTGGGTCGACTGGCACCCCGTGATCACTACCAACAACCCCAACACACCCACGCAACGCCACATCTCGGACTCCTGGACCGTTCAACGGCCTATAAGGGAAGTCTAGAAGCGGATTTGTCAGCTGGGAGTGAAAGAAAGATCAAAAGATCGCAGCCTTCGGCAGCTCCTACAAAAGCGCGGTTATATGCGGTCCTGTAGGAGCTGCCGAAGGCTGCGATCTTTTGCGGTTAAGCAACGATCAATAGTGATACCACTTCACCTCAAGCATCACTTCGTTTTCGGGCGAAGCCAGGTGGCTGAATTCACGCTGGGCACTCAGGCGCACCCCCAGATTGCGCGACAATTCCCATTGCTGATTCAGGCTCACACTCCGGCGCACCTCGCCATTGGTGAAGTAATCGCCCTTGGCTTCCAGGCTGAAGTTACCCAGCGGGTTTTTCCACAGCAGGCCGCTGTTGAAGCCCGCCGCCGGAGCGATGAAGCCCGCGAAGTCATTGTTATGCTCCACACGCACGGTGCCCAAGGCGAAACCGAGCATGTCGTCACCCAGTTGCCAGGTTCCACCGCCACCGCCGTTGACATGGCTGACCAGGGTTTCGTCATCATGCTTGCCCGGTACGCGCTCCAGGCCGCCGGTGACTTGCCATGACAGCGGCTGCAACAATTCATTGCGAGGCGTCAGCGAGCGGATAGTCGCCAGATCCAGTTGCTGCAACTGCCAGTCATTGCCTTCGTATTGGCGCAGCTTCATCTGCAGAATTTCGATCTGCGCACCGAGGGGGAAGCTTTCCATGTTGTCATTCAGATCGTGATAGGCCATCCGCAGGCCATATTCGCCGAATGCGCGATCGCCCCGGGTGCCGATGCCGGCTTGCCAGGTGCGGGATTCGTGACCGTCCTCGGGCAAGCCAGGTTGCGGAATTTCCAGCTCCGGGGGCGGGTTTTGATTGATTGCGCGTAGCAATTCGAAACTGCGTTGAGCCCGTTGCGGGTCACGCTCCTGACCATTGGCACGATAACGCTCCAGACGATAAGCCGCATCGATGATCAACGCCTGACGGTCGCGAGGTAGAGCCTTGAACGCCGGGGTCTGTAATTGCTTCTGATCGGCGCTGACTTTCAGCACCCACTCCTGCTCTTCGGAGGTTAATGGCTCGGCACGGCTTAGCAGTTCACGCTCACGGGACGGGCGATACTCGATCGATTCCACCAGCCCGGCTTCTTTCACCGCTTTGACCGTGTCGGTAGGGATTGCGGTCAACGGGAATTGCTCGGTCAAATGCAGGCTCGGCCGCGCTACTTGCAGCAGTTCAAGCAGGCGGTAGGAGCAGTTTTCGTCGAAGAAGAAGTAGTCGAACTGGATCTGCTTGAGTTCCCAGACGTGCTCGACCATGCGCTCGGTTTCCTGCTGGGTCAGGTTCAGGCGGTATTCCCACAGGTCGCGGTTCTCGAGGCTGCGGTATTCCGAGAGTTTTTCCTGATACGGCACCAGCGCAAACAGCCCTGGATAGCCGCCCATCAAACCTTTCCAGGCGTACAGAATGCTGTTGTCCGAACCTTCGATGTAGGCGCCGAAGTTGATCGCGTAACTGAGCAGCGACGTCTTGTCGCTCTGCACATTGGCCTGATCGATACGCAGCAAGGTGTGGCCAAACATCGACGATGGGCTGTTCAGGTAGGCCGCCGGGAAAATCATCACCGCGCTGTGGGGCGAAACATCCTTGAACCATTGCTTGAACTCAGCACAGTCAGGTGTTGGCAGACCGTTCAGCTCAAGTTGCGCCTTGAGCCAGCGGGTGCGGGCCGGATAGACGCATTGTGCATGCTGCTCGCCGGCACTGGCCGGGGCATACAGTGCCTGCACGGTCGCCGCCAGTTCGCGGTCGGGGTGTTCGTTGCCATCGGGGGCGAGAAAGAATTTCTTGTCGCTGACATAGCTACGCCAGCCACCGAGCTTGGCGGTTTCGTAATGCCCCAGGGAAATCCAGAAGGGGTCGTTGGCCAGTTGCTGCAAACGTTGATTGTCGATATGTGGCGCGGCGGACAGCGGGGCGCAGACACAGAGCGCCAGCCAGGCAAGGCGTTTGAACATAGTGAGCAACTTAAGCCGAAAGAAACAAAGACCCGAAGGGGCAGGCCAAAAGGGCCAGGTTCAAAAAATAAAACCCGCTCCCCAAAGAGAGCGGGCCGGTCGAGCTTAAGCTTGAGTAGCGTACTTGGCCAGACGAGGGTCGCTTTTCAGCACGGCCAGGGTGTTGGTATGCACGTCATCAGCGGTCACGTCAGCTTTGCTGAAGATCTGCTGGAAGTGCTGATGAGTCACAGCGGCGAAGTGCGCACGGTCTTCCGGCGCCACGCCCAGTACCACGGCGTAAGTGGTCAGCGCTTCGCCCTGACCTTTAGCCATGTCTTCGGACAGCTCGTTCATCATGCCATTCATGGCGATCCAGGATTTGCCGCCATAGGTCAGCGACGCGTTGGTCGAGCAACCGTTGGTGCCGGAGGTCATACCGAACGTTGCGTTACCGGAAGTGCCGTTGGTGGTGGATGCCAGGAAGTGTGCCGGGGTGCCACGCTGACCTTCGAACAGCATGTTGCCCCAACCGCAGTCCGGACCGCCTGGCGCCTGTGCCATGGCGTTGAGGGATACAGCGGTGAAGAGAGTACCGAGAAGAATCCGTTTCATAGCTATGTTCTCTTTGTGTGCATACCAATGGACAGGGTGCTGGCCCCTAATGGTGCCAGTGGGCCGGTTATTCGTTCCAGCCGCGCAGTTTGGAGTTTAGGCACGTTCCGGGGGTTCCGTTACTTTTTGCGAAACATTCGTTGAAAACATTGATTTTGAGCTGCTCGGCCCGGGGTTGGCGCTTTGTCTAAGCGCGCGCCTTGCCAGTGAGGTACAGGCAGCGCCAGAATGCCGCTATCTGCCCCGCCTGATGTAAGGAAGCCCGATGCCTGATCCTGTTGCTGCCAGCTTGCGTCTAGCGCCTGAAGCGCTGACCCGTCCGTTTTCCGCTGAACAGTTCAGCTTCTCTACCACCAATGATCTGGAGCCCTTCCGCGGTGTGCTTGGCCAGGAACGCGCGGTCGAAGCCTTGCAGTTCGGTGTGGCCATGCCACGCCCCGGTTACAACGTATTTGTCATGGGTGAGCCCGGCACCGGCCGGTTTTCGTTCGTCAAACGCTACCTCAAGGCCGAAGGCAAACGCCTGCAGACCCCGGCGGACTGGGTCTACGTCAATAATTTCGATGAACCGCGCGAGCCTCGTGCGTTGGAGTTGCCGTCGGGCACCGCCGGTGCTTTCATCGGTGATATCAACGGCTTGATCGACAACCTGCTGGCGACCTTTCCGGCCGTGTTCGAGCACCCGTCCTATCAGCAGAAGAAAAGCGCCATCGACCGCGCTTTCAACCAGCGATATGACCGTGCACTGGATGTGATCGAGCGTCTGGCGCTGGAGAAAGAGGTCGCGCTCTACCGCGACAGCAGCAACATCGCTTTCACGCCGATGAGTGAAGGCAAGGCCCTGGATGAGGCTGAGTTCGCCCAGTTGCCGGAAGCCGAGCGCGAACGCTTTCATGACGACATTTCCGGGCTGGAAGAGCGGCTGAACGAAGAACTCGCCAGCCTGCCGCAATGGAAGCGCGAGTCGAGCAATCAACTGCGTCAGCTCAACGAAGAAACCATCACCCTGGCCTTGCAGCCATTGCTCGCGCCGCTGTCGGAAAAGTACGCGGAAAACGCAGGCGTTTGCGGTTACCTGCAAGCGATGCAGGTTTACCTGCTCAAGACGGTGGTCGAGCAACTGGTGGACGACGGCAAGACCGACGCCATCGCCCGTAAAATGCTCGAAGAGCAATACGCCCCGAGTCTGGTGGTCGGTCATCCGGCCAACGGCGGCGCGCCCGTGGTGTTCGAGCCGCACCCGACCTACGACAACCTGTTCGGCCGCATCGAATACAGCACCGATCAGGGCGCGCTCTACACCACCTATCGACAGCTGCGACCGGGTGCGTTGCACCGGGCCAACGGCGGTTTCCTGATCCTCGAGGCGGAAAAAATGCTCAGTGAGCCGTTCGTGTGGGATGCGCTCAAGCGCGCCTTGCAATCGCGCAAGCTGAAAATGGAATCGCCGCTGGGTGAGTTGGGCCGTCTGGCCACCGTGACGCTGTCACCGCAACACATTCCGTTGCAGGTCAAAGTCGTCATCATCGGTGCCCGGCAGCTCTACTACACGTTGCAAGACCTCGATCCGGACTTCCAGGAGATGTTCCGTGTCCTGGTGGATTTCGACGAAGACATCCCGATGGTCGACGAGAGTCTGGAGCAGTTCGCCCAGTTGCTCAAAACCCGTACGTCCGAGGAAGGCATGGCGCCGCTGACCGCCGATGCGGTGGCGCGTCTGGCGACTTACAGCGCGCGTCTGGCAGAACATCAGGGGCGTCTGTCGGCGCGGATCGGCGATTTGTTCCAACTGGTCAGCGAGGCGGATTTCATTCGCGATCTGGCGGGTGACGACATGACCGACGCCGGGCACATCGAGCGTGCACTCAAGGCCAAGGCGACCCGCACCGGGCGCGTTTCGGCACGGATTCTCGATGACATGCTGGCCGGGATCATTCTGATCGACACCGATGGCGCAGCTGTCGGCAAGTGCAACGGGCTGACGGTATTGGAAGTCGGTGATTCGGCCTTCGGGATACCGGCGCGGATTTCCGCCACGGTTTATCCAGGTGGTAGCGGCATCGTCGACATCGAGCGCGAGGTCAACCTCGGCCAGCCGATCCACTCCAAAGGCGTGATGATCCTCACCGGGTATCTGGGCAGCCGTTATGCCCAGGAATTCCCGCTGGCGATTTCCGCGAGCATCGCCCTGGAGCAGTCCTACGGTTATGTCGACGGCGACAGCGCGTCTCTGGGTGAGGCGTGCACGCTGATCTCGGCCTTGTCGAAAACCCCGCTCAAGCAGTGCTTTGCGATTACCGGTTCGATCAATCAGTTCGGTGAAGTGCAGGCGGTGGGTGGGGTCAACGAGAAGATCGAAGGTTTCTTCCGACTCTGCGAAGCCCGTGGTCTGACGGGGGAGCAAGGGGCGATCATTCCTCAGGCCAACGTCGCCACGCTAATGCTCGACGAGAAGGTACTGGCGGCGGTGCGGGCAGGGCAGTTCCATGTCTACGCAGTGCGCCAGGCCGACGAGGCCCTGAGCCTGTTGGTCGGCGAGCCGGCCGGTGCGCCGAATGAGAATGGCGAATTCCCTGAAGGCAGCATCAATGCGCGGGTAGTGGAACGCTTGCGGGTGATCGCGGAAATGATCAGCGAGGAAGATCTCAAGGAAGCCGAAAAGGAGTTGGCGCAGGAAGCAATGCTGGAAATCAAGCCGGCCTGACGCCCCCCATGTGGGAGCGGGCTTGCTCGCGAAGACTGACTAACATTCAACATTCATGTCGACTGTTATGCCGCCTTCGCGAGCAAGCCCGCTTCCACAGGGTTTGTGTTCAATGCAAAATAAAAAAAGCGCCGTCAAAATGGCGTCAATATTCACACAGTGACCACTCGGCACCTTCTGGTCTTGGTTCGCGTGCGAACCAGACTTTTCTTCTATTATCTGCTCAAGGATATCGACAGTAATCACTGGATCGAGACAGCCTTCCCGTGGAGGCTGAAGACCGGATCTACCGAGGGTCGCCGCCATGTCGCGCAACCTCTGCCTCACCCGTCAATGCCTGGGTCTTGTGACCCGTATCGAATGTGCTATCCGCCCGCTGGCGGGAGATACGGGCATGTGGACCTTACTCTTCGCCGCCGGAATGGCCGGCGAGCAGCCTTCTGCCATCAAAGCCCAAGGCCCGTTTCGTGGGCCTGTCGTGGCTGAATCGATCCTCGACACTATTGTTGAAAGTCTGACCTTGCATGGCTACGAGCTGGCCGACGACCCGCAAATCTGGTGCCTGCATCTGCAAGCCCAGTTGCGAGAGATCAATGGCGGTCGTTACCGCAACCTTAGCGGTCCCGAGTTTCGACCCGAGCACTGAACAGACTATTGATCAAGGTTGTCTGGCTCAGCCTTGTCGAGTTTGACCTCGAACCCATATTGCACAGTGGTGAGGTTGGTTCGCTGATAAGTTTCCAGACGTGTGGGCTGGCCATAGAAGTAATGCACTGCAAATAACGCCGGGCCTTGCGCGCTGGCGTCGTGACTGACCGAAAGAATCTCCTTCAAATAGTTGCCACTGTCGTCCTTGGCGAAAAAACGCCAGTCCTGGGCTGGAAACAGCTTCAAATCCACCACCAGCGCATTCCCTTTGAGCTCAAGGCCTTTGGGCAATTGGCGAGCGTCGTACATTTGCTGGTCGACAGTCGCCAGGAACTGCGGCATGGAGCCCACGGCGTAGGCCGGTGTTTCCGGAAACAGGTTCAGATCATAGGTGATGGCGCCGCGTATCGGATCGACCTGATACGCCTCCGGCGGCAGCTCTATCGGCCCATCGCGCTGGCCGTTGCGGTCTTGGGTAAAGAACGTCACCGGGCTTTCGCCGGGATTGAAAGAGGTGCCGAGAAGCTCGTCATTGAAGCTTCTGGGGTGATCGAATTCGATGCGCGCGGCACTCGGGTCATCCACCGACTGACTGATACTGATGCTTTTTTTCAGTTGTTCCTCGCCCAGCGTTGCGCCTTTGAGCCAGGTCACGGCCTGGTCGTCATACACCACCACCGGCAAGGTCAGTGGCTGGATGGTTTTTTCCGTGGTGTGCGGATCGAAGCGGCGTATCGGCAGGTTCAGGTCCTTGTGGGTCACCGTAACCGCCGAGAAGTCCAGCAGGCTGACTTCGACGGTGTCGATCGGTCCGTTGAAGTAGACCTTGGTGTAATGCCGGGTTTGTTGCTTTTCAAACGCACGCTGCTCGTCATCGAGCTGTTTTTCGAACGCTTCGCTCCAGGCCTTCTGCTGTTGCATCTGTGTCAGTTGTTTTTGATAAAACGCAATTTGCGCGGCGGTTTCGTTGATCGCCCCTGAGCGAGAGATGAATTGCCCGGTGGCGTCCCTGGCCTGAACGATCAATGGGTTGAGTGATATGTCGCGTACCTCGGGGGCCAGCGGCGCGCTGTTATTGAATTCGATTTCGGCGTAGTTATTGCCCAGTTTCAATAAGGTGACGTTGAGATTGTCGATAGTGCGAGTCTGGCCGACGTCCTTTTTCGTCAGGTCGAAGTTGTAGAGCCGGCGCGGGGCGATGACTTCCACCTTGCCTTGCAGGCTCACCGGTTGTGGTTGGCTCGTCTTATCCACATCCAGGCCTTCGATGAAGGGGTAGGTCACCGTCAAATCATCGGGGTTGGTCAGGTTGGAGCTCGACGGGCTCAGCTGAATGCCGGGATCGGTTTCCGACCATTCCGGCTGGAACGGGATGACGCGCTTGTTGCTCAGGGTCACCGATTGCCATTCCAGGCCATGAGGAAAAAGGAACGCGCCCGGAATGTTGAAGTTGAAGGGGAATACCGGCTGCAGGTCGGTCAGGTAATCCGAGCTGGACTCCTTGTGCAGCACAAACAGACCGTTGATGTAGGTGTCGACCAGCACCTGGGGCGTGGGGTAGTGCTTGAGCACGGCGAGGGCGTCTTCGCCGTATTCGGTGACTACTGGTTTGGTGTCGAGCTTCAGTTGCGCGCGCTCGAGTAATAACAGCGAACCGCCTAGCTCGGCCACGGCATCCTTGAGTTTGGGGTCCTCGATCGTCTCCAGGGACTGTTCGAACTGTGCGATCTTTTCTTCGAGGCTGACCTGACGTTTCTCATCGCTGGGTGAACAACCACCCAGCAGTAACGTGAGGCAAAGTCCGGCACTCGTTAAAGGCAATCGCACATCCATTTCCAGTTTTCCTGTCCGACGTCGCTGACCGTTCAATGATCTGGACACTAGCAGAAAAACTTTGTCACACACACGCAGGTTGCGGATTTTCCGGCGGTTTCTGGGTGTAACAGGTGGCTGTTATACTCGCTGCCATTTCCAGCCCCTTGTGTGAGATTCAATGGAACGCTTTATCGAAAATGCAATGTACGCCTCCCGCTGGTTACTGGCGCCGATCTATTTCGGTTTGTCTCTGGGCTTGCTGGCGTTGGCACTGAAATTCTTCCAGGAAGTCTTCCACGTCATTCCTAACGTGTTCTCGATGGCCGAGTCGGATCTGATTCTGGTCCTGCTGTCGCTGATCGACATGGCGCTGGTGGGCGGCTTGCTGGTGATGGTGATGATCTCCGGTTACGAGAACTTCGTTTCTCAGCTGGATATCGACGACAGCAAGGAAAAGCTCAACTGGCTGGGTACCATGGATTCGTCTTCGTTGAAGATGAAGGTCGCGGCTTCCATCGTGGCGATTTCGTCGATCCACCTACTACGGATCTTCATGGACGCCAAGAACGTCGATCCCGAGCATTTGAAGTGGTACGTGGTCATTCACATGACCTTCGTGGTGTCGGCGTTTGCCATGGGCTATCTGGACAAGCTGACCAAGCACTGATCTGCATAGCACTTGTAGGAGCGAGGCTTGCCCGCGAAGGCGGCATAACAGACAAACACTTATGTCGACTGACACGACCTCTTCGCGGGCAAGCCACGCTCCCACAGAGTTGCCAAAACAGACGGGCGGTGTCGCTTGTAGCTTGTACTTTGGCCCGTCGAGGCATATCCATGTAGAGATCCTGGCTCGCCACTGCGTGAGGTGCGTTCATGAACCTGCAAGAGTTGAATGCGTATGCCATCGCCGGAAAGGTCGATGAGCTGAACCTGATCTCGGTAGATGGCGTGATCTACGTGCTGGAGGCTCGTATGCATGGTTCGGCGTATCCATTGCGCGATACCCACGGCGAAATAATGCATCTGCGCTCGGTCGAGCATGCGCGTGACATGCTTCATGCCTTTCCCAAGTTGTCGTTCAACGTTATGCATGCGTCGGTCCATGACGAAATGTGCGGTGCCAGCACCGAGGAAAGCCTGAAAGTACCGATCACCTTCCGTTCTGTGTGACAGCGCTGGCGCCGCTCATCAACGACGGCATCTGTGCTAGTCTGCTCGCCCTTTTGATTCCGGGCGCGTTCCGGGACGCGCTGTGCACGCACGGCAAGTTCCAGGGCCGTCCGCACAGCGGAGCAGTGTCATGTCCGAAGTAAATCTGTCCACCGACGAAACCCGCGTCAGCTACGGCATTGGCCGTCAGTTGGGCGACCAGCTGCGTGACAACCCGCCACCGGGCGTTAGCCTGGACGCAATCCTGGCTGGCCTGACCGACGCGTTCGCCGGCAAGCCAAGCCGTGTGGGTCAGGAAGAAATGTCTGCCAGCTTCAAGGTGATCCGCGAAATCATGCAAGCCGAAGCTGCAGCCAAGGCTGAAGCCGCTGCTGGCGAAGGCCTGGCTTTCCTGGCTGAAAACGCCAAGCGCGAAGGCATCACCACTCTGGCTTCCGGCCTGCAATTCGAAGTGCTGACTCAAGGTGAAGGCGCCAAGCCAACCCGTGAAGATCAAGTGCGTACTCACTACCACGGCACCCTGATTGACGGCACTGTGTTCGACAGCTCCTACGATCGCGGTCAGCCTGCAGAATTCCCGGTTGGCGGCGTCATCGCTGGCTGGACCGAAGCCCTGCAACTGATGAACGCCGGCAGCAAATGGCGTCTGTACGTGCCGAGCGAACTGGCTTACGGCGCTCAAGGCGTTGGCAGCATTCCGCCGCACAGCGTACTGGTATTCGACGTCGAACTGCTCGACGTTCTGTAATGCCCGGCCTGTCGTTATGACGGGCTAATGTGGGAGCGAGCCTGCTCGCGATGCAGTCAACTCGGTTTTTCTGTGAAACCGAGGTGATGCCATCGCGAGCAGGCTCGCTCCCACAGTTTTTTGCGTTGTCTCATAGTTCGATCTTATGGTTCAGATCGTTGGTCGGGCGCAATGCCCGGGCATAGCAGAACAGAAACAGATTGCGTACCAGTTCCTTGAGCACCACCGGCTCGCTGGAACTTAAGCCGTTGACGTCCAGATCACCCTGATCCTGTAGCTCGTTCAAGGCTTCTTCTTCAAGCACCGCACAGACTTCCCCGGTTTCCCGATGCAGGATCCTGAGGTAGGGGTGTGGGCGGTCCAGCCAGGCATCGATCAAATAAGTCATGGGTCTCATCTCCATTGATGGGTTTCAATGAGAATAATTCTTATTCATCAAATAGCAAGGGTCTATTGGCGGTTTGTGTTTTTTTCTGCAGGGAAATTGCTGAGCATCAAAACGACTGGCGTTTGGCTACTGCGCGCGAATGCTGGGTGATGCGGGGAAGGGCAAAGCACCATCCCACGCCGGGCGCGGGATGGAATACAGCAGGTTCAGACTTTTCTGACGAACTCGGATTTGAGTTTCATCGGACCAATGCCATCGATCTTGCAGTCGATGTCGTGGTCGCCGTCGCACAGGCGGATGTTCTTGACCTTGGTACCGACCTTGACCACCAGCGACGTGCCTTTGACCTTGAGGTCCTTGATCACGGTGATGGTATCGCCGTCCTGCAGGACATTGCCGACCGAATCCTTTTTCACGGTGTCATCGGAGGCCACTTCGGCTTCGCCACTGGCGGACCACTCGTGGGCGCACTCCGGGCAGATCAGCTGTGCGCCGTCTTCGTAGGTGTATTCGGAATTGCATTTCGGGCAGGGTGGCAACGTGCTCACTAAAGCTCCTTGGATTCAGGATGGCTAAAAAGCGCACATTATATAGGGTTTTAGGCGGGAGCGGGCAGGACGCTGATAGACCTGTGGGGGCGACCCGTGGCGAGGGGGCTTGCCCCCGTTGGGTTGCGAAGCGGCCCTGTATTTCAAAGATAAACCGCATGCAATGGGTTTACGACTGCTTCGCAGCCGAACGGGGGCAAGCCCCCTCGCCACAAGTTAGTGCGTGCGGGCGACCGCAAACTCGCTCAATTCCACCAATGCATCGCGGTATTCGCTGGCGGGCAGGGCGTCGAGGCACTTGATCGCACGGGCCACGTAGTCGCGGGCCAGTTGCGCGGTGTAGTCCAGCGAGCCGGAAGCTTCAACGGCCTCGCGAATGCGTTCCAGATCTTCGATGCCACCTTTCTGGATCGCCTGACGAACCAGTGCGGCCTGCTCCGGAGTGCCTTCGCGCATGGTGTAGATCAGCGGCAGAGTCGGTTTGCCTTCGGCCAGATCGTCGCCGACGTTCTTGCCCAGGGTTTCGGCGTCGCCGCGGTAATCCAGCAGGTCGTCCACCAATTGGAAGGCTACCCCCAGGTGATCGCCAAAGGTGCGCAGCGCTTCGCTCTGTTCCGGCGAGGCACCGGCCAGGGCCGCGGCACTGTGAGTCGAGGCTTCGAAGAGCATCGCGGTTTTGCCGCGGATGACTTCCATGTAGGTTTCTTCGGTGGTGCTGGCGTCGCGGACCTTCGACAGCTGCAACACTTCGCCTTCAGCGATGATGCGCGTGGCTTGCGAAAGGATTTTCATCACCGGCATGGAGCCCAGTTCGACCATCATTTCGAAAGAACGCGAATACAGGAAGTCGCCCACCAGCACGCTCGGTGCGTTGCCCCACATGGCGTTGGCGGTCGAGCGGCCTCGGCGCATGCCGGACATGTCGACGACGTCGTCGTGCAGCAGGGTGGCGGTGTGCAGGAACTCGATGGTCGCAGCCAACAGGCGCAGGTCATCGCCTTCGCGGCCCAGTGCCTTGCCGCACAGCAGCACGAGCAACGGGCGCAGGCGTTTACCGCCAGCCGAGGTAATGTAGTCGCCGATTTTCGATACCAGCGGCACTCGGGAAGTCAGCTGTTTCTTGATGATGCCGTCGACGGCGCTAAAATCGTCCGCCACCGCGCGGTAGAAAGCTTGGGGTTGCATCAGCGACAGTTGCTCCAGAAGGGTTGCGCGGCATGCTAGGACCCACGTCCGGGCCTGTCAAGGCACGATGGACAGCCTCTTGCATCGCCTCGGCAGCTTGCGTACAATCGCGCACCCTGAACTTCCTGGGCAGCACCTGCCTTACGCAATTGCAAACAGGCCTTCCAGCCTTATGCAGCCATGCCAGCCAATACCTCTTCTTATAAAGAGCTGGGTGAGCAGGATTATCGGAGAAATACCATGTCTTATGCAGTAATCGTTACTGGTGGCAAGCAGTACAAAGTTGCTCCAGGTGAATACCTGAAGATCGAAAAACTGGAAATCGCTACCGGCGAATCCGTTACTTTTGATCGCGTTCTGTTGGTTGCCAATGGCGACGACGTGAATATCGGCGCTCCAGTTGTTCCTGGCGCTACCGTTGTGGCTGAAGTGATCTCCCAAGGTCGTCACGATAAAGTCCGCATCATCAAGTTCCGTCGCCGTAAGCACCACATGAAGCGTATGGGCCACCGCCAGTGGTACACCGAGATCAAAATCACCGGTATTCAGGCTTAATTTCAGCCTAATTCCTCACTAGGAGAATTGAACTCATGGCACACAAAAAAGCTGGTGGTAGTACCCGTAACGGTCGCGACTCAGAAGCCAAACGCCTTGGCGTGAAGATGTATGGCGGCCAGGTTATCATTCCGGGCAACATCATCGTGCGTCAGCGCGGCACCCAATTCCACGCTGGCTACGGCGTTGGCATGGGCAAAGATCACACTCTGTTCGCTAAAATCGACGGCGTGATCAAGTTCGAAGTAAAAGGCGCCTTCGGTCGTCGTTACGTAAGCATTGTCCCGAAGACTGACGTCGTCGCGGCATAATTACGTAGTTGCTGGAAAAGCCCTGTCTTGCGACGGGGCTTTTTCGTTTGTGGGGTGAGTCTCTTGCAAAGCTGTTTGTGATGGGCTCCAGCGCTGTATTGGCGGTCGTTGATTGAGGTCGCTGCGCTCATTTTTGCAAGAGTCTTATGTCTAGGTTTTTTCGGCTCGTCCGTATGGCGAGAGGCGTTTTGTTATGAAGTTTGTTGATGAAGTATCGATTCGAGTAAAGGCCGGGGACGGCGGCAACGGTTGCATGAGCTTCCGTCGCGAAAAATTCATTGAAAACGGTGGCCCGAACGGCGGTGACGGTGGTGATGGCGGCTCGGTCTACATGGTCGCCGACGAAAACCTCAACACCCTGGTGGACTACCGTTACACCCGGCACTTCGATGCCGAGCGTGGTTCCAACGGCGGCAGCACTGACTGCACCGGCAAGAAAGGTGAGGAGCTGGTGCTGCGCGTTCCGGTCGGCACTACTGTCATCGATTCCGCGACTCAGGAAGTGATCGGCGACCTGACCAAGGCCGGCCAGCGTCTGCTGGTGGCTCACGGCGGCTGGCACGGTCTGGGTAACACTCGTTTCAAATCCAGCACCAACCGGGCACCGCGCCAGACCACGCCGGGCAAGCCGGGTGAGCAGCGCGACCTGAAGCTGGAGATGAAGGTGTTGGCGGACGTCGGTCTGCTTGGTTTGCCGAACGCTGGCAAAAGTACCTTCATTCGCTCGGTATCGGCCGCCAAGCCGAAAGTCGCCGACTACCCGTTCACCACTCTGGTGCCGAACCTGGGTGTGGTCAGCGTCGATCGCTGGAAGAGCTTCGTGGTGGCGGACATTCCGGGTCTGATCGAAGGTGCTTCCGACGGCGCGGGCCTGGGGATTCGTTTCCTCAAGCACTTGTCGCGTACCCGTCTGCTGCTGCACCTCGTCGACATGGCGCCGCTGGATGACACCAGTGCTCCGGATGCCGCCGAAGTAATCGTCAGCGAGCTGACCAAGTTCAGCCCGTCCCTGGCTGAGCGTGATCGCTGGCTGGTGCTGAACAAGTGCGACCAGATCCTTGAAGAAGAGCACGATGCTCGCGTCAAGGAAATCGTTGATCGTCTGGAGTGGACCGGTCCGGTCTACGTGATCTCCGCAATCGCCAAGCAAGGCACTGAGCGTCTTTGCCACGACATCATGCGTTACCTGGAAGATCGTGCCGATCGTCTGGCTAACGACCCGGCCTACAAGGAAGAGTTGGCCGAGCTCGATCAGCGCATCGAAGATGAGGCGCGCGCCCAGTTGCAGGCGCTGGACGATCAGCGTGCCCTGCGTCGCAGTGGCGTGAAGTCGGTCCATGACATCGGTGAAGACGATTGGGACGAAGAAGATGTGGATGACGAAGACGGTCCGGAAATCATTTACGTGCGTGACTGATTCGTTGCGATAAACTTAAGCGCCGCTCACTAGAGCGGCGTTTTAGTATCTGGAAATCGGTAGTCACGAATAACGTTACGGGCAGCGCTGGGTCGTGCTGTCCTCAAGCTAAGGTTGAAGATGATGCGGAGCAAGGTGACAGGTGCGCAGCGTTGGGTCGTGAAGATCGGCAGCGCTTTGCTGACGGCGGACGGCAAAGGCCTGGATCGCGCGGCAATGGGTGTCTGGGTCGAGCAGATGGTTGCCCTGCACGAGGCGGGTGTTGAGCTGGTACTGGTGTCCTCCGGGGCAGTGGCGGCGGGTATGAGCCGTCTGGGCTGGACTGTACGACCCAGTGCAATGCACGAGTTGCAGGCCGCTGCCGCCATCGGTCAGATGGGGTTGGTGCAAGCCTGGGAGTCGAGCTTTGCCGAGCATGGCCGGCATACCGCGCAGATTCTCCTGACTCACGACGATTTGTCCGACCGCAAGCGCTACCTGAACGCTCGCAGTACGCTGCGCGCGCTGGTCGAGCTCAAGGTGATCCCGGTGATCAACGAGAACGACACCGTGGTCACTGACGAAATCCGTTTCGGCGACAACGACACGTTGGCGGCGCTGGTGGCGAACCTGGTCGAAGCCGATTTGCTGGTGATCCTCACCGATCGCGATGGCATGTTCGATGCCGATCCGCGCAACAATCCCGATGCCAAGCTGATTTACGAGGCGCGTGCCGATGATCCGGCACTGGATGCGGTGGCTGGCAGCACTGGCGGTGCACTGGGTCGTGGCGGTATGCAGACCAAGTTGCGCGCTGCGCGTCTGGCGGCGCGTTCCGGTGCGCACACTATCATTGTCGGTGGGCGCATTGAGCGAGTGCTGGATCGTCTCAAGGCGGGCGAGCGCATCGGCACCTTGCTGTCACCTGAGCGCGGCATGCTGGCGGCACGCAAGCAATGGCTGGCCGGGCATCTGCAAACCCGCGGAACGCTGGTGCTGGATGCGGGGGCGGTGACGGCGTTGTCTCAAGGCAACAAAAGTTTGCTGCCGGTGGGCGTCAAGCTGGTCCAGGGCAGTTTCCGTCGTGGCGAAATGGTGGTCTGCGTGGCGCCGGACGGTCGTGAAATCGCCCGTGGCCTGGCTAACTACAGCGCTCTGGAAGCACAAAAAATCATCGGTCAGTCGTCTGAGGCGATTGTCGGTCTGCTGGGTTACATGGCGGAGCCGGAACTGGTTCACCGCGATAACCTGATTCTGGTCTGAAGGAATACCTGAATGCGTTTGGCAAAAGGATTGTTGGGCTTGTTGTTGGCGATGCCGCTGTTGGCCTCGGCCGATGAAATTGGCCAGGTGTCGACGGTGTTCAAATTTGTTGGTCCGAACGACCGTATCGTTGTCGAAGCGTTTGATGATCCGAAGGTGGATGGCGTGACTTGCTACCTGTCGCGCGCCAAGACTGGCGGCGTAAAGGGTGGGTTGGGTCTGGCTGAGGATCGCGCCGAGGCATCTATAGCGTGTCGTCAGGTCGGGCCGATCAACTTCAAGGGTGAGCTCAAGGATGGCGAGGAGGTGTTCAAGGAGCGCACGTCCTTGGTGTTCAAGACCATGCAGGTGGTGCGATTCCTCGACAAGAAGCGTAATACGCTGGTGTATCTGGTTTATAGCGATCGTTTGATCGAGGGCAGCCCGCAGAATGCGGTGACGGCGATTCCGATTCTACCGTGGACGCACGCTCAATAATCTGACGCAGGTCGAAGTGTGGGGGCGAGCCTGCTCGCGATAGCGGACTGACATTCAGCATCTATGCTGGCTGGGCGTCCGCAATCGCGAGCAGGCTCGCTTCCACATTTTTTTTTGCGGTGTGTCTGATAAATCGCAGGCAATAAAAAACCGACCCTGAGGTCGGTTTTTTAATGAGCGTGTCGCTTAGGCAGCAGCGGCAACGTTCAGGGCCTTTACGTGGCCATTCAGGCGGCTCTTATGACGAGCAGCTTTGTTCTTGTGGATGATGCCTTTATCGGCCATACGGTCGATAACTGGCACAGCCAGAACGTAAGCAGCTTGAGCTTTTTCAGCGTCTTTTGCGTCGATGGCTTTAACTACATTCTTGATGTAGGTACGAACCATGGAACGCAGGCTGGCGTTGTGGCTGCGACGCTTCTCAGCCTGTTTTGCACGTTTTTTGGCGGAAGGTGTGTTGGCCACCGTCGAGCTCCTCGAAAGACTTTTTAGGAAATAGCAAACAAAATAGGCCGCGAATCATGCCGATGAGTTGATGTCTTGTCAAGGGCGGTTGAAACGATCCGCTAAGTGGCAGGTATAGAACGTCGGGATATTTCTTTCCGGCGTGCGACCTGTAAACTCGCGAGCTTTGGCTCTGTGCTGTTGCGGCGCGGAGTATCGCATAAGTGGGCGCGTTGTTCGCCTGCTGTTTATCGACAGGCAAAAACTCTTTCAATGAATCTGCTCAAATCGTTGGCCGCTGTCAGCTCTATCACGATGCTCTCCCGGGTTTTGGGGTTTGTTCGCGACACCCTTATCGCTCGCGCATTTGGTGCGGGAATGGCGACCGACGCCTTCTTTATCGCCTTCAAACTGCCCAATCTGCTGCGGCGGATCTTCGCCGAGGGAGCATTTTCCCAGGCCTTCGTGCCGATTCTCGCCGAATACAAAAGTCAGCAGGGCGAGGAGGCGACGCGAACCTTCATTGCTTATGTCTCGGGCCTGCTGACGCTGGTGCTGGCGCTGGTCACTGCGCTGGGCATGCTCGCCGCGCCTTGGGTCATCTGGGCCACGGCACCGGGTTTCGTCACGACCCCGGAAAAATTCGAGCTGACCACCGATCTGCTACGGGTCACTTTTCCTTATATATTGCTGATCTCCCTGTCTTCATTGGCCGGAGCGATCCTCAATACCTGGAATCGCTTCTCGGTGCCAGCCTTCGTGCCGACCCTGCTCAATGTCAGCATGATCATTTTTGCGGTGTTCCTGACGCCGTATTTCGATCCGCCGGTAATGGCGCTGGGCTGGGCCGTTCTGGTGGGCGGTCTGGCGCAATTGCTGTTTCAGCTGCCGCACCTGAAGAAAATCGGCATGCTGGTGCTGCCGCGCCTGAATCTGCGCGATAGCGGCGTCTGGCGGGTCATGAAGCAGATGCTGCCAGCGATCATCGGCGTTTCGGTGAGCCAGATTTCGCTGATCATCAACACTATATTTGCTTCGTTTTTGGTGGCCGGTTCCGTTTCCTGGATGTATTACGCCGATCGCCTGATGGAATTGCCATCCGGCGTGCTGGGTGTGGCTCTGGGCACGATTCTGCTGCCGACGCTGGCCAGGACCTATGCCAGCCAGGATCGCCACGAATACTCGCGGATCCTCGATTGGGGGCTGCGCCTGTGCTTCATGCTGGTGTTGCCGTGCGCCCTGGCGCTGGGGATTCTGGCTGAGCCGCTAACGGTTTCGCTGTTCCAGTACGGTCAGTTCAGCGCTTTCGATGCGGCCATGACCCAGCGCGCGCTGATTGCCTATTCCGTCGGTTTGTTGGGGATTATCGTGATCAAAGTGTTGGCGCCGGGCTTTTATGCGCAACAAAACATCCGGACCCCGGTAAAAATCGCGATTTTCACCCTGATCGTTACTCAGCTGTTCAACCTGGTACTGATCGGTCCGCTGGCTCATGCCGGTCTGGCCCTGGCCATCAGCGCGGGCGCCTGCATCAATGCCGGGCTGTTGTTCTATCAGCTGCGCAAGCAGCAGATGTATCAGCCGCAACCGGGCTGGGCAAAGTTCGGGCTCAAACTGCTGGTGGCGGTGGCGGTGATGTCCGCGGTATTGCTGGGTGCAATGCACTTTATGCCGGCTTGGGCGGAAGGGCATATGCTGGAGCGTTTACTTCGACTGGGTGCATTGGTAATCGCCGGCGTGGTGGTCTATTTCGGCATGTTGCTGTTGATGGGCTTCCGTTTGCGCGACTTCAATCGCAAAGCGCTGAGCTGAGGCTTTTGTCTCGATAAACACGGGCGAGCCGGCGGTTTTGTCGGCTCGATCACTTTGGGTTACGGTGTTGCCTGTCGTCGGCCGCCGGGTGTGGTTATAATCGACCACTTTATGAGCAAGAAGCGCGTTATGCAGCTGGTTCGAGGCCTCCACAACCTGCGCCCCCAGCATCGGGGCTGTGTCGCCACTATTGGCAACTTTGACGGTGTTCACCGTGGTCACCAGGCTATCCTGGCCCGGCTGCGTGAGCGTGCGCTCGAGTTGGGCGTGCCCAGCTGCGTGGTGATTTTTGAGCCGCAGCCGCGAGAATTCTTCGCCCCGGACACCGCCCCGGCCCGTCTGGCCCGCCTGCGGGACAAACTGCAGCTGCTGGCCATGGAAGGTGTCGACCGGGTGCTGTGCCTGGCTTTCAATCAGCGCCTGAGCAAACTCAGCGCCAGCGAATTCGTCGATACTATTCTGGTGGACGGCCTCGGCGTACAGCATCTGGAAGTCGGCGACGATTTCCGTTTCGGCTGCGACCGGCTAGGGGATTTCAATTTCCTGCAGCAGGCTGGCGTCCTTCAGGGGTTTACCGTCGAAGCGGCGCAGACCGTCGAGCTGGACGGCATTCGTGTCAGCAGCACTCAGGTGCGTAACGCCCTGGCCGCTGCAGATTTTGCCTTGGCCGAGCGGCTACTCGGTCGTCCGTACCGGATTGCCGGGCGAGTGCTGCACGGCCAGAAGCTGGCGCGCCAGCTCGGTACGCCGACCGCCAACATACAACTCAAGCGTCGTCGTGTGCCGCTGTCCGGGGTTTATCTGGTCAACGTCGACATCGACGGCAAGACCTGGCCAGGCGTCGCCAATATCGGCGTGCGGCCAACGGTCCAAGGTGATGGCAAAGCCCACCTCGAAGTACACCTTTTAGATTTTGCCGGCGATCTGTATGACCGGCGTTTGACGGTGGTTTTCCACCACAAGCTGCGTGAAGAGCAGCGTTTCGCCTCTCTGGAGGCGCTTAAGACGGCGATCAATGCGGATGTCGCCGCCGCCCGTGCCCTGTCGCACCTAGCGCCAATCGCTAATGAAGAGCCTTAAATGACCGACTATAAAGCCACGCTAAACCTTCCGGACACCGCCTTCCCAATGAAGGCCGGCCTGCCTCAGCGCGAACCGCAGATTCTGCAGCGCTGGGACAGCATTGGCCTGTACGGTAAGTTGCGCGAGATTGGCAAGGATCGTCCGAAGTTCGTACTTCACGACGGTCCTCCGTACGCCAACGGCACGATTCACATCGGTCATGCGCTGAACAAGATTCTAAAGGACATGATTATCCGCTCGAAAACCCTGTCGGGTTTCGACGCGCCTTATGTTCCGGGCTGGGACTGCCACGGTCTGCCGATCGAGCACAAAGTCGAAGTGACCCACGGCAAGAACCTGGGCGCGGACAAGACCCGCGAACTGTGCCGTGCCTACGCCACCGAGCAAATCGAAGGTCAGAAGTCCGAATTCATTCGTCTGGGCGTGTTGGGCGACTTCGCCAACCCGTACAAGACCATGGACTTCAAAAACGAGGCCGGTGAAATCCGCGCCCTGGCGGAAATCGTCAAGGGTGGCTTCGTGTTCAAGGGCCTGAAGCCTGTGAACTGGTGCTTTGACTGCGGTTCGGCCCTGGCTGAAGCGGAAGTCGAGTACGAGAACAAAAAATCCGCGACCATCGACGTGGCCTTCCCGATCTCTGATGAAGCCAAACTGGCTGCCGCGTTCGGTCTGCCGTCTCTGGGCAAACCCGCCTCGATCGTGATCTGGACCACCACCCCGTGGACCATCCCGGCCAACCAGGCGTTGAACGTTCACCCGGAATTCAACTACGCCCTGGTCGACGTCGGCGACAAACTGCTGGTGCTGGCTGAAGAGCTGGTCGAGTCGTGCCTTGCCCGCTACAGCCTGGAAGGTTCGGTCATTGCGACCACCACCGGTAAAGAACTGGAACTGATTAACTTCCGTCACCCGTTCTACGATCGTCTGTCGCCGGTTTACCTGGCCGAATACGTCGAACTGGGCGCGGGCACCGGCGTGGTTCACTCCTCGCCAGCCTACGGCGTAGACGACTTCGTGACCTGCAAAGCCTATGGCATGGTAAACGACGACATCCTCAATCCGGTGCAAAGCAACGGCGTGTACGCGACATCGCTGGAGTTCTTCGGCGGCCAGTTCATCTGGAAGGCCAACCCGGCCATCGTCGACAAACTGTCGGAAGTTGGCGCGCTGCTGCACACCGAAACCATTGAACACAGCTACATGCATTGCTGGCGTCACAAGACTCCGCTGATCTACCGCGCCACTGCGCAGTGGTTCATCGGCATGGACAAAGAGCCTGCGACTGGCGAAACCCTGCGCAAGCGGGCGATCAAAGCCATTGAAGAGACCAAGTTCGTTCCGGCCTGGGGCCAGGCGCGGCTGCACTCGATGATCGCCAACCGTCCTGACTGGTGCATCTCCCGTCAGCGCAACTGGGGCGTGCCGATCCCGTTCTTCCTGAACAAGGAAAGCGGTGAGCTGCACCCACGCACCGTCGAGCTGATGGAAATCGTCGCCCAGCGCGTCGAAGTTGAAGGCATCGAAGCCTGGTTCAAGATGGACGCCGCCGAGTTGCTCGGTGAAGAAGCGCCGCTGTACGACAAGATCAGCGATACCCTGGACGTCTGGTTCGACTCGGGCACCACGCACTGGCACGTCCTGCGCGGCTCGCACTCGATGGGCCACGAGACCGGTCCACGTGCCGACCTGTACCTGGAAGGTTCGGACCAACACCGCGGCTGGTTCCACTCGTCGTTGCTGACCGGTTGCGCCATCGACGACCACGCCCCGTACCGAGAGCTGCTGACCCACGGTTTCACCGTTGACGAGTCCGGTCGCAAAATGTCCAAGTCTTTGGGCAACGTCATCGCGCCGCAGAAGGTCAACGACACCCTGGGTGCCGATATCATGCGTCTGTGGGTCGCTTCTACCGACTATTCGGGTGAAATGGCGGTTTCCGAGCAGATCCTGCAACGCAGTGCGGACGCCTACCGGCGCATCCGTAACACCGCGCGCTTCCTGCTTTCCAACCTGACCGGTTTCAACCCGGCCACCGACATCCTGCCGGCCGAAGAAATGCTGGCGCTGGACCGTTGGGCGGTGGATCGCACCCTGCTGCTGCAACGCGAGCTGCAAGAGCACTACGGCGAATACCGCTTCTGGAACGTCTACTCCAAGATCCACAACTTCTGCGTGCAGGAGCTGGGCGGTTTCTACCTCGATATCATCAAGGACCGTCAGTACACCACTGGCGCCAACAGCAAGGCCCGTCGTTCGGCGCAAACCGCGCTGTACCACATCAGCGAAGCGCTGGTGCGCTGGATCGCGCCGATCCTGGCGTTCACCGCCGACGAGCTGTGGCAGTACCTGCCGGGCGAGCGTAACGAGTCTGTGATGCTCAACACCTGGTACGAAGGCCTGACCGAATTGCCGGAAGGCTTCGAACTGGACCGCGCCTACTGGGAGCGGATCATGGCGGTGAAGGTGGCGGTCAACAAGGAAATGGAAATCCAGCGCGCGGCGAAGGCCGTCGGTGGCAACCTGCAAGCCGAAGTGACGCTGTTCGCCGAAGACGCGCTGAGCGCCGATCTGGCCAAACTGAGCAACGAACTGCGCTTCGTGTTGATTACCTCGACTGCTACCGTTGCGCCGTTCGTTCAGGCGCCGGGCGATGCCGTGGTCACCGAAGTCGGCGGTTTGAAACTGCAAGTGGTCAAGTCGAGCCATGCCAAGTGCGCCCGTTGCTGGCACTGCCGTGAAGACGTCGGCGTGAACCCGGAGCATCCGGAAATCTGCGGTCGTTGCGTAGACAACATCAGCGGCGCTGGCGAGGTTCGTCACTATGCCTAACGCCGTTGGCCGTTTCGGACGGCTGAGCTGGCTCTGGTTGAGTTTGCTGGTCCTGGTCATCGACCAGGCCAGCAAGTTCTACTTCGAAGGCTCGCTGAGCATGTACCAGCAAATCGTGGTAATCCCCGATTACTTCAGCTGGACCCTGGCTTACAACACCGGCGCGGCGTTCAGTTTCCTGGCTGACAGCTCGGGCTGGCAGCGCTGGCTGTTCGCCCTGATCGCGGTGGTGGTCAGTGCGGTGCTGGTGATCTGGCTCAAGCGCCTGGGGCGCAACGAAACCTGGCTGGCAGTCGCCTTGGCGCTGGTGCTGGGTGGCGCGTTGGGTAACCTGTACGACCGCATTGCCCTGGGCCATGTGATCGATTTCATTCTGGTGCATTGGCAGAACCGCTGGTACTTCCCGGCGTTCAACTTTGCCGACAGCGCAATTTCTGTCGGTGCCGTGATGCTTGCACTGGATATGTTCAAAAGTAAAAAGACCGGAGAAACCGTTCATGACTGAACAGGTATTGGCTGAGCAACGCATCGGCCAGAACACGGAAGTCACCTTGCACTTTGCATTGCGTCTGGAGAACGGCGACACCGTCGACAGTACCTTCGACAAAGCCCCGGCGACCTTCAAGGTTGGCGACGGCAACCTGTTGCCAGGTTTCGAAGCAGCGCTGTTCGGCTTTAAGGCCGGCGACAAACGCACCCTGACCATCGAGCCGGAAAACGCTTTTGGTCAACCGAACCCGCAAAATGTGCAGATCATCCCGCGCTCGCAGTTCAAGGATATGGAACTGTCGCCTGGCTTGCTGGTGATCTTCAACGATGCGGCCAATACTGAGCTGCCCGGTGTGGTGAAAGAATTCGATGACGCTCAGGTGACCATCGACTTCAACCACCCGCTGGCCGGTAAAACCTTGACCTTTGACGTCGAGATCTTCAACGTCAAAGCGCTGTAACTTGTGGGAGCGAGCCTGCTCGCGATGGCGTCATCACATTCAACATCAATGTTGACTGACGCACCGCTTTCGCGAGCAGGCTCGCTCCCACAGTAGTTTTTTCACTGTTTTCGCTATTTCTTGCGCGCAAGACACGAGGCACAGCATGCAAATCAAACTCGCCAACCCCCGTGGCTTCTGCGCCGGTGTGGACCGGGCGATCGAAATCGTCAACCGCGCCCTGGAAGTCTTCGGGCCGCCGATCTACGTGCGCCACGAAGTGGTCCACAACAAATTCGTCGTCGAAGACCTGCGCGCCCGTGGGGCGATCTTCGTCGAAGAGCTGGATCAGGTGCCGGATGACGTGATCGTGATCTTCAGCGCCCATGGCGTTTCCCAGGCCGTGCGCACCGAAGCCGCTGGCCGTGGCCTGAAGGTGTTCGACGCTACCTGCCCGCTGGTGACCAAGGTACACATCGAAGTCGCGCGCTACAGCCGCGACGGCCGTGAATGCATCCTCATCGGCCACGCCGGTCACCCGGAAGTCGAAGGCACCATGGGCCAGTACGATGGCAGCAATGGTGGCGCGATCTATCTGGTCGAGGACGAGAAAGACGTCGCCGCGTTGCAAGTAAACAACCCTGAAAAACTGGCCTTCGTCACCCAGACCACCCTGTCCATGGACGATACCAGTCGCGTGATCGACGCCCTGCGTACTCGGTTCCCGGCCATCGGAGGTCCGCGCAAGGACGATATCTGCTACGCCACGCAAAACCGTCAGGACGCCGTCAAGCAGTTGGCAGACGAATGCGACGTGGTGCTGGTGGTCGGCAGCCCGAACAGTTCCAACTCCAATCGCCTGCGTGAACTGGCTGAACGCATGGCCACCCCGGCCTATCTGATCGACGGCGCCGAAGACCTGCAAAAGAGCTGGTTCGACGGTGTCGAGCGTATTGGCATCACGGCCGGAGCCTCCGCTCCGGAAGTACTGGTGCGTGGTGTGATCCAGCAATTGCAGGCCTGGGGCGCCACCGGGGCCGATGAACTGGCCGGCCGCGAGGAGAACATCACGTTCTCCATGCCTAAAGAATTGCGCGTGCGTTCGTTGCTTTAACGTTTTCCCCCCGGACACAACGCCTGCTCAGCCTTATGGCTGCGCAGGCTGACGCGGCCGGTCCGGGCCAGCACCACCTGGAGCTGACTCACCGGTTCGTGGCTTGCGCATAGATGCAATGTCCCCGCTTGAAAGGCCCGTCCGGGCATCAGCGGTTCGCCCAGACTGCTGAAACGCACGAAACGCCTGACCGCCCAATTGCCGACAATCGGCACCCGGGTGCTACTCGCGTGCTCAACCAGTAGTGGATTGCTGCTGTCCTCCGGGCCTTTGCCACTGACATCCAGAATGATCCGCCAGCCCTGACCCCAGTCGCCGTTGATGCCGTGTATCACAACACTCTGATTGCGTGTGATAGCAGCTGTTCTGGCATTACGCATACCACTGACAATCGACTGCGCCGCCTGCTCCCGATGGTTCGATTCTGTCAGTGCGGCGAACGCCGGGCTGACCAGTTGCAGAACAATCCCGACAATTGTCAGTCCCATGAGCAGTTCGATCAGGCTGAAACCTTGCTGATGCATGTCATTTCCTTCCCTGGAGTGCTGCGGCCCGCACGATCCCTGCGCGAGTAATGGCAAAACAACCGTACATCTGCCGGTCGGATGTTCTAGCGTGTAGAAGCAGGTATAGCCGACGGCAACGGAGGGCACTGATGGATCATCGTACAAAAGGTTTCACGCTGATCGAGCTGCTGATCACGCTCGCCGTGTTTCTGATCCTGATCAGCCTTGCTGTTCCGGCGTTTACCCGCTCGGTGCAAAGCACCAAGGCCGACACCGAGATCGGCGACCTGCAACGCGCGCTCAATTACGCCCGGCTTGAGGCGATCGACCGGGGCATTACCACCCGGGTTCGTCCGACAGCAGGCGGGAGTGTCTGGACCGGCGATCTGACCGTTTATGACGGTACCGGCAATCCGGCCAATGTATTGCGGGTTGTTCCAGCGATGAGCAGTGGTGCAACTCTGACGCTAACCTCAGGAGTGACCGCTATTGATTTCAACAATCTGGGCGGTTTGTCGGCACCGTCCACGGCAGTCGTGATCAGCTATGTACTGGGGGCGCAGAGCCGGACGTTGAATGTGTGTTTGAACGGACGAATTCTATTGGGTGGAAGTTGCGGATGAGGGGTTGGAGCAAGCGTGCACAGGAGGGCATGACGCTGATCGAGGTACTGGTCGCGTTGTTGGTTCTGGCCGTGGGGTTGTTGGGCGCGGCGGCGATTCAGCTCAATGCGCTGAAATACACCGATAGCTCGCGGATGACCAGTCAGGCGAGTTTTATCGCCTACGACATGATGGACCGCATTCGCGCCAACTCCGGCGCCGATTACACCGTTACGCCACCGACCTCGGGCAACCTGAGCGTGGCCCGGGATCAGGATCTTTACGATTTCACCACCAACATCGTCAATTTCGGCGGCGCCACAGCGACCGGTAGCATCACCCGCAACCAGCGGGTGTACACCATTACCATTACCTGGGACGACTCGCGGGCCGCCAATACCGCCGACTCGCGCCGCAGCTTCGTCGTTGTCAGCCGCGCCACCGTTGATCCGGCGACGACACCATGATCAGAGCCAGCAAAGGTTTCGGCCTGATCGAGTTACTGATCGCCCTGGCGTTGAGTCTGGTCGTGGTTCTTGGCGTGGCGCAGATCTTCATCGCAGCTAAAAATACCTACGTCAGTCAGAACACTGCCGCCGGCATGCAGGAAGATGCACGGTTCGTCCTGAGCAAAATGATTCAGGAAATCCGCATGGTTGGCATGTTCGGTTGCCTGGGCACGATTATCGACTCCAGCTCGGCAGGGAATTTCAATGCCAGTCAAATCACGCCGATCAGTTGGGACAATGCCAACCTCAAATTAACGCTCGTCACCGCGGATGTCGGTGGCAGTGGCGGGGTGCCGACCTGGACGGTGATTTCCGATTGCCGCAATATCGCGACGGCCTACACCGGTGCACGCATCCCGGCATCGGGGCAGTTGGCATTTCCGATCCGGCGATTGGTCTACAGCTTCAGCAACAACCAGCTGCTGATGGGCTCTGGTGCCGGCACGCCGACGCAGCAGGTGCTGGTGAACAACGTCAGTGCCTTCAATGTGAGCTTCGGCCTCGCCAGTTCGGCCACGGATACGGCCGCCTCCACCTATAGCAGCAACCCATCCGATCCTGCACGAATCCGCAGTGTGCGACTGACGCTGACGCTAACCGACCCGAACGGCCGGGTACACGAACAAACCTTCAACGTGGTTGCCGCCTTGCGCAACCGGTTGCCATGAGGGGAGGGTCGATGAGTATTGCTCCCATGACCCCTCACGCCCAGCGCGGCATGGCGCTGTTGGTCAGCCTGGTGTTTCTCCTGGTGCTGACGTTGATCGGGCTTTCGTCGATGCAGAGCGCTACGTTGCAGGAAAAAATGGCCGGCAGCGTGATCCTGCGTAATCAGTCGTTCCAGGGCGCAGAAGCGGCATTGCGTGTCGGCGAAAGCGCGGTGCAACTGGACACCTATTCATTGCCGGTTTGCAGCGGTACCAGCCAATGCGCCCCGCCAGTCGAGGTGTCGGTCATTACCACCGCCGGGTTCAACTCCACCTCGGGGGTGACCTGGATCGCCTCCGGCAGCGGCTTTTACGGGGTGCAGAACATCGGCACCACCCTGACGGCCGTGAACGTGCCGAGCAACACGTCGGCAACGCTGTACCGGGTGACCGCCGTGGGCATCGCGGGCAATTCGCGCAGTGTGGTGGAGAGTATCTATGCGAAGTACTGAGACCCGTACAGGCTGGCGCCGTTGGTTGTTGCAGTTGTTCTGCGGCGCGGCGTTGAGTCTTTATCTGGCAGCGCCGACTTACGCCTTCACGCCCTCGGATTCGCCGCTGTTGAACGCCGCCGCCGTGGCGCCCAATGTAATGCTGTTACTCGACGACTCGAAGAGTATGAACAGCATTATCTGGGCGGCAGGCTTCGACCCGACGGTCGCGCGCACCCCGGTGACTATTTGCCTCTCCAATGGTTCGTGCAAGAAAGGCCGCGAGCTTGACATGACCGATACCAATATTGCTTTGTCGAGCTTGACTCGAGGAACATGTTCGAAGGATTGGTACGGTTTTTATAACAACAGCTCTACCGGTCTGGAGTCGCTTTGCCTCAAGCTTCCCGATCCGGTGGGGAGCGAGGACACGCTATATACGGCGAATTACCTGTCCTATTTGATAAGCTTGGCGAACAACGCCGACCGGGATTTCACCGATGGCTCGATCCCCAATGATTACCGGATGAATGTGGCTCGCAACGTTTCCAAGACGTTGGTGGCCAGCAACCGCTCGCTGCGCATCGGCCTCGCGACGTTCAACCTGGCGGTCGGCAACCATAAGAATGACGGCGGTTACATCGTCCGTTCGGTCAGTGATTTGTCGGCAGTCAGCGGCACCGTGACCCAGGCTCAGGCCGATACCAACTACAACGCATTGATCGCCGGAATCGACGAACTGAGCGCGGAGGCCAATACGCCCCTGGCGGAAGCCTATTACGAGATCACCCGCTATTTCCGTGGCATGGCGCCGTACAACAACTCGACACCCACCACCTACACCAGTCCGATTCAGTATCGCTGCCAGAGAAATTACGGCGTTGTAATCACCGGTGGTCTGCCGACCTACGACCGAACCTTTCCGACCGACGATCCGCTGGGTGGTAGCCAGTTACCGAACTGGGACGGTATCAGCAATAACGATGGCGCCAACCTCTTCGGCGATGATCAGGGCGACACCCTGTTCCTGGATGACATCGCCAAGTTCGCCTTCGACATCGACATGCGCTCCACGGGAACCGATGCTACGGGCAAAAGCTGGGATGCCCTGGATTTTTCCCGGCAGAACATGAATACCTATACCGTGGGTTTCACCGCGGCAAACCAGATGCTGGCGGATGCCGCGACCTACGGACAGGGAAGGTACTACCAGGCGACTGATGGCACGGGACTGAACAGCGCACTTTCTTCGGCTTTGAGCGACATCACCTCCAAGGCCGGATCAGGTGGCAGCGGCGTTGCCAGCGGTACGACCCTGACCAGCAACTCAGCCTACTTCCAGACCACCTACGACCCCAAGGACTGGCGGGGCACTATCAAGTCCTTTAGCTTCACATCGGCGGGCGCGGTGAACACGGCGGCGGTGCTGTGGACGACCGATACCACCATCGTGCCCGGTGCTACCGCGCCGACCTACCAGTCCTGGAATACCCTGACCAAAGCTGCTGTCACTCTGGCCTACAGCAACTTCTCCCCGGTCCAGCAGGATTCTCTCAACCAGGGGCTGCCCGTCGGCATCACCGGTAGTGATCTGGTGGAGTGGAGCAAGGGCACCAATAAAACCGGCTTGAAAACGCGCAGTGTATTGCTCGGCGATATCATCAATTCGCCTCTCGTGCTGGCCGCGCCCACGGACAAAACCGCGTCCGATCTGGTGGGTGACACCACCTACAGCACCTACCTCGCCACCAAAGCCGCCAACATGAACTCCAGCCTGGTGGTGAACGCCAACGACGGTTTTGTAAACGTCATCAACTCGACCAACGGTGTCAGACGCTACGGCTATATGCCCTCCAGTGTGCTGCCATCATTGCGCTACATCGCTGACCTCACTTACATCAACGGTGTAAGCCACAAGTTTTTGGTCGACGGTCAGGTCGGTGTGTTCGATGCTCAACTCGATAGCGCCTGGAAAACCCTGGCGATTGGTGGAACAGGGGCGGGCGGCAAAACCTTCTATGCGCTGCAGCTGTTCGACGCATCGGCCGGTAACGTGACCAGGGCGTTGTGGGAAATCAGTGCACCAGCCACGGCTGATGCGGCGAACGTTTTCAATGATCTGGGTTATGCCTATGCGCGCCCCGAAGTGGCACGCTTGGCCGATGGTCGCTGGGCCGCGTTTATCTCCAACGGTTATGGCAGCAACTCCGGAGTGGCAGCGCTGTATGTGGTGGATATCCGCGACGGCTCACTGATCAAGAAGATCGTGGTCGACAGTACAGACACCACCAACGGCTTGTCGTCGGTGAAGCTCAGGGTCAACTCGCAGAACGTGGTGCAGGCCGCCTATGGGGGCGACTTGAAGGGGCGGTTGTGGAAGTTCGATTTGAGTGGCACCACCACAGACACCTGGGGCGTGGCGTTTTCCGGCAAGCCGTTGTTCACCACGGCGGGAGGGGCGACCCAACCGATCACCGTACAACCATTGCTCGCCGATCACGCATCGGGCGGTAAGCAAGTGTTGTTCGGTACCGGCAAATTAAATGAGGCCGCCGACAAGACCAACAAGGATCTCCAGGCGTTCTACGCGGTATGGGATGCGGAGGGTGGCGCGGGGCAAATCACCACTTCCAGCTTGCAGGCGCAGGCGGTGACCGGCGTTTTTTCGGGCAGCTCCGGGCAATTCATCACCACCAGCCAGAACGAAGTGACCTACCCGGCAAAGAAAGGCTGGTACTTGCCGTTGGTGTACAACAACGTGCTGACGGGAGAGCGAGTGATCAATCAGGCCACTCTGGTATCGGGGCGAATCGTGTTTACCACGGCCAGTATGGATACCACGGACCCCTGTGCCGGCTTCGGCAGCGGCAAACTGATCGAACTCGATGCGTTCAGCGGTAAGATGCTCAATTACGCGGTGCTCGACACCAATGCCGACGGGACGGTCGACAGCACTGACACAATTTCCAGTGGGGTGATCTTCACTGGCGGCATCCCGACCCTGAACGCGGTCGTCAACGACGCCTCCCGCAAGATTGTGAACGACTCCGGTGGCGGCATCAGCACACTGGTGGAAAAATCCGGTGGCGGCAGCGGCCGTCGCATCATGTGGCGACAAATACAGTAAGTGAGAGTTGAGGCATGCGCAGATCCAACCGAGGTTTTACCCTGATCGAAATCATGATCGTGATTGCGATCATCGGGATCGTCATCACTATTGGCTATCCAAGCCTCACCGAGTATGTAAAAAAGGGCCGCCGTACTGAAGTGGCCGGGCTGCTTTCCGAACAGGCACAGATCCTCGAGCGCTTCTATTCGAAGAATAATGTCTACACCAATGCCATCGGTCTGAGCGCCGGCAATGATTTCTATACCATCACCCCGACCCTGACCGATCAGACCTTCCTGCTGACGGCAACACGCAAGGCCGGATCGAGCATGGCGAGCGACAAGTGTGGTGACTTCACGCTCACCAACACGGGCGTCAGAAGCATGGTCAATGCGACGGCCGGCCAGACCACCAAGAGTTGCTGGGGTCGCTGAGTTTATTTTTCGGGCGCCCTTTACGCCCTCTGTCTATTGAACGGTTGGATCAGAACATGAGCAGGCAACAGCAAGTGGTGATTGTCGGCGGCGGGGTGATTGGCCTGCTGACGGCGTTCAATCTCGCGTCCGAAGTACAGAGCGTCGTGCTGCTGGACCGCTCGAATGTCGGTCAGGAGTCGTCCTGGGCCGGTGGCGGGATCGTCTCGCCCCTCTATCCGTGGCGTTACAGCCCGGCGGTCACTGCGTTGGCTCATTGGTCCCAGGATTTTTATCCACAGCTGGCAGAACGTTTGTTCGCCGCCACGGGTGTCGATCCTGAAGTGCACACCACCGGGTTGTACTGGCTGGACCTGAATGACGAAGCCGAAGCGCTCGCCTGGGCCAAACGGGAAAATCGTCCGCTGCGGGCTGTGGATATCTCTGCGGCACACGATGCGGTGCCGGTATTGGGCGCCGGTTTTTCGCGGGCGATCTACATGGCCGATGTGGCCAATGTACGTAATCCACGGCTGGTGAAGTCCCTCAAGGCAGCGTTGCTGGCGCTGCCGAATGTGACGATTCATGAGCAGTGCGAGGTCAGCGGGTTTATCCGTGAAGGCGCTGCGGTGGTCGGGGTTCAGACTTCGATGGGGGCCATTGCGGGTGATCAGGTGATTTTGACGGCCGGGGCCTGGAGCGGTGACTTGCTGAAAAGCCTGGGCCTGGAGTTGCCGGTCGAGCCGGTCAAAGGCCAGATGATTCTTTACAAGTGCGCGGCGGACTTCCTTCCGAGCATGGTCCTGGCCAAGGGGCGTTATGCCATTCCTCGGCGCGATGGACACATTCTGATCGGCAGTACGCTGGAGCATGAAGGCTTCGACAAGACGCCGACCGACACCGCGCTGGAAAGCCTCAAGGCCTCGGCGGTGGAGTTGATTCCGGCGCTGGCGGATGCCGAAGTGGTGGGGCATTGGGCCGGGTTGCGGCCGGGGTCGCCGGAGGGGATTCCCTATATCGGTCGGGTGCCGGGGTTTGACGGGCTTTGGCTCAACTGCGGGCATTACCGCAATGGGTTGGTGTTGGCGCCTGCGTCGTGTCAGTTGTTTGCGGATGTAATGCTGGGGCGGGCACCGATTATCGACCCTGCGCCGTATGCACCGGTCGGGCGGATCTGACTGAAGATCTTTTAACGGTTCAATCCAGCCCCAATTTCTTGAGCCTGTAACGCATCGACCGAAACGACAGATTCAACCGCTGAGCCGCCGCCGTGCGGTTCCAGCGGGTTTCTTCCAGGGCCTGGAGGATGAGTTTGCGTTCGACGTTTTCCAGATAGGCTTCCAGGTTGTCGATTTGCGTCAGGTCCGGCACGTCGCCGTCCGAGTTGCAGTTACCTTCGGCCAGGCGCAGGTCGCTGGCTTCGATCTGTTTGTTCTCGCACAAGGTGTGGGCTCGTTCAAGCATGTTCTCCAATTCCCGCACGTTCCCTGGAAACCGATAACTTTTCAGTGCATCGAGGGCTTGCGGGTGGAGTTTTGCGGCGGGTTGGCCAGTGCCGGTCGCTAGTCGCTTGAGCATATTGTTGGCTAGAAGCTCAATGTCGTCGCGGCGTTCGCGCAAGGGCGGCACCCGCAACTCGATCACGTTCAGACGATAGTACAAGTCCTGGCGAAAGCGTTCGGCGGCGACTTCGGTATCGAGGTCTTTGTGGGTGGCGCAGAGTATGCGCACATCGACCACGGTTTCCTGCTGCCCACCGATGCTGCGCACGGCTTTCTCTTGAATGGCCCGCAATAGTTTGACCTGCATCGCCAGCGGCAGGTCTGCCACCTCATCGAGGAACAAAGTGCCGCCCTGTGCGGCCTGGAACAGCCCGGGTTTGTCTTCGATGGCGCCGCTGAAACTGCCTTTGCGATGGCCGAAAAATTCGCTTTCCATCAATTCCGAGGGGATAGCCCCGCAGTTCACCGGTACGAATGGTCGGCTGGCGCGTGGGCCTTGGTCATGGATCAATCGGGCGACCAGCTCCTTGCCGCTGCCGGACTCGCCGCTGATGTACACCGGAGCTTGGCTGCGGGCCAGTTTGTCGATTTGTTTGCGCAGGCTGCGCATCGGCAGTGAGTCGCCCAACAGGCGACGGTCGATGGTACTGCTGGCGCCGCCTGGCGCAGGCAAACTCAGCGCGCTGGTGACCAGTTCGCGCAGGCGGGTGAGGTCGACCGGTTTGGTCAGAAAGTCGAAGGCGCCAGCCTTGAGCGCGTTGATTGCCGTCTCCAGGCTGCCGTAGGCGGTGATCATCGCCACTGGCACTTGCGCATAGCGCTGCTGGATATGCTGCACCAGCGCCAGACCGGTGCCGTCGGGCAGACGCATATCGGTCAGGCACAGGTCGAATGTCTCCCGTGCCAGCAGTGCTTGCGCTTCTGCGAGATTGCGGGCGCTGAAGGTGTCGAGTTTCATCCGTCCCAGGGTTATTTCCAGGAGTTCGCGAATATCCGGCTCGTCGTCGACGATCAGGATTTTTTGCCGTGGGCTCATGTTCAACTTTGTTTCCGTCCGTGAGCAAAAGTGATGCGAAAGCAGCCGCCGCCTTGGCGTGGTTTGAAGTCTAGGCGGGCCTGATTGCTTTCGCACAGCTCACGGGACAGATAAAGCCCCAGGCCAGTACCCTGGCTGCTGGTGGTGAAGAACGGTTCGAACAAGTGCGAGCGCTGCTCCGGCGCCACGCCGGGGCCATCGTCCAGGACTTCAAGGGTCGGCAACTGGCTCTCCGGGTCGAGATACAACTCAAGCCAGGCTTGAGCCTGAGCGTGTTTCAGCGCGCTATGGCGCCAGGCGTTGCGCAGCAGATTGTCGAGAATCTGGGTCAGCTGATTCGGGTCCATCAGGGTTTTGAAGTTTCCCGAGCCGATGCGCAGGTGAATTTGCTGACGTTCGGTCGCCCCTTCGCGGGTTTCAGCGACAAAATGCTCCAGCCACGGCCGTAGATCCAGCCGTTGCGGCACGGTTTGCTGGCGACGAGACAGTTGCAGGACGTTTTCGATTACCCGATTCATTCGCTGAGAGTGGTCTTGAATAATCTGTGTCAGACGCCGATCCGCGCCGTTCAGTTCCTCGGATTCCTGCAGTAACTGGGCGGCATGACTAATGGCACCCAGTGGATTGCGGATCTCATGGGCAATACCGGCGGTCAGGCGACCGAGGGCGGCGAGTTTCAGTTGCTGGGCCTGTTGGGCGATTTGGGCGAGGTCTTCGAGAAAAACCAGCGTCTGGTGGTGCGGGCTATGGTTCAGGGCAATGAAACTCGGTTGCAGCTCAAGGCCATTGCTGGCGATTTTCAGGCTTTGTGGGCGCAAAGTCGGATTGTTGAACCACAGTTGGAGCCGCTCGACCAACGGCATCGAATAGTCGTCGATCAACTGGCCATCGAGTTTTTCCTGCCCCAGCAAGGTCAAGGCGCTGTGATTGGCCAGTTGCACATGCCGTTGGTCGTCCAGCACCAGAATGCCCGTGCGCATGCGTTGCAGGATCAGTGCGTTGAGGGCTTCGAGGCTGAGCACTTCGCTGGCCCGCTGCTCGGCCAGGGTTTCGCTGACTTCCAGTCTTCGGATCAAGCCTTGCACCAACAATGCTGCGGCAAAACACAGGGCGCCGAGAGTGCCGACTTGCAGGTAATCGTTGGGAGTGGTGGGGTGGCTGAAGCTCAGAAGGAAGCTCAGACCCACGATGCCGAGGGCGCCAACTGCCGCAATCAGCAGGCCGATGCGCCCGCGCAGCAGGGTGTTGCTGATGACTACCGACACGATCAACAGGTTGCCGATGGCGCTGGGCATGCCGCCAGCGGCATAGAACAGGCCGCATAGCAGCAGGACATCGACCAGCGCCAGGCTGAACAACTGCGCCGGGCGCCGGGTGTTCCCCTGAAAGACCACCAGCAGGATATTCAGCACCAGGTACAACCAGCTGCCGTTACGCAGCAAGTCATCATTGGCGAACGTCAGCAACTGGTTGTCCATGTTGCTGGAGATCAACAGCACCAAGGTGATGCCGATGCTTAAACGGTAGAGGTGATAGAGGCGCAGCAATCGCTGGGCCTGTTTGTTGCCGGGACTGGACGTCTCAGCGATCACTGGAACCCGGGCCTTGCTCAAGGTGAGCCTGGCTGCAATACCACTGTTGTTGAAGGCTCAGCGCGCGGTCGCGGGGCAGGTGTACACCGCAATGAGCACAGCGGACCATGGGTGGAGCATCTTGCTCGCGCGGCGTGTTGGTGCCCGAAGCCGGGCTCTTGAACTTGCGCCAGAACCATACCGCAGCGGCAATCAGGGCGATCCAGAACAATAAACGAAGCATGGTGAGCTGCTTTTTGAGTAGTGAATTGGCAGTTTAGCCAAGGACGGGTCAGGCGCACAGCGCAATACGCTCACCCCTGAAATCCGGTAATAAAAAAGGCGCCTCGAAAGGCGCCTTCTCGGCACAACACCCCAGCGTCAGTCGAACACGCCGAAGGTCATGTAGCTGAACCACGAGCGGTCGGTGTTGTTGGCTTCGGACTCGTGCTGCTCTTCTTCGATCACATCGCCGTTTTCATCTTTAGGCTTGAGCTCGTTCGGAATCGAGTCCTTGGCATCCTGGAACTGCCTCTGTACGTCCTGGTTGGCGCGGGTTTCACCCGGCGGCAGCGGCGGACGGGATTCGATCAGGCCCAAGGTGGCCTTGCTCAGCCACGAACGGTTGTCGGCTTCGTCCTTCGAAGGCACGAACTGACCGTCCACCAGGCTTGGGTGGTTCGGGTAGTTGAGCTTCAGGGTTTCGAGGGTGGTCGCGGCCAGTTCGTCCAGGTGCAGACGTTGGTAGGCTTCAGTCATCACCGCCAGGCCGTCACCGACCGAAGGGGTTTCCTGGAAGTTTTCCACCACGTAACGACCACGGTTCGCGGCGGCGACATAGGCCTGACGAGTCAGGTAATAGTCGGCAACGTGAATCTCGTAGGAAGCCAGCAGGTTGCGCAGATAGATCATGCGCTGCTTGGCGTCCGGCGAGTAGCGGCTGTTCGGGAAGCGGCTGGTCAACTGGGCGAACTCGTTGTAGGAGTCGCGAGCGGCGCCCGGGTCACGCTTGGTCATGTCCAGCGGCAGGAAGCGCGCCAGCAGGCCGACGTCCTGGTCGAAAGAGGTCAGGCCCTTGAGGTAGTAGGCGTAATCCACGTTCGGGTGCTGCGGGTGCAGACGAATGAAACGCTCGGCGGCGGACTTCGCAGCCTCAGGCTCGGCATTCTTGTAGTTGGCGTAGATGAGCTCGAGTTGAGCCTGATCGGCGTAGCGACCGAACGGATAACGCGACTCCAGCGCCTTCAGCTTGGCTGTGGCGGCGGTGTAGCTATTGTTGTCCAGATCGTGCTGAGCCTGCTGGTACAGCTCGACTTCGCTCAGGTTTTCGTCTACGACTTCCTTCGATGAGCAAGCAGCGGTCAATGCGAGGATGGCGATCAGCAGCAGGTGTTTCACTTGCATGGCGGCTTGCGTCCCTATGACGGCCGCTGTCTTGGGCGGGGCCGTCCTGTTATGATGAGTGCCCCGTTGAAAAGCCTCGGGGCAAAAGACGCCGTATTTAACCACAAGCGCGCAGCCGAAACCAAAGGCTGTGCCGACGCCTAGTCTGAGCATGTCCGATAAAATTGAACTTCGCGCAGAGGTGCCGTCCGAATTGGGCGGCCAACGCCTCGATCAAGTCGCCGCACAATTATTCGCTGAGCACTCGCGCTCGCGCCTTTCCGCCTGGATCAAAGACGGCCGCCTGACTGTGGATGGGGCGGTTATCCGCCCGCGAGACATCGTTCACGGTGGCGCCATTCTTGAGCTGACTGCCGAGCAGGAAGCTCAGGGCGAATGGATCGCTCAAGACATCGAGCTGGACATCGTCTATGAAGACGACGACATCCTGGTCATCAACAAGCCTGCGGGCCTGGTGGTGCATCCGGCTGCCGGTCACGCTGACGGCACCTTGCTCAACGCCTTGCTGCACCACGTGCCGGACATTATCAATGTGCCCCGCGCCGGTATCGTGCATCGCCTGGACAAGGACACCACCGGTCTGATGGTGGTGGCCAAGACCATTCAAGCGCAGACACAGCTTGTCACGCAATTGCAGAGCCGCAGCGTAAGCCGGATCTACGAGTGCATCGTGATCGGTGTGGTGACAGCCGGCGGCAAAATCAACGCGCCGATCGGTCGTCATGGCCAGCAACGCCAGCGCATGGCTGTGATGGAAGGTGGCAAGCAAGCCGTCAGCCATTACCGCGTGCTCGAGCGTTTCCGCTCCCACACTCACGTGCGGGTGAAGCTGGAAACCGGTCGTACGCACCAGATTCGCGTGCATATGGCGCACATCAACTACCCGTTGGTCGGAGATCCTGCCTACGGCGGTCGTTTCCGTATTCCGCCGGCCGCCAGTGTGACGATGGTCGAATCCTTGAAGAATTTCCCGCGTCAGGCGCTGCATGCGCGGTTCCTGGAGCTGGACCATCCGACCACCGGTAAACGCATGAGCTGGGAATCGCCACTGCCGGACGACTTCGTCTGGTTGCTGTCGCTGCTCAAGCAGGACCGCGAGGCGTTCATCGGATGAGTGACTGGCTGACTCCCGACTGGCCTGCGCCTGCCGGGGTGAAAGCCTGCGTTACCACCCGTACGGGCGGCGTCAGTCTGGCGCCGTTCGACAGCCTCAACCTGGGCGATCATGTCGACGACAGCCCCGAAGCTGTCGCCGAAAACCGCCGTCGCCTCACCGATCATTTCTCTATTCATCCGGCGTGGTTAAAGCAGGTTCACGGCATTGTCGTGGCTCAAGCGGATCCAAGCTTGGTAGCCACTGCCGACGCCAGCTGGACGGCAACACCCGGTATCGCTTGCACCGCGATGACCGCCGACTGCCTTCCGGCGCTGTTTTGCGACCGCGCCGGCACCCGCGTCGCTGCCGCCCATGCCGGTTGGCGCGGGTTGGCGGCGGGTGTGCTGGAAGCGACCCTCGACAGTCTGGGTGTACCGCCCGAAGACGTGTTGGTCTGGCTCGGCCCGGCCATTGGCCCTCAAGCCTTTGAAGTCGGCCCGGAAGTGCGTGAAACCTTCGTCGAGCAATTGCCTGAAGCCACCAAAGCCTTCGTGCCGAGCCAGAATGCCGGCAAGTTCATGGCCGACATCTATGAGCTGGCGCGTTTACGTCTGGCCGCTCGCGGCGTTACCGCTGTTTATGGTGGCGGTTTCTGCACCGTGACCGACCCTCGCTTCTTTTCTTACCGCCTTAGCCCACGCACCGGTCGGTTTGCGTCCCTGATCTGGCTCGAACGCTAGACTTGTCTGATCTGCATCAACGTCACGGCGCTTGAATCTCCCAGAATCGACCACATCTAGTGAGGTATCTGGCAGGTTTCTTCATTCAGGATGTTTATAGGTCCGGCCTGCTCAAAAGGAAGGTGACCCATGCGTATAGACCGTTTAACCAGCAAGTTGCAGTTAGCCTTGTCCGACGCCCAATCCCTGGCCGTCGGCCTCGATCATCCGGCGATTGAGCCGGCGCATTTGATGCAGGCCATGCTTGAACAGCAGGGTGGTTCGATCAAACCCCTGCTGATGCAGGTGGGTTTCGACGTCAATAGCCTGCGTAAAGAGCTGACCAAAGTCCTCGATCAGCTGCCGAAAATCCAGAATCCGACCGGCGATGTGAACATGTCGCAGGATCTGGCGCGCCTGCTCAACCAAGCCGATCGTCTGGCCCAGCAGAAGGGCGACCAGTTCATCTCCAGCGAACTGGTGTTGCTCGCTGCCATGGACGAGAACAGCAAGCTCGGCAAATTGTTGCTGGGCCAGGGCGTGAGCAAGAAAGCCCTGGAAAACGCGATCAATAACCTGCGCGGCGGTGAGGCAGTCAATGATGCCAACCACGAAGAATCCCGTCAGGCGCTCGATAAATACACCATCGACCTGACCAAGCGCGCCGAAGAAGGCAAGCTCGATCCGGTAATCGGCCGTGACGACGAAATTCGTCGCACCATTCAGGTCCTGCAACGCCGCACCAAGAACAACCCGGTGCTGATCGGTGAGCCTGGCGTGGGTAAAACCGCCATCGCCGAAGGCCTGGCACAGCGTATCATCAACGGTGAAGTGCCGGATGGCCTGAGAGGCAAGCGTCTGTTGTCTCTGGACATGGGGGCTTTGATTGCCGGTGCCAAATACCGCGGCGAGTTCGAAGAACGCCTTAAATCCCTGCTCAACGAACTATCGAAGCAGGAAGGGCAGATCATACTGTTCATCGACGAACTGCATACCATGGTTGGCGCCGGTAAAGGCGAGGGCTCGATGGATGCGGGCAACATGCTCAAGCCTGCGTTGGCTCGTGGTGAACTGCACTGCGTCGGCGCGACCACGCTCAACGAGTACCGCCAATATATAGAGAAGGATGCGGCCCTTGAGCGGCGCTTCCAGAAAGTCTTGGTGGACGAGCCGAGCGAAGAAGACACCATCGCCATCCTGCGTGGCCTGAAAGAGCGTTACGAGGTTCACCACAAGGTGGCGATCACCGACGGTGCGATCATCGCCGCGGCCAAGCTCAGTCATCGCTACATCACCGATCGTCAGCTGCCGGACAAAGCCATCGACCTGATCGACGAAGCCGCCAGCCGCATCCGTATGGAGATCGACTCCAAGCCGGAAGTGCTGGACCGTCTGGAACGTCGTCTGATTCAGCTGAAGGTGGAATCCCAGGCACTGAAGAAAGAAAGCGACGACGCGGCGAAGAAACGTCTGGAAAAACTGCAGGAAGAAATCGTTCGTCACGAGCGTGAGTACTCGGACCTCGAAGAAATCTGGAACTCGGAAAAAGCCGAGGTCCAGGGTTCGGCGCAGATCCAGCAGAAGATCGAACAGTCCCGTCAGGAACTGGAAGCCGCGCGCCGTAAGGGCGACTTGAACCGCATGGCCGAGTTGCAATACGGGGTGATCCCGGACCTGGAGCGCAGCCTGCAAATGGTCGATCAGCACGGTAAAAGCGAAAACCAGTTGCTGCGCAGCAAGGTGACTGAGGAAGAGATCGCCGAAGTCGTGTCGAAGTGGACCGGCATCCCAGTGTCGAAAATGCTCGAGGGCGAGCGCGAAAAACTGATGAAGATGGAAAGCCTGTTGCACCAACGTGTGATCGGTCAGGACGAAGCAGTGATCGCCGTTTCCAACGCCGTGCGGCGTTCCCGCGCCGGGTTGTCCGACCCGAATCGCCCGAGCGGTTCGTTCATGTTCCTCGGCCCGACCGGTGTCGGTAAAACCGAGTTGTGCAAGGCGCTGGCCGAGTTCCTGTTCGATACCGAAGAGGCGATGGTGCGGATCGACATGTCCGAGTTCATGGAGAAACATTCCGTGGCTCGACTGATCGGCGCGCCACCGGGTTACGTGGGCTATGAAGAGGGCGGTTACCTGACCGAGGCGGTGCGTCGCAAGCCTTATTCGGTGATCCTCCTGGACGAGGTCGAGAAGGCCCACCCGGACGTGTTCAACATTTTGCTGCAAGTGCTCGAAGATGGCCGTTTGACCGACAGCCATGGCCGCACGGTGGATTTCAAAAACACCGTGATCGTCATGACCTCCAACCTCGGATCGGTGCAGATTCAGGAACTGGTGGGTGATCGCGAAGCGCAGCGCGCGGCTGTGATGGATGCGATTTCCACGCACTTCCGGCCGGAGTTCATCAACCGGGTCGACGAAGTGGTGATTTTCGAACCGCTGGCTCGGGATCAGATCGCCGGTATTACCGAGATCCAGTTGGGTCGCCTGCGTAGTCGCCTGACCGAACGCGAGCTGAAGCTTGAGCTGAGTCCGGAAGCGATGGATAAGCTGATCGCTGTCGGTTACGACCCGGTGTACGGCGCACGACCGCTCAAACGGGCGATCCAGCGCTGGATCGAGAACCCGTTGGCACAGTTGATTCTGTCGGGTCGATTCATGCCTGGCGATACCGCCAAAGGTGTCGTGGAAAACGACGAAATCGTTTTCGTCTGACGCTCGGCGGCAGTGCAATAAAAGAAGGCCTCGCATTGCGAGGCCTTTTTTTCGCCAGGCTGTTGAACTCAAAGGAAAAGGCTTGTAAAGTGCGCCCCGCAGTAAGTCGCCCTGAAGGGTTTCTGCTCCCCAAGCAGGAATCTGAAATAAGTTGCAAATCATTAACTTGAAAGCAATTTAGGGGGTTGACAGAGGTGCTTAAGATTGTAGAATAGCGCGCCTCAGACACACGAACGCAGCGATGCGAACGGGTCGAAGAGGTGAAGCAAGCTTCACAGTTGTAAATTGAAATATGTAGTTCCGTGATAGCTCAGTCGGTAGAGCAAATGACTGTTAATCATTGGGTCCCAGGTTCGAGTCCTGGTCACGGAGCCAATTTCAAACCGGGGTATAGCGCAGTCCGGTAGCGCGCCTGCTTTGGGAGCAGGATGTCAGGAGTTCGAATCCCCTTACCCCGACCATTTTTGGGTCGTTAGCTCAGTTGGTAGAGCAGTTGGCTTTTAACCAATTGGTCGTAGGTTCGAATCCCACACGACCCACCATTTTTGAAACCAGTTAGCGCTGGAATCGAATCTTAAGATCAGAGGCCAAAAGCGCTGATCGAAGAAGGCGCCTTTCAAAGGTGCCTTTTTTTTACCGGGGTATAGCGCAGTCCGGTAGCGCGCCTGCTTTGGGAGCAGGATGTCAGGAGTTCGAATCCCCTTACCCCGACCATATTAAAAATCCTCGTATCGAAAGATACGGGGATTTTTTTTGTCTGCTGCAAATGCAAAAAAGCCCTGCTTCTCGTTGGAAAAGCAGGGCTTGGTCTTCAGAGACTTAGCTATTGTCTTTCAGGTGCTCGAACAAGCCCTTCGGCATTTTTTTGCCATTGGTTTCGTAGTTGGCTTTTACGTTATCAAAAGCCTCTTGTTCGTCGATCTGGCCGTCATGGTTGGTGTCGATCTTGTCGAAGTCAGCCTTGGGCGCCACTTTCAAAAATTCCGCGCGGGATACCTTGCCGTCATCATCGGTGTCAGTCTTGGCCATCGAGGCGTCACCGCACTTGCCTTCGCCACATTTACCTTCAGGCGTCTTCACGACCTGTTCCGCCGAGGCCAGCAGGTAGCCCTGAGTCAGCGGCTGCGAAGCGAAGACAGAACCGGACAACATCATGCCTCCGGCCAGGACAGCGCCGAGCAGGCCAACGGTGTTTTTGCTGAGAGTACGGGACATTACAAATCTCCTGGGTTGCACAACACAACCGCTCGATAAAGGACGCCACGTGAATGCGGCGATGACCGAAGCAGGCAGTGCCTTGCTCGGGTGTGGCCATTTAGCGGGCGTGGTGTATCGCTACTGTGTCGCGCAAGGGGGGGCTTTGTAAGCGAAGGGATGGAATCAGTGGGGGAGATACAGTGAGACACACAAGTGTTCGCAGGTTGGACCGAGGCGCCTGCATCGCGGGCAAGCCACGCTCCCACAGGTTATGTGCCGACCATGGAATCTGAATCCGACACATAACCTGTGGGAGCGTGGCTTGCCCGCGATGAGGCCCTGACAGACGCCGAGTATTTAGTGCAGCTTCAGCCGAGGCTCAGTCCCGCGCCCAATCTTGCTGCCCAGCATCAACATCGCCGTGCGGAACGCGCCATACAACGCCATCTGGTGCATGCGATACAGCGACACGTAAAACATCCGCGCCAGCCAGCCCTCAAGCATCACGCTGCCGGTGAGGTTGCCCATCAAGTTACCCACAGCCGAAAAACGCGACAGCGAAATCAGCGAGCCGTAGTCGGTGTACTTGTACTCCGGCAGGGCTTTGCCTTCGATCCGCAGTTTCAGCGATTTGGCCAGCAACGAAGCTTGCTGGTGCGCAGCCTGGGCGCGCGGCGGCACATTGCGATCAGTGCCTGGTTGTGGGCAGGCCGCACAGTCACCGAAGGCGAAGATGTTCTCGTCGCGGGTGGTTTGCAGAGTCGGCAACACTTGCAGCTGATTGATGCGGTTGGTTTCCAGGCCATCGATGTCCTTGAGGAAACCCGGCGCACGAATTCCGGCGGCCCATACTTTGAGGCTGGCGTTGATCACTTTGCCATCGGCGGTAATCAGGCTGTCTGTCGTCACTTCGCTGACTGCAGCATTGGTCATGACGTTGACCCCGAGTTTCTCCAGGGTCTTATGCACAGGCCCGCCGATTCGTTCCGGCAGGGCTGGCAGTACCCGTGGCCCGGCTTCGATCAAGGTGATGTGCATGTTTTCCGGTTTGATCCGGTCCAGGCCGTAGGCCGCGAGTTCATGGGCGGCGTTGTGCAGTTCCGCTGCCAGTTCGACCCCGGTGGCACCGGCGCCGACGATCGCTACGCTAATTTGCTCGACTTTATCGCTCTGCCCGGCATGGGCGCGCAGGTAGTGATTGAGCAGTTGTTGATGGAAGCGCTCGGCCTGTTTGCGGGTGTCGAGGAACAGGCAGTGTTGCGCCGCGCCCTGCGTGCCGAAATCGTTGGTGGTGCTGCCGACGGCAATCACCAGCGAGTCGTAAGGCACTTCGCGCGCCGGCACCAGTTCCAGACCGGCCTCGTCGTAGGTGGCGGCCAGCTGGATTTTCTTCTGTGCGCGATCGAGTCCGCTCATGCGCCCCAGCTGGAACTCGAAGTGGTTCCATTTTGCCTGGGCAACATAGTTGAGTTCGTCTTCGGAAGAGTTCAGGGAACCTGCCGCCACTTCGTGCAACAGCGGTTTCCAGATGTGGGTCAGGTTCGCGTCGACCAGCATCACACTGGCCGTGCCGCGCTTGCCCAGAGTCTTACCCAGACGGGTAGCCAACTCCAGACCGCCGGCGCCGCCGCCAACGATGACAATACGATGAGTCATGGGGATATCTCGCAAGGCTAAAAGAAATCGGTGCAGTTACCCGAGCGAGCGCGATGCAGCTCATAGCGTCAGGTAACTGATAAGTCGGCTCAACAGGCCTAGACCAATGGTCACTGCCAACACCAGCACCAGGAGCATCCACGGCCGGAAAGGCCGGCGCTCGACTTGGTGCTGGGACAGGCGCAGGTACTCTTCGACATGCTTTTGGTCGTCCGGGTTCAGGCGGCTGGTCATATTGGGCCTCGTCAGATAGACGTTGCTGAATGTTTAGAAGCTACAGGGCTTTTATCCTGGGTTGAACGGAGCATAGCCGCTGTCCGGAATCGGCTCGACATTCACCCTGTCGTCCAGGCGAATGATGCCACTTTGTAACACTCGGGCAGTGATTCCACCATGTCCGCGAACGGCCTGAAAGGTCCCGGGGCCGAGGTTGTTTTCGAGACGTGCGCAGGGCTGGCACCAGCCGCTGGTTTCAAAAATCGCCTGGCCGATCCTGAAACGCCGACCTTTGAGGCTGAACAGGTTGATGCCGCTGACGACGATATTGCGCCGCAGATCCTGAGGTCGCACCGGTTGATCGTCCGGGCGGCCCATCAGCGAATTGATTACGGCCAGGTGTTCCCACTGAATCAACGTCACCTGCCGCGCATTGCGCACGCCGGGCCGGGCATGATCACCGGTCAACCCGGCCTCGAGCCGCGCTTCTACGGCATCGAGTTCGATCATCGGCGAGCGGGATTTCGGCCGCACACCGATCCAGCGGACACGGCCCTGTTGCGGTACTTCGGCGATCAGCTCCTGCAATGGGCTCACAGGCTGATTCCGACATCGAAAACAATGCTGCGACCCAGATTGCTGCGCAAGAAATCCGGGGCATCCGGATGGGCGAATAACACTCGGGCGAAAGTCGGGCCAACCAGCGACAACGAGCGCCAGCCCTGACGCAAGTATTCGGTAGGCGGCGGAAAGTGGCTGTTGAGGTCCAGCACTTCGCGCTTGAGGCTGGCGAAGGCGATGATGTCCAGCTCCCCCAAGTCCATGCCGCGCTCTTGGTAGTTGTGGGCTTTTTTACGCAAGGTCGGCGCCAGTCTCAGCAGAAATTCATTGGCCGGGATGCGCCGGGGCTTGGCCTCGCGGCGCACCAGCTGGCTCAGGGAAAACGCGCTGCGCCGACGTTGCAGCTCGTCGCGCCATTCGTCGTTGAGGCGCCGGCCTTCGTCGAGCACGAAAAACACCTCGAAATTCGCGTCGCGGAACAACACGTCCGGCGGCTCCCCGGCGGGGGCAAATTCGTCGGCGCGATAGGGAATGTTCAGGCCTTGCAGCAGGCGCTGGCAAACCCAACGCTCACGCTCCCATTTGCGGGCATTGGACAGGAACGTGTTGGCTTGCTCGGCCGCAATGGTCAGCAGGCGTAAATAATCTGAGTCATCCATAGGTCCAAGCTTAGCGTTCATTTGCGACAAGCAGAAAGCGTGAAACGCACTGAGCACTCGGAACGGGTGGTGTAGACTGCTGGCCATTACGCATATGCGCTCGAACAAGGAGTAGAACTTGAAATATTGGCCGGTGTTATTGCTCAGTCTTCTGCCTCTTTGGGCCCAGGCGCTGGAGGTTGGCGAGCGCCTGACGCCCTGGACCTTACTTGATCAGTTCGATCAGGCTTTCACGCTCGAGAACCAGACTCAAACGCTGCTGGTGGCGCGCAGCATGGACGCCGCCAAATTGGTCGGCGCCGCTCTGCAGGACCAGCCCAAGGGCTACCTGGAGGCTCGGCACGCGGTATTTGTCGCGGACATTCAGCGCATGCCTCGGCTAATCGCGAAAATGTTCGCAGTACCGGCTATGCGCGATTATTCCTATCGAGTGATGCTTGACCGTGATGGTCGCGTGGCGCCGCGCTACCCCGGGGCCGTGGATAAAGTGCTGTGGCTGCAGCTCAAGGACGGCCAATTGGTGGAGCAGCACGAATACGCCACGGCGGCACAATTGCGTGAGGCGCTGGAGAAGGCCCTGCCATGATCGGCGCATGCCTATGGGCGTTCACGCGGCTTTAGCCTGTCCATGTTGTGCTTTATGACATCCATCACCGCAGCGGTCATCACCGCGGTGGAGACACCAAACATCAGGATTCCGTTGGCGGCCTCCAATGGGCCAAGCAGACGCCAGCGAGAGGACATGATGATGTCGCCGTAGCCCAGCGTGGCGAAGTTGACCGCCGAGTGATACAGCGCGATGGCGAATTCGTCGAACTCATCGAGCAGCATGAACAGCGTGGCCCAGATGGCGATCTGCACGAAATTACTCAGCAACATCAGCAGCATCACCATCGACAACAACAGGATATTCAGCCATTGCGTTTCAGGCGGTTTGGAATGCCTGAAATGCACGTATTGACGCAGGCATATGGTGACGAAAACGGCTTGCATCAGCAGGCAGAACAACATTACGGGAAGACCGACCAGTAGATTCAACAGCATGGGAATATCCTCGGCCGCTGTGTCAGGTCTGCCCCTGGTTGTCTGGCCCCGGTTCTTGTACTTGATCCACCCATTCCCAGAACAGCTGATAGCCGACCGCGAGTATCACCGGGCCGATAAACAAGCCGAGGATACCGCCCGTGACCATGCCGCCCAAGGCACCGATCAGCACCACAGGCATCGGTACATCGACACCACGACCTAGCAACAGTGGTTTGAGGACGTTATCGACCAATCCTGCGATGAAGACATAGATGGAAAACACAATGGTCGCCGTACTGGCACCTTCGCTCATGAAAACAAAGACGATGACTGGAAGAGTAATCAGGGTCGCCGGTAATTGCATGATGCCAAGAAGCAGCACCGCCAAGGCGAGAAGACCGGCGCCGGGGACGCCCATGAGCACAAAGCCGATGCCCACCAACAGCATCTGGATGAAGGCGATGCCGACCACCCCCAACGCCACTGCCCGGATGGTGGCGGTGCACAGGTCGGCGATTTTCGGCCCGTTGATCGGACCGCTGAAGCGCGAAACGATTTGCACCGCGCTGCGGTGACCGCTTTCGCCATACGCTAAAAAAATACCGGCAATAATCAGGGCGACGATGAATAAAAGGAGCCCCATGCCGACACCCGCAAGCTTGCTCAGCAGGGAGAGGCTGACACCTTTGATCTGCGGCATGAACTTCTGTGCCAGATCGGGCAGGTCAGTGACGGCTTGTGTCCATAAGCTATGAAGAGGTTTCCCCACGAGTGGCCAGCCAGCTACCGCATCGGACGGTGGCGGAAAATGGAAACTGTCGGTTTTGACCATAGTCATAACCCTCTCCACGGAATCCGCAAGCGAGGCTCCCAACAAATAAACAGGCACGATAAGAATACTGATGGCGATCAATACGATCAGCGTCGCGGTGAGCCCGTCTTTGTTCCCCAGCTTGCCTTTGAACCTGACTTGCAAGGGGTAGAGGGTGATTGCCAGGATCACCGACCACAGCATCAGGTCGAGGAACGGGCTGAATATCTGAAAACAGAACATCACCAGAACGGTAATCACTCCGGCACGAATCAGCACATCGAGCAGATCCCGGGAAAAAATCTTTTCGAGCATGGGCGTGGGAACCATTGATTACCTCCAGTAGAGAGTGACAAAGGCTGCGTTCGGTAAGTCCAGCATAGACGGGCTGGCAATCTGCGTGCTGGTCGCGGGTATCTTCGATGCCACTCAGTGATCCTGGTCCTCCCAATCCACCGGATGAATCATCAGATAGCTGTCGACTGCAGTGCCTATTGTTGGAAAGAACGCCGTTTCGCCAAGTCGCGCGAAAAGTCCGAATCGCTTCAGCTTGTCCTTGACCGGATCCTTCATCTCGGCCACGCATAACTTGATACCCGCCGCGTGCAAGGTTTCGTCCAGCTCCGCCAACATGTCGGCGGAGGTCACGTCCACGCTGGTGACGGGTTCCGCCGCAACGACCAACCAGCGCACTGGCGTAGGCGATGCCGCCACGGCGTCGAGCACTCGGTCGTGGAACAACTCGGCGTTGGCGAAAAACAACGGCGCATCCCAGCGAAACAGTACGAGGCCGGGTACAAGGCGCGCGTCGGGATAGCGCTTGATGTCGTGATAACCCTTCACGCCTTCCGCGCGTCCCAGAACGGCAGAGTAAGGACGCCAGCCATCCCACAGAAATTCGATGACGGCGATCACGATGGCCAGGCCGATGCCTTCAATCGCCCCCAGCACGGCCACGCCGATGGTGCAGACGATCGACAGCCAGAACTCCCAACGCTGGATTCGATAAATTCGTCGCAGGTCGGTGACCTCGATCAGGCCGATGGCGGAGGCGATCACCACCGCCGCCAGTGCGCTGGTGGGTAAATCCTTCAACAGATCCGGCGCCACCACCAGCAGTAAGGCAACCGCAAGCGCGCCGATGACTCCGGTCAGCTGGGTTTTGGCGCCTGCAGCCTCGGCCACGGGCGTACGTGACGAACTGCTGCTGATTGCAAAACCCTGAAAAAATCCGGCGGCCAGGTTGGCGACGCCGAGGCCCACCATTTCCTGGTTCGGGTCGACATAGGTACGGGTCCGCGCCGCATAGACACGCGAGAGCACGCTGGTATCGGCGAACGAAACCAGGGCAACGGCAAAACCGCCGATCAGGACAGGGACGATATCGGCGCGAGTGATCCAGGGGATGGCGAATGCAGGCAAGCCTTGTGGAAGAGAACCCAGGACTGACACTCCAGCTTGCGCTGCAAGGTCCAGCACACCCACGGCGACGGTCGCTCCCGCCACGGCGATCAGAATGCCCGGAATGCGCTTGTTGCCCTTGAGCAGCAGAATCACGGCCAAGGTACCTGCGCCGACCATGAACGCGGTCCAGTTGGTTTTCCCCTCCATTACTGCTGTAGCGATCGCCCACAGGTTTCTCAGCGGGCCGTCGGATTCAATCGAAAAACCGAAAAACTTGGGCAGTTGACTGATCAATACCGTCAACGCGATCCCGTTCATGTACCCGTAGCGGATCGGTTTGGAAAGCAGCTCCGTGATAAAGCCCAGGCGCGCTATGCCGGCCAGGATGCACACCACCCCCGATACGATCGCCATCATGCTCGCAAGGGCGATTGCACGATGGGGGTCGCCGCCGGACAGTGGCAGCACGACGGCGAGAATAACGGCCGCCAGCGAGGAATCCGGCCCCAGCACCAGAATCCGGCTGGGGCCGAACAGCGCATATGCAAGCAGCGGAACGATGGTCGCGTAAAGGCCATAGATGCCGGGTACGCCCGATGCCACTGCGTAGGCGATGCCGACAGGCACCAGCATCGTGGTCAGCACCAGTCCGGCCACGAGGTCGTGCCGCAACCAGGCGATTTTGTATCCACGTAGTGTGCGCAGCCCCGGCAGCCAGCGGCTCCAACCGGCGGCGTCGCCGGTATCCCGATGGGCAATCCGACCCGGTTCCGGGACGGGAGGAGAAGCATCCGAATGGCTCATAGGACTGTGGCCCTTTGGTGTACAGCGCAGATCCGCTTGAAGGTGCCGGTCAGAACTTTTCTGGAATTCGCCGCAGCGGATAATTCGGTTCACGATAGCCGCCTGATTTCTGCCGTTTGGGCAAAATCACCTTCTCGCGCGGTACATTCTTGTACGGAATGCGGCTGAGCAAATCAGAGATGATGTTGAGGCGGGCCCGCTTCTTGTCGTTCGAGTTGGCCACAAGCCACGGAGCATGATCGGTGTCGGTCGCCTTGAACATGTCGTCACGTGCGCGCGAGTAGTCATACCAGCGGCTGTATGACTTGAGATCCATTGGCGTCAGTTTCCAGATTTTACGGCCATCCTTGATCCGTGCCTCGAGCCGACGGGTCTGTTCCTCTTCGCTGACTTCCAGCCAATACTTGAACAGCATTACGCCCGAGTCGACCATCATGCGTTCCATGAGGGGGGCCAGGCTCAGGAAGCGGGTCACCTGCTCATCGGTACAAAACCCCATCACACGCTCGACCCCTGCGCGGTTGTACCAACTGCGATCGAAGATCACCACTTCGCCAGCCGCTGGCATGTGCGCCAGGTAGCGCTGTATATACATCTGGCTCTTCTCGCGATCGGTCGGTGCAGGTAGCGCCACCACCCGAAAGACACGCGGACTCACCCTCTCGGTGAGCGCCTTGATTGTGCCGCCCTTGCCGGCACCGTCGCGCCCCTCGAAGACGATACAAATCTTGATGCCTTTCTGTTTCACCCATTCCTGTAACTTGACCATTTCGACATGCAGTAGGCGCAACTGCTCAAGATAGTCTTTGTTCTTCAGTTTCAACGGTTCAGCGGAGTTACTTTTAACAGGGGGTTTCTTCTTGTCCTTTGCCATGACCCAAGCCTCACCTATGCCAGTCGCTGACTGCCGATAGATAGACCCTGAAGGTGCCGCTATCAGCCTGCAGATTGCGCATTGCTTCGAGCAAAACTGGCGTCCGTCGTGGACGGCCCCTCTGCTCTTGACGTTTAACTCCATCACCAACCGCGTGAGTCTAGTCCATGAATCTGCCCTCTACAGGGTTGCTACAGGCTCTTGGAGCATGACGGTTGCTATTCGCTTTTCATCCGCCGAGCGCGATGATCGCGATAATCAGCATCGCGCCGATGACTGCCACCACAACTGCGCCTTGCCACGGTTTTGCGCCTGCGTATCGCGCAAGCATCCAACCGGCTATGAACAGCACTGCGAGTCCGATCAGGTTAGACGCGCGTATTGCCGGCCCCGTCTGATCAAGCAACAGGAAGGGCACCACGAGCGGGAATGTCGAAGACACTACCAATAGGAAAACGCCGATTGCACCCTTGAAATCATCCCAGCCGAGGCGCGGCTTTACCGGGATGTCCGAGGACTCGACCAGGCGGCGGCGCAGCAATTCCAGCCCCTCGGTGCCGGCCGCTCCCGCGAGACGCGGCGGTAACGCCTCAGCAATCAGCGCATGCCCGGTGGTCGCATCCACCCCGGCGCACAAATTTGTGAGTAGCGTGTGGCTACGCGTTCGCTCAATCAGGGTGCGCAGGAGATACATCATCGCGTCCGCGAGTCCCCAGGCGAGGTTGCAGCCGAGCGCGGCGAGCATCATCGTTCGCTCCGCCTCCTGGCCTGCCGTCGCCACGCTGATCGTTCCGGTGAAGGTCATCGCCATGAGCAGACCGAAGATCACCTCCGTGGCACGCTCGATCGGATTGAGCACACGTGCCCGCTTTTGTTCTCCAGTGTTTTGCATGCACCCAACCTCGCTGCCGGGGCGATTTTTCAAAGGGACTTCTCCAGCCCCATTTCAGTGTAGTTAGAAACGATATTGCCGCCTCGTAGGCAGGTGAATCTCCATCTCCCGGTTCAGGGCGTTGCACAAAATGGATAGCGATCTGCGCAAAGCGGCTATTGCCCCGTGCCCGGCGTCTCTACCCTCGGCTGTACGGACGTTAGCCGCGTTACCGACTCTTAAAAAAACAACAACAAGAGATAGATGCCATGCGCAAGATCAACGTACATGAGGTTATCGACAACGCTCGATTCAACCGCTTTCACTGGATGGTGCTGTTCTGGTGCGCCCTGATCATCATCTTCGACGGATACGATTTGGTGATCTACGGCGTGGTGTTGCCGATGCTGATGAAAGAGTGGGGGCTCAGTCCCCTGCAAGCCGGCGCGCTGGGAAGTTATGCCCTGTTCGGGATGATGTTCGGCGCACTGTTTTTCGGCCCGCTGTCGGACAAGATCGGCCGCAAAAAAGCCATCACGATCTGCGTGATGCTGTTCAGCGGTTTTACCGTGCTCAATGGTTTTGCCCGTAACCCCACCGAGTTTGGTCTCTGCCGGTTCATTGCCGGGCTGGGCATTGGCGGGGTGATGCCCAATGTCGTGGCGCTGATGAACGAGTACGCGCCGAAGAAAATCCGCAGCACGCTGGTGGCGATCATGTTCAGTGGCTACTCGGTGGGCGGCATGCTCTCGGCGGGGCTCGGCATCGTGCTGATCCCGAGTTTCGGCTGGCAGTCAGTGTTTTACGTGGCGGTGCTGCCGTTGCTGCTGTTGCCGTTGATCATGTATTTCCTGCCCGAGTCGGTGGGTTTCATGCTGCGTCAGGGGCGCAATGAAGAGGCGCGCAACGTTCTGGAGCGGGTTGACCCGGCTTACGTTGCACTCGCCAGCGATCAGTTGCACATGAGCGAAGTGAAGGGCACCGGCACCCCGGTGTTGCAACTTTTCCGCGAGGGCCGTGCGCTGCGCACGCTGATGCTCTGGCTGGCATTTTTCTGCTGCTTGCTGATGGTCTACGCCTTGAGTTCCTGGCTGCCGAAACTGATGGCCAACTCCGGTTACAGTCTGGGCTCGAGTCTGTCGTTCCTGCTGGTGCTCAATTTCGGCGCCATTTTCGGCGCGGTCGGCGGTGGCGTGCTGGGGGACAAGCTCAACCTGCCGCGTGTGCTGGCGGTGTTCTTCGTCGTGGCTGCGGTATCGATCACCTTGCTGGGCTTCAACAGTCCGATGCCGGTGTTGTACCTGCTGATTGCCCTTGCCGGCGCCACCACCATAGGCTCGCAGATTCTGTTGTACGCCTGCGCCGCGCAGTTCTACTCCATGACCATTCGCTCCACCGGTTTGGGTTGGGCGTCGGGCATCGGGCGCAACGGCGCGATCGTTGGTCCACTGCTGGGCGGTGCCTTGCTCGGGATCAGCTTGCCGCTGCAACTGAACTTCATGGCGTTTGCCTTGCCCGGTGCGCTGGCCGCCCTCGCCATGACCGTGTTCGCCATCAGCAGCCGGCGTAGCGCTGGTGTCAGCCGAGCGCTGTCACCGACCGGTGCTTGAGTCATGAAAGCTCTATTCCAGGACTTTTCCCTGTCAGCCGCCGTCGCCGGATTTATCGCCACAGTGATTTCCTACGCCGGCCCCTTGGTGATCATCTTTCAGGCCGCCGAGACCGCGCAGCTCTCGCGGGAAGTGCTGTCATCCTGGGTCTGGGCAATCTCCATCGGCAGCGCCGTGCTCGGCATCGGTTTGAGCTTGCGTTATCGCGTCCCGGTAATCATCGCGTGGTCGGCGCCGGGCTCGGCGTTGCTGGTGGCACTGTTGCCGGGAATCTCCATGCCGGAGGCGGTGGGCGCTTATCTGGTCAGCAGCCTGATTATTTTCCTGGTCGGCGTGTCGGGGGCGTTTGACCGGATCATCGGCAAACTGCCCGCGGCGATTGCGGCGGCGATGTTGGCAGGGATTCTGTTCAGCTTCGGCACCGGGTTGTTTGTATCGCTGCAAGGCAAGCCGATATTGGTGTTGGCGATGTTTGCCACGTACCTGATGTGCAAGCGGGTGATGCCACGTTATGCGGTGTTGATGGTGCTGCTGGTGGGCTGTTCGATTGCGTTTCTCTCCGGTGATTTGCACCGCGAAGCACTGGTGATCGGCTTGGCCACGCCAGTATGGATCACCCCCGCGTTCAGCCTGAGCGCGATCCTGAATGTCGCTTTGCCGCTGGTGATGGTGGCGCTGACCGGCCAGTTTGTTCCCGGCATGGCGGTGCTGCGTGCCAGCGGCTACCCAACGCCGGCCGGCCCGATCATCGCCAGCAGCGCGTTGGGCACTGCGCTGTTGGCACCGTTCGGTTGTCACGGGTTGAATCTGGCGGCGATTACCGCGGCCATTTGTACCGGTCGCGAGGCCCATGAAAACCCGCGCAAACGCTATGTGGCCGGGGTCGTGGGCGGGCTGTGTTACCTGCTGCTGGGGATCTTCGGTGCCACGCTGGTTTCGTTGTTTTCGGCGTTCCCCAAGGAACTGATCGCAGCCCTGGCCGGGCTGGCGCTGTTCGCGGCGATAGCCGGGGCGTTGGCCGGCGCAATGGCCGTGCCGAGTGATCGCGAAGCCGCGCTGGTGACCTTTCTCACCACCGCCTCGGGCATGTCGCTGTTTGGTTTGTCCGCCGCTTTTTGGGGGCTGATTTTCGGCATGGTCACGCACGTGCTGTTGAGTGCCCGGCGTCCCGCACCGGCGACTCAAGCCACCCCTGCGCAGGAGGTGGTGCGCTGACCGAGTAAGTAATCGCAACCCCGATCCTTATCCGTTTTCACCATCCCCCGCGGCGAATCCGCCACGGGTGGAGCACTTCAACCTGTCGATCAATAACAATAAGAGAACAGCGATGAAACAGATTCTTCCAGCAACCGGTTCAGTGTTGTCCCTGGCGGTCGTCTCGGGTTTTTCCAGTGGCGTGATGGCCGCGGAGGGCGGCTTCATCGAAGACACCACGGCCACCTTGCAAGCGCGCAATTATTACTTCAGCCGGGACTTTTCCGACATCGTCGGGGCCAATCAACAGTCGAAGGCCGAAGAGTGGGCGCAAGGCTTCATCCTCAACGTCAAATCCGGTTATACCCAAGGCCCGGTCGGTTTTGGTGTGGATGTCATCGGCCTGCTCGGGCTCAAACTCGACAGCAGCCCGGACCGGGTCAATACCGGTTTGCTGCCGGTGCACGATGATGGTCGCGCGGCAAATGATTACAGCCGTCTGGAAGGTGCGCTGAAGATGCGTTACTCCAAAACCGAGCTGAAAGTGGGTGAGTTGCAACCCAATCTGCCAGTGTTGGCCTTCAGCGATATCCGCCTGCTGCCGCCCAGCTATCAGGGAGCGAGCATCAGCTCCAATGAGATCGATGGCCTGACCTTGCAAGGCGGCCACTTGAATTCGACCAGCCTGCGCAACGAGGCCGGCGATGAAAAGATGCAAGCCATGCTTGGTCATGTTCCGCAGCGTCAGGTCAGCAGCGATGGTTTCAACTTTGCTGGCGCCGATTACGCCTTCAATGACAAACGCAGTTCGGTCAGTGCCTGGTTCGGGCAACTGGAAGATATCTACAACCAGCGTTTTCTCGGTTTCAAGCACAGCGAGCCGATGGGCGACTGGACCCTGGGCGCCAACCTTGGCTACTACGATTCGCGCGAAGACGGCAAAAAGTTGCTGGGCAATATCGACAACCAGGCGTTCTTCTCTTTGCTGTCGGCCAAGCGTGGCGGCCACACGTTTTATGTCGGCTATCAGGGCATGTTCGGCGACAGCGCCTTCCCGCGAGTCTTTGCCAACATCTCGCCACTGGGCAATGAAGTGCCGACCTACGAGTTCGCCTACACCGACGAACGTTCCTGGCAGGCGCGCTACGACTACGACTTCGCGGTCCTCGGCATGCCCGGCCTGACCAGCACCGTGCGCTACATCACCGGCAATAACGTCGACACCGGCAAGGGCTTTGAAGGCAAAGACCGCGAGCGCGATCTGGATATCGGCTATGTGTTGCAGAGCGGCAGTCTCAAAGGCCTCGGCATCCGCGTGCGCAACGTCATGGCGCGCTCCAACTACCGCAGCGATATCGACGAAAACCGCCTGATCCTCAGTTACACCTGGAAGCTGTTATGAGCCCCGCGGTCACAGATCCGTGGTGCAGTCACCCATGACTTCGTACGTCACGCGATGGCTCTGGCCCTGATGATCGACATACTCCATGGTCGCAGGCACAACCCCGCAGGCGGTTGCGGTGTTCGTCACGGAAACCACCTTGGCGATGTCCAGCGGCTGCGCCGGATTGTACGAGGTGGCGGCTCGCTCGTTGCCGGCGGCCAGGGCCGAGGTGGCGGCGAGGGTCAGAAACAGGCTGATCAAGGTTTTCATTTTTCCGTACTCCGTGTTGATTCCGATGGCTCAATTCTAGTCTTTGCCCGCGACCGATAAAGGGGCCAACGCCTGATGCAGCCTTACATGAAACGTAACAGTCACCGCCCCTGGAGGGCTTATGGATCTGCTCAATAACTTGCGGGTGTTCGTCCGCGTAGTGGACAGCGCAAGTTTTACCGCCGCCGCCGATGCGTTGGACCTGTCGACCGCGCAAGTGTCGCGATTGGTGGCGGATCTGGAGGAGCATGTGCAAGCCCGCTTGCTGCAGCGCACCACACGCAGGTTGAGCCTGACCGAGGCCGGTGAACGGTTCTTGCTGCGCAGCCGGCAAATACTCGAAGAAATGGAGGAGGCAACGGCAGAGGCCCGCGGCGCCCATCTCAAACCCAGTGGACGGTTGCGGGTGCACAGCATGAATGGCCTGGGCGTGCTGATCACGCCGTTGATCGCCCGCTACAGCGAGCTTTACCCCGATGTGGTGTTCGAGCTGACCCTGTCGCAGCGTAATCCGGATCCGTTGGAGGACGGGCACGACGTGGTGATTTCAATTGCCCACGAACTGGCCGATTCGCAATTGGTCGCCCATGCCATCGGGCAGATTTACAGCGTGCCCTGCGCCTCCCCGGAGTACCTGCAGCGGCGTGGCGTGCCGGACACACCACTGGCGCTGAACGATCATCAATGCTTGCGCATGATCGACCCGTTATACAGCGATCAATGGGTGTTTCAGGACAAGCATGGCGAGCACGTCATCAGCCCGGCCAAGACCTTTCAATGCAACGTCGCCGAGTCGATGGTCAAGGCGTCAGAGGCCGGCATGGGCATCAGCCTGATTCCGTTCTATACCGCCACGCGACCCTTGAGCGACGGCACGTTACTGCGTCTGCTGCCAGCCTGGCGTCCCCGTCAACGCAATGTGTATGCGTTGTATCCGTCGCGGCGTTTTCTCGATGCCAAGGTCCGGACCTGGGTGGCCTTTCTCAAGGCCGAATTACCCAAGCTGTTCGCCGAACATGACGCGGTGATGAACGATCCGCGGCATTGGGCCTGAGGTCCCGGTTACGTCATCCCCAGCCAGTTAGGCAGGACCAGAGAAATCCACGGTACATAAGTAATCAATACCAGGAACAGCAGCAGGATAATCAGCCAAGGCATTGCTGCACGTATGGTGGCGGTCAGCGACATGCCAGTCACCGCCGAGGTGACGAACAGGTTCAGGCCTACGGGCGGCGTAATCAGTCCGATCTCCAGGTTCACCACCATGATGATCCCCAGGTGAATCGGGTCGATTCCCAACTTCATGGCGATCGGGAACATGATCGGCGCCAGGATCAGGATGATTGCCGAGGGTTCCATGAACGCCCCCGCCACCAATAACACGATGTTCACCACGAGCAGGAATGTCACCGGTGTGAGGCCCGCGCCGATGACCCAGGCGGTAATTTGTTGAGGTAATTGTTCGGTGGTCAGTACGTGGGCGAAGAGCATGGCATTGGCGATGATAAACATCAGCATGATGCTCAGCTTGGCGGATTCGAGCAGCACCTTCGGCGTTTCGCGGAACGACATGTCCTTGTAGACGAACAGCGCAACGAATGCCGCGTAGACCGCCGCCACGGCCGCCGCCTCGGTCGGGGTGAACATCCCGCTGTAGATGCCGCCCAGGATGATGACCATCAGCAACAGGCCCCAAATGGCTTTGCGTGCCGCACTCAACCATTCACGAAAGGTCGCCCGCGGCATGGCGGGCAGGTTTTTCCTGACGGCAACGACGTAGATGGCCACCATCAGCGCTGTACCCAGCAGCAGGCCGGGCACCACGCCGGCCATGAACAGCTTGCCGACCGAGGTTTCCGTCGCCGCGGCATACACCACCATCACGATGGAAGGGGGAATAAGAATGCCCAATGTGCCGGCGTTGCACACAATACCGGCACCGAATGCCTGTGGATAACCGGAGCGGACCATCCCCGCGATGGCGATGGATCCCACGGCGGCTACCGTCGCGGGGCTTGAGCCGGACAACGCCGCGAACAACATGCACGCCAGCACCGCCGCGATGGCCAGGCCGCCGCGAATATGCCCAACGCAAGCGTTGGCAAAGTCGATCAAGCGCCGCGCCACACCGCCTGTGGTCATGAAGGCACCGGCCAGCAAAAAGAACGGGATGGCCAGCAACGTGTAGTGCTCGGAGGTCTCGAACAGCTTGATGGCCAGTGAGCGCACGGAGTCAGGGCTGAAAAAGATGATCGTCAGCGAACCGGCCAGGCCAAGGGAAATGGCGATCGGTACGCCGATAAACATCAGCACGAACAGGGCAACAAAAAGGAAAAGAATAGTCATTTCTTGTCATCCTCATGCTCGGTCAGTTTCATCACCTCCGCGGCCTCGTCGGCCAGGCCCAGGCCCGTTTGACGGTTTTGTACAATGCGCACCAGGATCTCGGCAAAGCGGATGAACACCAAGGCAAAACCCACCGGCACAATCAGCCCGATGTGCCATTGCATGATGCCGTAATGACCGAGGTCTTCGGCACCGATGCCGGCGATGAACAGCGTCTGAATCCATTCGAAACTGGCGACGCTGAGCAGGCCCGCATAGACCAGACTGCAGAGGCAGGCAATGATGCCAATGATTCGCTGAACCGGTTTGGTGGCCAGTTTCACCAAGGCATCGACACCAATGTGCCCGGCCGTGCGCACGCCATAGGACAAGCCGAAAAAGATCAACCAGGCGAACAAGGCCTTGGTCAGCGATATGCTCCATGTCATGGCCTGGGCCATTCCCATGACGCTGTCGCCAATGGCGAACAAGGGTTCACTGGCGCTCTGCCACTGCTCGGCGAGGCTGTAGAAAACGCTATAGAGGTTGTTAAGGATGACGTAAACGAACGTTACCAGCGTCATTGCCGCCAGCAGGAAGACGATAAAACCTTCTTCGAAGTGATCCCAGATACGCCGTAAGGCATTCATGAGTGGCATCTCCCGATCGAGTGACGGCCTATGAAACAGGGGCCACCCTTTCGGGTGGCGCCCGCCGGCAGATTACTGAGCCTGGTTGGCAGCTTCGGCGGCCTTGATCAGGTCGGCACCGATATCACCTTCGAACTTCTTCCAGACCGGTTTCATTGCTTCGCGCCACTCGCCACGCTGCTCTGGGGTCAGCGTGATGATTTCAGTGGTTTTGGCGTTGATGATGTTCTGTTTGGCATCCTGGTTCAGTTTCTCAGCATCTTTGTTCACCTGAGCGGTGACCTCGACGATGATCTTGTCCAGTTCGGTTTTTATATCCGGTGGCAGGCCAGTCCAGAACTTGGTGTTGGTGATCAACATGTAATCGAGCAAGCCATGGTCGGATTCAGTGATGAACTTCTGCACTTCGTGCATTTTCTGGCTGTAGATGTTCGAGTAAGGGTTTTCCGCGCCATTGACGACGCCGGTCTGCAAGCCCTGATACACCTCGGCGAAGCTCATCTTGCGAGGGTTGGCGCGTACCGCCTTGAATTGCTCTTCGAGCACGGCCGAAGCCTGCACACGGAACTTCAAACCCCGGGCATCGCCCGGTTTACGCAGCGCCTTGTTGGCGGACAACTGCTTCATGCCGTTATGCCAATAGGCCAGACCGGTGATGTTCTTGCTTTCCATGGACTTGAGAAGCCCCTGGCCATCAGGGCTTCGCTGGAAGCGGTCGACTGCCGAGATGTCGTTGAACAGGAACGGCAGATCGAACAATTGCAGCTTGGGTGTGTATTGCTCGAACTTGGCCAGCGACGGCGCAATCATCTGCACATCGCCCGACAGCAGCGCCTCCATTTCCTTGCCGTCACCGAACAGCGAAGAGTTTGGATAAACCTCTACCTTGACCTTGCCGGACAGGCGTTCTTCGACGAGTTTCTTGAACAGCAGGGCGCCTTGGCCTTTAGGCGTTTGTTCGGCAACCACGTGAGAAAACTTGATAACGACTGGATCAGCCGCCAGCGCCAGGCTCGACGCGCCCAGCGCGAGTGCGCAGACGACTGCGTTGCACAATGATTTGAGCATCTAGATGTTCCTCTTGTTTTAGTTCTCGTGCCGTTCATGTCTGAACGCATTTGCACGGTGGACAAGAGGAGTCTAGGCAATAAATCACCATTGGTCGTTGGGACTAGTATTTCCAGAAAACCGGGATGAACAGCACCAAAACAGTGAGGATTTCCAGCCTTCCCAACAGCATACCGACGGTCAGCAGCCATTTGGCGGCATCGGGCAGGGTCGAGAAGTTGCCTGCCGGGCCAATGATCGAACCAAGGCCAGGCCCCACGTTGCAGACGGCAGTGGCCGCGCCACTCAATGCCGTGGTCCAGTCCAGGCCGATGAGCGCCAAGCCCATGGCGATCGCCCCGATGGTGATGGTGAAAAAGAATGAAAACGTCAGGAGCGAGCGGGCGATATCCTCGTCGATAGGGTGATTGTTGTATTTTTTCCGGATGATGGCTCGCGGATGAATCAGTTGTTTCAGGCTTCCCATGAGCAGTGCGCCAGCCACTTGAAAACGGAAGATTTTAAGCCCGCCAGCGGTGGAGCCGGAGCAGCCGCCGACAAAGGTCAGGTAAAAGAACAGCAACACGGAGAAACTGCCCCATAACGTGTAATCCCCCAGCGCCACGCCGGTCGTCGTGACCACCGACGTCACGTTAACCGCCACGATCCGAAACGCTTCCCACCAGCTGTACTCGCTGTGCAAGCACAACCATGTACCGAACAGCAGCCAGGTGATGATCAAAAAGCCAATGAACCCGCGTACCTGATGATCGTTGAACAAGGCCCGTTTATTCCCGCGCAACATGCTCACATACAGCGTAAAAGGCAGGCTGCCCAAAATCATGACAACCACTGACACCCAATGAATGGCCGGTTGCGGCCAGTGCGCCAGAGAAGCATCGGAGGTGGAAAATCCTCCCGTGGAAATCAACGCCATGGCATGGTTGATGGCTTCGAACGGCGTCATCCCTGCTATCCACAGGCCCAGCGTGGAAAGAGCGGTAAGCCCGATATACAGCCCAAGAATATATTTGGCGGCTACGTGGGAGCGTGGTGTGACCTTCTCTGACCAGTCGGATGATTCGGTCTGAAACAGCCGCATGCCCCCGACCCGCAATAGCGGCAGGATGGCCACGGCCATGCCGATGAAACCGATCCCGCCCAGCCAATGCAGCATTGAACGCCAGATCAGCAATCCGGGAGAGGCGGTGTCCAGACCGGTCAGGATGGTCGATCCGGTGGTGGTGATGCCGGACATCGTTTCAAAAAACGCGTCGGTGTAGCTGATGTGCTGGATCAGGACCATGGGCAATGCGGCGAACATGCAGACGACTACCCAACTGGCAGTGGTCAGCATGTACATATCGCGGGGGCGCAACTGAGCGTCCTCAGGACGTCCCTTGTTGATCAACAGCAGCCCGGACACCGCCGTGATCAGACTCGACCACAGAAAGGCCGACATATCATCGTTGCGTTCATAGATCACCAGCGTGAGCATTGGTATCGCCATGCTCACTGCCAGTGTGATCAAAAAAATACCCAGGATGAAGCCGATAAGCCGCAGTACCGCAATGGACATAAATAACGCCTGTCTTGTTAGCGCCGCGCAGTATCGACCGGCTTGTCGTTTTGTCTCGTAAAGTTTGTGTAACTTTTTTCCTTTGCCCCTGATTTTCTGTACGCCAGGGTAAAAGAGCGACACGGGCGGTCAGAATCGCCGGTATAGACTGAGAGCTATCACGACAGGAGAGACGCGTGAAATATAGAACAGTGTTGCTGCTCAGTCTTTTGCTTTTATGGGCTCAGGCGCCGAAGAAGGCACGCCCATGATTGGCGCCGAACTGTTGTCATCGCAAAGCCTCACAGTTGGCTGGCTGATTTACGTGCCGGTAGTGATCTGGGCTGTCTGTCGAACGCCTTGGGTTGAATTGTTCAGCGATAGCCGCCGTCAGCATCTGTTGTTCGGCACGGTGTTCGCACTGTTCATGCTCTGGCTGGTGCGACGGGACTTCGACACTGGCGTGTCCTATCACTTCATCGGCATGACGGCAGTGACGTTACTGCTGGATTGGCCGTTGGCAATTGTCGGCGGGTTGGTCGCGCAAACGGGATTGGTGCTGCTCGGACGGCAGGACATGGCGGCCATGGGGGTCAACGGCGCGTTGCTGATTCTGCTGCCGGTGCTGGTCACCGAGTGCTGCGCAATCCTGGTCGAGCGCGCGCAGCCGCGTAATCCCTTTGTGTACATCTTCTGTTCCGGCTTTTTTGCCGCCGCGTTGTCGGCCCTGTTGTGCCTGATTCTGGCGCTCACATTGCTGTGGTACGACGAACGTTTCGCCATGCCCTATTGGCTGGAAGATTTTGTCGGTTATCTATGGCTGCTGATTTTTCCGGAAGCGTTTATCAACGGCATGGTGGTCAGCGCATTGGTGGTGTTCTGCCCCGAATGGCTGGAGACGTTCAATCGCACCCGCTACCTTTCGGCGCCCTGGAAAGACGACGATCCCAAATCTTGATCCACATCAAATCCAAAAAACGTTACCGAATCCATGCTCTGGAAAACCTTCAGGAGCAATGGTATGAGTGTGTATGAGTGGGCGAGGCAGGAGTTGCGTCAGAGTCTGGATGTGGCGCAGGAGGTGGGTTTCGATCCGGGGTTGAGCCTGCGCGCCTTGCTCAGTGCGGTAGTGCAGCAGAGCAAGGCGGTACGCAATATCGAAGACCTGGCCGATGAGTTGCGGTTTCTCGCCGAGAACCTCGACGAGGGCCAGGACTATGGCTTTATGCGGCCCTGAGGGTCGGGATCAGTGACGCGGGTCGAAGTCTTCGCTGAACATTTCGTCTTCGGCATCCGGGCTCACCGGAATCTTGTGTTCTTCCGACGCCCAGGCGCCCAGGTCGATCAGTTTGCAACGGTCTGAACAGAATGGCCGGAACTTGTTTTCGGGGCTCCATTCAACAGGTGCGCCACAGGTTGGGCAATCGACGGTTGGGGTTTGGCTCATGACTGGCCTCCACGCAAAGTAAGGTAAAAGTGATGCAGGCGTTCGACCTCGCTGTGCAGCCAGGCGAGGTCGCGGTCGTTGACCACCACATCGTCGGCATGGCTCACGCGGTCCTGTCGGCTGGACTGGGCCTTGAGGATCGCCTGGACCTGCTGTTCGCTGGTCTGGTCACGCTGCAGGGTGCGTTCGATCTGTAACTGTTCCGGGGCATCGATCACCAAAACCCGTTGGGTCATGGCGTATTGCCCGGACTCGATCAGCAGCGGCGAAACCAGAATCGCGTAAGGCGATTGTGCCTTGGCCAGATGGTGGGCGATCTCTTCGGCGATCAGCGGATGCAGCAGCGCTTCGAGCCAGCGGCGTTCATCCGGCACTTCGAAGATCAGCTTGCGCAGCGCCGCCCGATCCAGTTGGCCATCAGCTTGCAGCACGCCGGGGCCAAAGTGCTCGGCAATCTTCGCCAGTGCCGGGCGACCGGGTTCGACCACCCAGCGAGCCGCATGATCGGCGTCCACCACGTGCACGCCCAGATCGATGAAGTGCTGGGCGGCCGCGCTTTTGCCGCTGCCGATGCCGCCGGTCAGGCCGAGAATCCAGGGTTTTTCCACAGGGGTATTCATTTCAAACCGACAAACTGCCAATAGAAGCCGGTTATTTGACCACCCCAGAGCAAGGCAATCCAGCCGGCAATGGCCAGATAGGGGCCAAAGGGCAGCGGAGTCGAGGTTTTTGCGTCCCGCAGGCGCAGCAAAATCACCCCGATGATGGCGCCCAGCAGCGATGACAGCAGGATGGTCAGCGGCAGGATCTGCCAACCGCCCCAGGCGCCGAGCATCGCCAAGAGCTTGAAGTCGCCGTAGCCGATGCCGTCCTTGCCGGTGATCAGCTTGAACAGCCAGAACACCGTCCACAGCGCCATATAGCCGGCCACCGCGCCCCAGAGCGCGTCATGCAGTGACACGAAGAGCCCGAAACTGTTGACGATCAACCCCAGCCATATCAACGGCAGCACCAGCACATCCGGCAACAGCTGGTGTTCGGCGTCGATCAGGCTCATCGCCAACAGGCCCCAGCTCAGGACCAGCACCATGCAGGCCTGCCAACCGAAACCGAAATGCCAGGCGACGAACGCCGACAGCACGCCGCAGGCCAGTTCGGTCAGCGGGTAACGTTTGCTGATCGGCGTCGCGCAGTTCGAGCATCGCCCACGTAAAAACAGATAACTGAGTACGGGAATGTTTTCCCACGCTCGAATCCGATGGCCGCAGTCGGGGCACTCGGAGTGAGGCAGTATCAGGTTGTAAGCCGGGCCGGGGGCTTCGGGTGGCAAATCCAGGACGTCATGGGCCTGCAGGCGCCATTCACGCTCAAGCATTTTCGGCAGGCGCCAGACCACCACGTTGAGAAAACTGCCGATCAGCAAACCGATCACCAATGCGGTGATCGTGAAGGCCAGCGGGTTGAGACTCAGAAATTCGTTCAAGGACATATCAGATCGCTGAGCCGAGTTGGAAGATGGGCAGGTACATCGCAACCACCAGGCCGCCGACGATAACCCCCAGCACCACCATGATGAAAGGCTCCATCAGACTGGTCAGGTTATCGACCATGTTATCCACCTCGTCTTCATAGAAGCTCGCGACCTTGTCGAGCATATCGTCCAGTGCGCCGGACTCTTCGCCGATGGCCGTCATCTGGATCGCCATGTTCGGAAAGATGCCGGAGGTGCGCATGGCAAAATTCAGCTGCATGCCGGTTGAAACATCCTGCTTGATGCGCAACACCGCGCGCTTGAACACGATGTTGCCGGTCGCGCCCGCGACCGACTCCAGGGCTTCGACCAGTGGCACCCCGGCGGCAAACGTCGTCGACAAGGTGCGGGCGTAACGGGCCACGGCGGACTTGTACATGAGCGCGCCAACCAACGGCAGTTTCAGCAGCCAGGTGTCCATCCGGTCCCGAAAGCCCGGGGACTTTTTAAAGGCATGGCGGACGCCGAAGATCAGCGCACCCAATATGCCGAGCACCATCCACCACCAGGCCTGCAGGAACTCCGACAAGCCGATGACCATCACGGTGAACGCCGGCAGTTCGGCGCCAAACCCCGAGAACACCGACTCGAACTGTGGCACAACCTTGACCAGCAGAATCCCGGTCACAATGATCGCGACGAACACCACCGCCAGCGGGTAAGTCATGGCTTTCTTGATCTTGGCCTTGAGGCTTTCGCTCTTTTCCTTGTAGGTCGCCACCCGTTCCAGCAGGGTATCCAGAGCCCCGGCCTGCTCGCCGGCATCCACCAGGTTGCAGTACAGCTCATCGAAATACTGGGGCTTTTTGCGCAGGGCTGCGGCGAAGCTGTTACCAGCCGCGACCTCCTGTTTCACCTCGTCCACCAGCTTGCGCATCTTCGGGTTATCGAAGCCCTCACCGATAATGTCGAACGATTGCAGCAGCGGCACGCCGGCTTTCATCATGGTCGCCATCTGCCGGGTAAACAGGGCAATGTCCAAGGCCTTGATGCGTTTGCCGGCACTGAAAATGGACGCGGTTTTTTTCCGCACCTTGCCCGGGTTGATGCCTTGCTTGCGTAACTGGGCCTTGATCAGCGCGGGATTCTGACCGGTCAATTCGCCGGTCATTTTTGTGCCTTTTTTGTCTGTGCCTTCCCAGGCATATATGCTGATTTTCGCTGCTTTGACCGCCATGTTCAGTCCTTCGTGACCCGATTGATTTCTTCAAGGCTGGTGATGCCTTGCATGGCCTTGAGCAGGCCCGAAGTACGCAGATCGTTGAAGCCGTCCTTACGCATCTGGATGTCGATTTCCAGTGAATTGCCTTCGGCCATGATCAGCCGTTGCAGGTCTGGGGTGTTCTTGACCACTTCATAAATCCCTACTCGCCCTTTGTAACCGTTGTTGCACTGATCGCAACCGACCGGTTCATAGATCGTGAACGAGCCGATGCGTTCCTCGGGAAAGCCTTCTTTGAGTAACGCCTCGCGGGGAATCTCGATGGGCTTTTTGCAATGACTGCACAGTTTACGCGCCAGGCGCTGGGCGATGATCAGGCTGACCGAGGTCGCGATGTTGAACCCCTGAATCCCCATGTTGTGCAAGCGGGTCAGGGTTTGCGCGGCGCTGTTGGTGTGCAGTGTGGAAAGCACCATGTGCCCGGTCTGGGCGGCCTTGATGGCGATTTCGGCGGTTTCGAGGTCGCGGATTTCGCCGACCATGATCACGTCCGGGTCCTGACGCAGAAACGAGCGCAGCGCTTGGGCAAAGTCCAGTCCTTGCCTCGGATTGACGTTGACCTGGTTGATGCCTTCGATGTTGATTTCTACCGGGTCTTCGGCGGTGGAAATATTGATGTCGACGGTGTTGAGGATGTTCAGCCCGGTATACAGCGACACGGTCTTGCCCGAGCCGGTGGGGCCGGTCACCAGGATCATTCCCTGTGGCTGCTTGAGAGCGGCCATGTACAAGTCTTTCTGGTCGGGTTCGTAGCCGAGAGCATCGATGCCCATTTGGGCACTGGACGGATCGAGGATCCGGATCACCACTTTCTCGCCCCACAGGGTTGGCAGCGTGTTGACCCGGAAGTCGATGGACTTGCTTTTGGACAGGCGCATTTTGATTCGCCCGTCCTGGGGTTTGCGCCGCTCGGAGATGTCGAGACTGGCCATGACCTTCAGCCGCGAAGCAATGCGGTTGGCCAGTTGTGTCGGCGGCCTGGCGACCTCCCGCAGCATGCCGTCGGTGCGCATCCGCACGCGGTAGATTTTTTCATAGGGTTCGAAATGCAGGTCGGAAGAGCCGCTCTTGATCGCGTCGAGCAACATCTTGTGGACGAAGCGCACCACGGGCGCGTCATCGGTATCTTGCCCCGGGATGGAATCCTGGTGCTGGTCATCGACCGACTCTATGTCCAGCCCGTCGAGGTCGACATCGGCCATGTCTTCCAGACCGGTCGAGTGGTTGTCGAAGAATTTTTCGATGGCATCGCTGAGCTTGTCTTCCTCCACCAGAATGGCTTCGGTGCTCAGCCCGGTGCTGAACTGGATGTCGTTGATGGCTTGATGATTGGTCGGGTCGGAAATCCCCACGAACAGCTTGTTACCACGCCGCCAGAGGGGCAGGGCGTGGTGCTGACGGATCAGCTTCTCGCTGACCAGCCCTCGGGGTTGGGTGTCATTGTCCAGGCAATTGAGGTCCAGCAGGGCCATGCCGAAATGCTCCGAGGCCACCTCGGCGACCTGCCAGCTTTTCAGCAGTTTGTTTTGCACCAGATAGCTGACCAGCGAAATTCGATTGCGTTGGGCTTGCTGATACGCCTGTTGCGCACTTTGGTCAGTGATCAGCTCGGCCAGTACCAATTGCTTGGCCAGACCGCTAAGGGCAATGTCATTCATTGGGATACCGGACGCAGACAGTTAATGACTTATAGCCTAGTCAAGCAGTGGAACCAAACCAGTCGGGGTGAGGTGACAAAAAGTGTCAGATAGTGCGGATCCTTGGAGTAGGAAAGGTCTTTGCCGCGATCTCGCGCCGAGCAGGCAGGGGCGTGCGCGGCTTGGCATGACCTGTGCTGTGCCTTGTTCAGATCATGAGATTTCGACTCATGCATGGAGCCTGTCTATGAAAAATCAAAAAGGTTTTACTCTGATCGAGCTGCTGATCGTGGTGGCGATCATCGGGATTCTGGCGACGTTTGCGTTGCCGCAGTATTCGAAGTACCAGGCGCGGGCGAAGGTCACCGCTGCTCTTGCAGAGATTTCGGCATTGAAGGTGCCTTTCGAAGACATTATCAACCAGGGCACTAACCCCACCCTCGCACTGATCGGCGGTACGGCGACCACCGGTAATTGCACGATTACGGCATCGGGTACCGCCGCTGACGGTGCGGGTACTATTGGCTGCGTTATTCTCAATGCTCCAGGGCCGGTGCTCAGCAAAACCATTACGCTTACACGCACCCTTACCGGTGGCTGGACTTGCGTTACCACGGCTGAACAGCAATACACACCTAAAGGTTGTACCGGTGCTGCTGACGCCTGAACCATTGTCATCCTGCCAATGCCCCGCGTTTAACGACACGGGGCATTTTTTTGCTCGTCATTTGGGGACCGATTCAATAATCAAGAAAACCCCCGACAATTCATGGCCTTAGGCCTGCGCTAAAACCCGCATGTTGCATGTAGATAATTTCGCAGTCATGCAATTTGCATGATTTCGAAAATCGCCATTGTGTCTAACATATTGATTTAAAAGGTTTTATTTTTTATGTGGTGGTTGGCACAACGTTCGCACTATCTCCTGTAACCCTGCTGACAAGACACGCAGCAGACTTTCCAGAAATACAGGAGTTACTCGTATGAAGAAGTTCGCTATCGCTGCCGCTACTGCTACCGCGCTGACCCTGACCATGGCCAACGCTGCATTTGCACAGACTACCCAAGCGACTCAGGCACCTATGATGCTGGCCGCCGGTGAAGTCACTGAAGCGAAAGAGGATGTTTCCGATACCTGGATCACCACCAAAGTCAAAGCAGACCTGGTCACCGAAAAAGGTATCCCAGGCACCGACATTAAAGTCGAAACCAACAAAGGCGTTGTTTCCCTGTCTTCCATGACTGTTCTGACAGACGCTCAGAAAACAACCGCCGTGGCTATCGCCAAGAAAATCAAAGGTGTCAAAGCGGTGTCCGCTGACGGCCTTAAATCCGAGTAAGACAAGGCTTCTCGCCTGGACTGGGAGAAGGTGCGGTAGGCGGGCCGAGTCATACGTCTGCCGCTACTTGAGAGTTCATGCGAAGGCCACAAGGATGTGGCCATTACAGGCCCCGGCATTCGTGTCGGGGCCTGTTCTATTTTGGGGGGAAAAGATCAAAAGATCGCAGCCTTCGGCAGCTCCTACAGGGCGATCTTTTGATCTTCTTCAATTCCCGCGCTTGCTGGTGATTCGAACCAACCGGTTGCCTTCAAAGCGCAGGTACTGGTACATCCCGCTGTTGGGCCCGTAGGTCCATTCCTCGACCTGAAACTCTTCCCGTCGATTGGCGCTGCGCTTATAGCCCAACACGTCGCGGGCAACGGGCTCTCCGCATTTCTGCAGCACTTCGCCGGACCTGTCCCCGACGCTGATCAATTGACTGCCGCATCGCAAGGTATCGGCCGCCGCAGCTTGGCCGACAGCCAACCCCAGGGCCAGGCTCAGAAGCCAGCGAGCGCCCATCACTCGGCATCCAGATGCATAGGGGTGATAACGCGGCCATCGCTTTCTGCCTCACCGAGGCTGGCGTCGATGAAGTACACGCGGTCATCGGCCAACTGACCCTTATCCACCAGATAATCCTTGATGCTGCTGGCCCGCTCTTGACCCAGTTGACGTAACAGCACCTCGCTGGAACTCCAGAACGTGATCACACTTTCACGCATTTTTTTGCTGCGCTCTTCCTTGCCCAAGTCCTTCCATTCGGCGGGCGGCTGAGTCTTGAGGCGTGTGCGGTAGATCCCTTCGAGCAGCGGGCCTTTCTCGCTGTCCGGCACTTCCAGCAATGAGGCTTGGGCCGGCACCTTGTCACCACGGCGCTGGAGCATTTTGTAGTAGTTGTACTGGTATTCCCGCTCCAGGCGTTGCTCGGCAATCAGCGGGCCATCGCTGGTCTTGGCGGCGGTGCCTTCGATTTCCAGGCGCAGGGCCGGACGTTCCTTGAGCGCCTGGGACAATTTGACCAGCGCCGCTTCAGCGTCTTTGCTCAGGTCGCTTGAACCCGGTGCAAATGCCACGGTGCCCAAGTCTTCCGAACCACCGCCGCTGACCAGACCGCCAATCATTTTGAATGGCGCTGCGGCCGCTTTCACGATCAGGTTGCGCAGGGTCTGCCAGATAATGGGCATGACACTGAACTGTGGGTTGTTCAGGTCGCCGCTCACCGGCAGCTCGATGGAAATCTTGCCGTCGACATCCTTGAGCAAGGCAATCGCCAGTTTCAGCGGCAGGCTCACGGCGTCTGGACTGTCGACCTTTTCACCCAGTTGCAACTGCTCGACCACCACTTTGTTTTCGGCCAGGAGCTGGCCGTTGGTGATCTTGTAATGCAGGTCGAGATTGAGCCGGCCCTTGCGGATACGGTAACCGGCGAATTTGCCGGAGTAGGGTGTCAGCGTGGTCAGCTCCACCCGTTTGAAACTGGTGGCGATGTCCAGGCTGGCCATTGGGTCGAACGGGTTGACCGAACCCTTGATGGTCACTGGTGCATAGCGGTCGACCTTGCCTTTGACGTCAACGCTGGCCGGTTTTGCCTGTCGGCTGTCGATGGTGCCGATCTTGCCGTTGAGCTGTTGAACGGCCGTGGCGAAGTTCGGGGTCAGGCTGAAGTCGGCGAAGTTTGCCGAGCCGTCATTGATGGCAATGCCGCCAATGTGGATGCCCAGCGGTTTTTCTTTTCCGGCTGCCGGCTTGGCCGCAGCGGTGGTTGTGGCGCCGGAGTCGGCCGGTTGCGGGATCAACAGGTCATCGACGTTGGTGGTGCGATCATCGTTGATCATGAAGCGTGCATAAGGCTGGAACAGGTTGACCTTGTCGATCGACAGGCTGTCGCCATGTTGATAATTCAGGCCTTCGAGCACCAACTGTTGCCACTTGAGGAAGTCACGGGTTTTCAGGGTGTCGAGGGTATGCAGTTGATCGACCTGGGCGCGGCCGGTGACGCTGAACGCCAGCGGCTCGGTGCTTTTCAGGTCGACCGCCAGATCACTGCCCAGCATGCCGCTGCGCAGTTCGAGACGAATGAACGGGTTGATGTAGGACTGGGCGACCCGCAGGTCGATGTCCTTGGTCTGCACGTTCAGTTTGGCGCTGATCGGGGCCAGATTGACCACGCCATCCGCGGTGATCTTGCCTTGCTTGCCCACGCCGGTGTCGAGCTTGAGGTTGAAAGGTGAGCCATTGAGGCTGTCGAAATTTTGCAGGTCCAGGTTCAGCGGACCCAACTCCAGCGCCACCTCCGGTTGAGCCTTGCGGTCGGCCAGGTGCACTTGATAATCACGTAGCTGCACGTCTTTGAGCAGCACCTGCCAAGGCTTGCTCGGCGCGGTCGGTTCAGGCTTCGGCGAATCGGCAGCCGCTGGTGTGCTGGTCGGCTCGGCATTAGCCTTGGCGGAGGCTTTGGACGGCTGACTGGCGAACAGTTTTTGCCAGTCGAGTTGCCCGTCGGCTTCGAGGGCGGCCCAGGTTTCCAGTTTCTGACTGCGAATCTTGCCGACCACCACTTGCTGTTTGGCCAGGTCTACGGTGGTTTCGCTGATGTCCAGCCGCGCGAGCTTCGCCAACGGTCGGCCGTCCGCAGTCTTGATGGCGAAAGGCGCGACGCTGACGGCAACGTTGCTCAGCAGCAGTTCGGTTTCCTTGGCCAGGTTGAGTTTGTAGTCGGTGCTGAGGCTGACCACGCCATCTTCGAGTGCGAGTGGCACAACATCGCGCACATAGGGCCAAAAGGATTTCATCTTGCCGTCGGTGATTTTCAGCTTACCTTCGGAGGCGATCGGGATCAGGCTGAAGTTGCCGGTCCAGTCGATCTGTCCACCTGCCGGGCCAACGGCCACCAGCGTCATGTCGGCGCTGTCTTCGGGCAGGGTGCTGAGGTTTTTCAGTTCGAAATCGAGTTTGTCGTAGAGAAATTCGATGGGTTCGCTGGGCCGTGCATCCTCGAAATGGACGGAGCCGCTGGCCAGTTTGATTCGCTCCACGCGCAGCGGGAATGGTTTGGCGTCCGGATCGGCCGGGGTCGGTTCGCTGGCGGGGATTTTGAACAGGCCGAGCAGGTTGAGTTTGCCGTCCTTGCCGAAAAGGATTTCGGTCTTGGGTTTGTCCAGTTCGATATCGGACAAGTGCAGCGCTTTGGTCCAGAGGCTGTCGATCTGCAGGTTGGCGTATAGACGTTCGAAGCCCACTTGTTCCTTACCCGGCTCGCCGATGACCAGGCCCCAAAGGGTGACTTCAAGACTGAACGGGTTGAGTTCGATCCGCGAAATCGTCGCGGGCGTCGTGGCGTAGTTGGCCAATTGTTGGTTGGCGACCCGCAACGCGATGCCCGGCAAAATCAGAAACCCCAGCAGGCTATAAAGAGCCAGGGCAGTCAACAAGGCGCCGATAGCGCGAATCAATCCTTTGGGCATGTGCGGCTTCATTTGTCGGAATCGGAGTGCCTTGGAGTATGGCATGCGTTTGCGGTTCCGAAGCAATCACGCTTTATAGGATTTGTCTGATTATCGGCGTGGACTTTCAGAGCTGCAGGATCAGTGTTTTCAGCGGCGGCTGTTGATCCATCGACGGGAAATCGCTGCCCGGCGTCAGCACGCTCCACTCACGCACCGGTCGCCCGGCCTTCTCTGCGCAGCGCAGAACCTGTTCGCGCCAATCGTCCATGCTGACCTTCGCCAGGTTGTTGCAGCAGATCAGCACGCCATTTTCCGCAGTGGTCAGCAGCGCCGGTTTGAGCAGGCTTTGGTAGTCGCGCAACAGGTCGACCGTGCCGAAGGCACTCTTGGCCCAGGCCGGAGGATCAAGCAGCACCAAATCGTACTGACGCGGGTCCAGACGTTGGTAGCTCGGCAGTTTCTGGCCGCGACGCTGGCTGATCGGCAGACCGGCTAATTGACGAATCGCCGGGAAATAATCGGACTGGATGAATTCCATCGTTGGCAATTGCGGGTTGAGCAGACCGTTCTCGCGGCCGACCGCCAAGTTGCCTTCGGCAAAGTCCAGGTTACACACCTCGCTCGCCCCACCCGCCGCGGCGCTGAGGCCAACGCCACAGGTATAGGCAAACAGGTTCAGCACACTTTTGTTTTTGCTGTGCGCCTTGACCCAGCCGCGAGCGTTGCGCAGGTCGAGAAACAGCAACGGGTCCTGGCCGGCGTGACGCCCGCGAACCCGGTAGTTCAGTCCCCATTCGTGACCGATCAAATCTTGCAGGGCGGCTTCGTCGGCGCGGTAGACGGTGTCTTCGCGGTCGATGCGCGAGTTGCCACGGGAGCGGTCGTTGTAGACCAGCAGGGTGTCGAGGCCCAGCTGTTGATTGACGATCTCGTGCAACTGCAGCAGGGCGTCACGCTCCAGTGCCTGGTGAAAGCTCTGCACCAACAGTTGCGGGCCGTAGCGGTCGATGGTCAGGCCACCGGCGCCTTCCTGGCTGCCGTGGAACAGGCGATAGCAATCGGTGCCTTGCTGATGCAGCTCGGCGAGCAGGTCCTGACGATGATCGAGGGCGGCGCGCAGCGCCTGATTCAAGGGAGACATGCTGAGCGCCTTGCAGGAGGGAATTGGGGGCGCGGGAGTTTAACAGCTTGGCGCGAACCGAGGTGCTGCCTTCGCGAGCAGGCTCGCTCCCACACTGAAATGATGAACGACACCAATCCATTGTGGGAGCGAGCCTGCTCGCGATGCTTTTAAGCCCTTTCGATTGCCAGTGCTACGTCTTGGACTCCGCCAATGCACAACATGGGCTCATTGGTTCAGGCGTTGATCGATCAACCCTTGCACCACGCTTGGGTCGGCGAGGGTCGAGGTGTCGCCCAGGCTGTCCAGTTCGTTGCAGGCGATCTTGCGCAGGATTCGTCGCATGATCTTGCCTGAACGGGTTTTCGGCAGGGCCGGCGCCCATTGGATCAAGTCCGGTTTGGCGAAGCTGCCGATTTCCTTGCTGACATGCGCCAGCAATTGTTTCTTCAGTTCGTCGTTGGGTTCGGTGCCATTCATGGGCGTGACGAAGGCATAGATGCCCTGGCCTTTGACGTCGTGGGGGTAACCGACCACGGCGGCCTCGGCGATGCTGTCGTGCAGCACCAGCGCGCTTTCCACTTCGGCCGTGCCGATGCGGTGCCCGGAGACGTTGATCACGTCGTCGATGCGCCCGGTAATCCAGTAGTCGCCGTCCTCGTCACGGCGTGCACCATCGCCGGTGAAGTAATAGCCGGGGTAGGGCTTGAAGTAGGTTTCGATCATCCGTTTCGGGTCGCCGTAGACGCTGCGGATCTGCGCCGGCCAGCTGGACTTGATAGCCAGTATGCCGCTGCCAGCGCCTTTGATTTCCTTGCCGTGTTCGTCGAGCAATACCGGTTGCACGCCGAACATCGGTTGGGTGGCGCAACCGGGTTTGATCCGTTGGGTGCTGACCAGCGGGCTGAGCATGATGCCGCCGGTTTCGGTCTGCCACCAGGTATCGACAATCGGGCAGCGCTGCTCGCCGACCGTATTGAAATACCACTCCCAGGCTTCCGGGTTGATCGGCTCACCGACGGTGCCGAGTAACCGCAGGCTCTCGCGGGACGTTTCCTTCAACGGTTCGGGGCCTTCACGCATCAACGCGCGCAGGGCGGTCGGAGCGGTGTAGAAGATATTCACGTGGTGTTTGTCGATCACTTGCCAGAAGCGCGAAGTGCTGGGGTAGCTCGGCACGCCTTCGAAGATCAGCGTGGTCGCCCCATTGGCCAGCGGCCCGTAGACGATGTAGCTGTGGCCAGTGACCCAGCCAACATCAGCGGTGCACCAGAAGACCTCACCGTCACGATAGTCGAGCACGTACTTGAAGGTCATGGCGACTTGCAGCAAGTAGCCACCGGTGGTGTGCAATACCCCTTTGGGTTTACCGGTGCTGCCGGAGGTGTAGAGGATGAACAGCGGGTCTTCGGCGTCCATCGGTTCTGGCGGGCAGTCGTCGCTGACATCGCGCAAAGCCTGGTGGTACCAGATGTCCCGATCGTCGACCCAGTTAACCTTGCCTTGGGTACGTTCGATCACGATCACGGTGCTCACGTCGGGGCAGCTTTGCAGCGCCGTGTCGACGTTCTGTTTGAGCGGCACGAATTTACCGCCGCGCACGCCTTCGTCGGCAGTGATCACTGTGCGGCAATCGGCGTCGAGGATCCGGTCACGCAGCGAGTCCGGGGAGAAGCCGCCGAACACCACCGAATGAATCGCGCCGATCCGCGCGCAGGCGAGCATGGCGTAGGCGGCTTCGGGGATCATCGGCATGTAGATGCACACGCGGTCGCCTTTCTTCACGCCACGGCTTTTGAGCACGTTGGCCAGTCGGCAGACGTTGTGATGGAGTTTTTTGTAGGTGATCTGGGCGGATTCGGCGGGATCATCGCCTTCCCAGATGATCGCGATTTGATCGCCGCGTTTTTCCAGATGACGGTCGATGCAGTTGTAACTGACGTTTAACGTTGCGCCAGCGAACCAGTTCGCCTCACCGGTTTTCAGGTCGTAACGCTGGACGGTTTGCCACGGCGCGCTCCAGTCGAGAAAGCGTGTGGCCTGTTCGGCCCAGAAGGTGCTGGGGTGCTCGATGGATTGGCGGTACAGGCGTTGGTAGTCGTCTTGACTTAACTGTGCAGCCCGGCGGACGGCATCGGCTTTGGGGAACGTGCTGATATCGAACATGACGGTTCCTTATTCTTGTTTTGCGACAAGAGGGGAGCTGCGCGACCCTCGTAGGAGCTGCTGAAGGCTGCGATCTTTTGATCTTGTTTTTAACAATCAAGATCAAAAGATCGCAGCCTTCGGCAGCTCCTACAGTGATAGCGCACGCCACCGATTTTGCAGTAAACCCGGTGCCGTGGAACTGTCGGTGCTGCAAGTTGAAGGGGCGGGTCAACCGCCCCTTCAGCCTATCACCCGCGGTGACGACCGCGGAAGTAGTTGATCAAGCCTTGGGTGGAGGCATCGTCGGCCGGGCTTTCTTCGCTGCCGACCAGGCGGTTGTAGACGCCTTTGCCCAGTTCCTTGCCCAGCTCCACACCCCACTGGTCGAAAGCGTTGATGCCCCAGACCACGCTTTGCACGAAGACTTTGTGTTCGTACAGCGCCACCAGTGCGCCAAGACGACGCGGGCTGATGCGTTCGACCACCAGGGTGTTGCTCGGACGGTTGCCCGGGATCACCTTGTGTGCCGCCAGCTTCTGCACTTCGTCCTCGCTCATGCCCTTGTCACGCAGCTCGGCTTCGGCCTCGGCGCGGGTCTTGCCCAGCATCAGCGCCTGGCTTTGCGACAGGCAGTTGGCGTACAGCCACTGGTGGTGGTCGGACACCGGGTTGAAGCTGACGATTGGCACGATAAAGTCAGCCGGAATCAGCTGGGTGCCTTGGTGCAGCAACTGGTGGTAAGCGTGCTGACCGTTGCAACCGACGCCGCCCCAGATCACCGGGCCGGTATCGGTGGACACTGGCGTGCCGTCCTGGCGCACGCTCTTGCCGTTGGATTCCATGTCCAGCTGTTGCAAGTGTTTGGTGATGTTGCGCAGGTAGTGGTCGTACGGCAGGATCGCGTGGCTTTGCGCGCCCCAGAAGTTGCCGTACCAGACGCCGAGCAACGCCAGCAGCACCGGCATGTTCTGTTCGAATGGCGCGCTCTGGAAGTGCTGGTCCATGGTGTAGGCACCGGACAGCAGCTCCTTGAAGTTCGACATGCCAATGGCCAATGCAATCGGCAAACCGATGGCCGACCACAGCGAGTAACGCCCGCCAACCCAGTCCCACATCGGGAAGATGTTTTCTTCGCGAATACCGAACGCTACCGCCGCAGCATTGTTGCTGGAAACGGCGATGAAGTGACGGTACAGCTCGGCTTCCGAACCACCTTGAGCCAGGTACCAGGCACGTGCGGCCTGGGCATTTTTCAGGGTTTCGAGGGTGTTGAAGGATTTCGACGAGACGATGAACAGCGTGGTCTCGGCGCGCAGCTTCATGGTCAGTTCGTGGAATTCACTGCCGTCGATGTTCGCCAGGTAATGGCAGCGCACGCCTTTCTGGGCGTAGGACAGCAGCGCTTCGGACACCAACTCAGGGCCGAGGAACGAGCCACCGATGCCGATGTTGACCACGTCAGTGATCGGCTTCTCGGTGTAACCGCGCCACAACCCATCGTGGATGCGGCCCACGAGGTCGGTGATCTGGTTCAGCACCTTGTGCACATCGGGCATCACGTTGACGCCGTTGACCGACAGCTTGTCGCCCACCGGGCGGCGCAGTGCGGTGTGCAGCGCGGGGCGGCCTTCGGAAGAGTTGACGATTTCGCCATCGAACAGCGCTTTGATCGCGCCCTGGAGATCGACTTCGTTGGCCAGGCCCACCAGCAGGTTGCGGGTCTCGGCGTTGATCAGGTTTTTCGAGTAGTCGAGAAACAGGCCGCAGCTGCTAAGGGTGAATTGAGTAAAGCGCTGCGGATCGGCATTAAAGGCTTCGCGCATGCTGAAATCCTGCATGGCTTGGCGGTGGTCATTCAGCGCTTGCCAGGCGGGCAGAGCGGTAACGTCGTGAGGAGTGCGGTAATACGCCATCGCTGCGGTTTTCCTTTTTACTTGAACGGCCTTTTGAACACTAAAATCCCGGAGCGCTGCGGTTGGGCGTCCGGTCAACTGCGTCGACACGATTTCATGGCGCAGGGCGAATACAGTAAACCTCGCGCTGCAATCTGTCTTGACTTTGTCTGACCTGCTCCCGGTACTTTTTTAACATTTAAACAGGGAGCGGCCGACAAACGGAAGGCTGACAGGGGGAGGGGCTCGATCAGGCGACCTGAACCGGAATGGCATTACTGGTGTGGCTCAACTCGTTACCCGGTGCCATGTAGAGCATGCGCGGCTTGAAGTTGAGCAGTTCGGCTTCGCTGTAATGGGCGTAAGCGCAGATGATCACGCGGTCGCCGACCTTGGCCTTGTGCGCCGCGGCACCGTTGACCGAAATCATGCGCGAACCTTCTTCGCCACGAATCGCGTAGGTGGTGAAGCGTTCGCCGTTGTCGATGTTATAGATCTGGATCTGTTCGTACTCACGGATGCCGGACAGGTCCAGCCATTCGCCGTCGATGGCGCAAGAGCCTTCGTAATCGAGTACAGCGTGGGTGACTTCGGCGCGATGCAGCTTGGCCTTGAGCATGATGGCGTGCATGAGTGTTTCCCCAGGTCGGAATCGAACGGCGGGCAGTTTGCCCGAAGGCATGAAGGGCGGCAATACGATGTGGAATTTGACGCAGGACCAATGTGGGAGCGGGCTTGCCCGCGATGGCGTACTAACAGTCAGCATCTATGTCGACTGCTAAATCGCTATCGCGGGCAAGCCCGCTCCCACAGGGTTTGGTGGTGTTTATGCGGGCGCGTCGAGGTTCAGATGCAGGTTGTCGATCAACCGCGTCGTGCCCAGGAACGCCGCCACCAGAATCACCAGATCCCGATCTTCCGCCGTTGCCGGACGCAAGGTCAGCGCATGGCGAATTTCCAGATAATCCGTACGCAGGCCCGCGGCTTCAAGCTGCTTGATCTGCTCGTTGATCAACGTCGGGTAATCCCGCTCACCCTGTTTGATTGCATCGGCAATTTGGGTCAGGGTGCGATAGACCACTGGCGCTACGGCACGCTGTTCTTCGCTGAGGAAACCATTGCGCGACGACAGCGCCAGACCGTCGGCGGCACGCACGGTGGGTTCACCGATGATCTGGATCGGCATGTTCAGGTCATGCACCAGGGCGCGAATCACCGCGAGTTGCTGGAAGTCTTTCTGGCCGAAGATCGCCAAGTCCGGCTGAACCATGTTGAACAGCTTGCTGACTACGGTCGCCACGCCTTCGAAATGCCCCGGACGGCTGGCGCCGCACAGGCCTTCGGACAGTTGCGGAACGCTGACGCGGGTCTGGCCGGCCATGCCGTCGGGGTACATTTCTTCGACGGTTGGTGCGAACAGCAGATGGCAACCGGCCTGGAGCAGTTTCTCCTGATCGGCGGCCAGGGTCCGCGGGTACTTGTCGAGGTCTTCGCCGGCGCCGAACTGCAGCGGGTTGACGAAAATGCTCGCGACCACGAAATCCACCCGTTGGGTGGCTTTGGTAATCAGCGCGATATGCCCGCTGTGCAGGTTGCCCATGGTTGGCACGAAGCCGATGCGCTTGCCTTCGCTACGGGCACGGGCCACGGCGGCCCGCAGTTCGCGTACGGTTTTTACGGTGTTCATGCAGAGAATCCGTGTTCGATGCCAGGGAAAGTCGCCGCTTTGACTTCAGTGACGTAAGCGCTCAAGGCGGCTTGAATGCTGGTTTGGCCAGTCATGAAGTTCTTCACGAATTTTGGTACGCGGCCGGTAATGGACAAGCCAAGCATGTCGTGCAGGACCAGTACCTGGCCGTCAGTGCCGCTGCCGGCGCCGATGCCGATCACCGGGATCTTCACCGCCTGGGTGATTTCTTCGGCGAGTTCGCTAGGCACGCATTCGAGCAGCAGCATGGCCGCGCCGGCCTGTTCCAGGGAGATGGCGTCGGCACGCATTTGCCGCGCCTGGTTCTCGTTGCGGCCTTGGACTTTATAGCCGCCGAGGATGTTGACCGATTGCGGTGTCAGCCCCATGTGCGCGCACACCGGGATGCCACGTTCGGCCAGCAGACGGATCGAGTCCGCGAGCCACAATGCCCCTTCAACCTTGACCATGTGCGCACCGGCCTGCATCAACAGGGCGCTGTTGGTCATGGTTTGTTCAATGGTGGCGTAGGCCATGAAGGGCAGGTCGGCGAGGATCAGGGCATCGGCGTTGCCACGTTTGACGGCTGCCACGTGGTAGGCCATTTCAGCGGTGGTCACCGGCAGAGTGCTGTCGTGACCTTGCAAGACCATGCCGAGGGAGTCGCCCACCAGCAGCACTTCAACCCCGGCCTCATTGCAGGCATGGGCGAAGGTCGCGTCATAGCAGGTCAGCATGGTGATCTTTTCACCTTTCTGCTTGAGGCTCTGGAGCGTGGTCAGGGTGATGGCTGGCATGAAAAAAATCCTCATTACAGGCGCTATGGAAACTACTGCGAGTAACGCGCGTGATTCGTCATTTATACAGGCGCACCTTCTTTCGTGGTGCTTGTAAGGCCTGGATTGCGCCCTTTGGCGCCGCGTTGGCGGCAGCGGGACGCCTATAGTCGTGAGGAGAACCCGGGAAGTCAATTGCATGTGTTACCGCATTGTTACGTGTGGGGTGTTACCGGCGTTACTGATGCGATTCAGCAGATACGACAGAAACCATTGTGGGAGCGGGCTTGCCCGCGATAGCGACTTTACATTCAACATCAATGTTGACTAATAGTCCGCCATCGCGGGCAAGCCCGCTCCCACAGGGAGTTTTGTCAATTCGGAGAGAGGCGTTCCAACCCGACGAACGGGCAGGCAGCGAGCAATGCTGTGAGGGTGCGGCCATCGGCCAGGCGCAGATCCGCCGGTGCCAGCTCGGCCAGCGGATAGAGCACAAAGGCCCGTTCCTGCAGGTGATAGTGGGGGACTTTGAGGCGAGGTTCGTCGATCAGTCGATCGCCGAACAGCACGATGTCCAGATCCAGCGTGCGCGGGCCCCAGCGTTCAAGGCGCTCGCGGCCTTGGCCATTCTCGATGGCTTGCAGCGCATCCAGCAGGTCCAGTGGCGCGAGGCTGCTGTCGAGCGCAGCGACCGCGTTGGTGTAACGCGGTTGGCCGGGCAGCAGCGAGTCGCTTTGATAAAACCCGGAAACCCCGACCAGTTTGGTTTGCGGCAATTGCGCCAGCGCTGCGATAGCGCTGCGCAACTGTTCGGTGGGGTCAGCCAGATTGCTGCCCATGCCGATGTAGATGCGTTCCATGGCTTATTCGCCTGTAGCGCTCGGTGCGCCGGCAGCGCGCTTGCGCTTGGCACCGCCGCTGCGGCGACGTTTGCGTGGAGCGCCAGTACCGTCGTCCTTGCCGCTGAGGTCGCGGATCATGTCCCGGCGTTCGCTGTCGTTGGCGTCCTGATAGTCGGTCCACCATTCGCCCAGGCCATCGGTCTGCTCACCGGCGCTTTCACGCAGCAGCAGGAAGTCGTAACCGGCGCGGAACCGCGGGTTGTCCAGCAACAGGTCGGCGCGTTTGCCGCTGCGCCGTGGCAGACGCTCCTGCATGTCCCAGATCTCGCGTATCGGCATGGTGAAGCGTTTCGGAATGGCGATGCGCTGGCACTGTTCGGCGATCAACTCGTGAGCGGCTTCCTGCATCGCCGGAATCGGCGGCATGCCGCGTTCTTGCAGGCGCAACACACGGGCCGGCAGGGCAGGCCAGAGCAGGGCGGCAAACAGGAACGCCGGGGTAACCGGTTTGTTCTGCTTGATTCGCAGGTCCGTGTTGATCAGCGCTTCACTGATCAGCGTGTGCGTGTAGGTCGGGTTGTACTCCAACGCTGCCGCACTGGCCGGGAACAGCGGATCGAACAACTGCAGGTCGACCAGCATTTCGAAGGTGTCCGCGGCATAGCCGGAGAGGAACAACTTGAGCACTTCTTCGAACAGACGAGCCGACGGGATCTCGCGCAGCAATGGCGCCAGTTCGCGGATCGGCGTGGCGCTGTGTTTTTCGATGCCGAAATTCAGCTTGGCGGCGAAACGCACGGCCCGCAGCATCCGCACCGGGTCTTCCTGGTAGCGTTGCTTCGGATCACCGATCAGGCGGATCAGATGATTGCGGATGTCGTGTACGCCGTTGGCGTAGTCGAGAATGCGCTCGCTGACCGGATCGTAATACAAGGCGTTGATGGTGAAGTCGCGGCGTTGCGCGTCTTCTTCCAGGGTGCCGTAGACGTTGTCGCGCAGAATGCGCCCGCTTTCGTTACGAGACGATTGGTTGCTGTCTTCGTCCTCGTCGTTTTGCGGGTGATTGGCGCGGAAGGTCGCGACTTCAATGATTTCGCGGCCAAAGTGGATATGCACCAGCTTGAAACGCCGACCGATGATCCGCGCGTTGCGGAATTCGGCGCGTACCTGTTCAGGCGTGGCGCTGGTGGCGACGTCGAAATCTTTCGGCGTGATGCCGAGCAGCATGTCACGCACGCAGCCGCCGACCAGGTAAGCCTGGTAACCGGCGTTCTGCAGGCGTTCGACGATATTCACCGCGTAACGGCTGAACTGTGCCTTTTGCAGCGAATGTTGGCCGCTGTTGAGCACTTCAGGCGTACTGCGAATGTGTTGCGTATGACGCTTGGGAGAACGGAATGACTGGAACAACTTCTTCAGCATGGGATGCACTGTTTGAAGGAATGTTCGGCCATAACGAAGAATGACCGCATGATGGGCCGGGATTCTAGCATTTAGTCGGGGGATGGTGTAGGAAGCTGCGCAAGCGCTTGAAGAGGGATGTCGAATAGCAGGGCAAACACCAGAAACCACAAGGGGAGCCGAAGCTCCCCAAGAAGTAGTTGCATGCTCTATTTTTATTATTGGTTTCGGGCTTCTTGTTTTTGTTGAGCGCCCTCGCCATGAAGTTTTCCTTCATGACCCTCCCAATCGGGAGCCAAGAGCAAACGGATTGCTTTGGTCGCTGTGTTGCTGTGATCGTTCGATCCAACCAGTTCAGGCACTGTCTTGAGACAGCTTTTTATTATTCTCGGCCTGGTCGTGGGGCAAGCCCCAAATGCAACGCCTCTCCAAAAGAATCAGTTAGCTACGCCTCTCGCCGTCTTGTTTTTATTGTGCGTGAGTCGATTCGTCTTATTTTTATTGTCTTGTACATTGCTTGTTATTGTTCTTGTACCAAACATATAGCAGGGTGCGTGCCAACTTTTGTGAAGCCCAGTAAAGCAAGGGGTTAGGCGGGTTGATGGTGTTTTTCGAGGCCAAAAAAAACCGGGGCTTCGTTACCGTAAGCCCCGGCTTCTGTTACGCGAAAAAGCTGAGGTAACAGTTTTTTCACAATGTCATGTGTTACCCGCACATCGGACAGGTGCGGTTCAGCTCTCGCTGGCCACCCCGGTCTTGCGTCGCGGAATGCCCAGGCGCTGACGGCGTTCCCACAGGCATTTGCGGCTGACCCCGAGTTTGCGGGCCAGTTCGGTTTCGGTCATGTGATCTTGATGCTCGAGAACGAAATGCTGGAAGTAGTCTTCCAGGGACAAATCTTCGGTCGGTTCGTGGCTGGTGTTACCGGCGCCGTTGCCCTGTTGGGGCGCGAGGCCAATGAAGTCGTCGTCGTCCAGATCGCTCAGTTCGATGTCGATGCCCAGCAGCTCGGCGGAAATCTCCGGGCTTTCGCACAGGATCACCGCGCGCTCGACCGCGTTTTCCAGTTCGCGAACGTTACCCGGCCAAGAGTAATGCCGAATCGCCTGTTCGGCATCCAGGGCGAATTTCAGATCGGTACGGTTGACCCGTGCGCTCTGCCGCGCGAGGAATGCAGTGGCAATTTCATTGACGTCCGCGCCGCGCTCGCGAAGGGCCGGCAGCTTCAAGGCGATCACGTGAAGACGGTAATACAAGTCTTCACGGAACTGGCCAATCTTCGCCAGGCTCTTGAGGTCCCGGTGAGTCGCGGCGATCAGGCGTACATCAACCTTCTGCGACTGGACCGAACCGACCCGACGGATTTCCCCTTCCTGCAACACGCGCAGCAGGCGGGCCTGAGCTTCCAGTGGCAGCTCACCGATTTCATCGAGGAACAAGGTGCCGCCGTCCGCCGCTTCCACCAACCCGGCACGCCCGGCACTGGCGCCGGTAAACGCGCCTTTTTCGTGGCCGAATAGCTCGGACTCGATCAGGCTTTCCGGAATGGCCGCGCAGTTCACCGAGATCATCGGCGCCTTGGCGCGTTTGGACAGATTATGCAGGGCGCGTGCTACCAGTTCTTTACCGGTACCGGATTCACCCTGGATCAGGACGTTGGAATCGGTTGGCGCGACTTTACGGATCTTGCTGTACAGGTCCTGCATCGGCGGACACGAGCCGATAATGCCGATTTCGCCGTTGCTGTTGTCGACACCGTTTTTCGCGGCGCCATTGGTCGTTTTGCCGACGACCGGTTCACCGCTGGCTTGCGCCGATTGCCGGTCACGCAGGATTCGCGCGACGGCCTGGAGCATTTCGTCGTGATCGAAAGGCTTGGCGATGTAATCCACCGCGCCCATCTTCATGGAGTCGACGGCCGAACGCAGGCTGGCGTAACTGGTCATGATCAGCACCGGAGTGCCCTGGCCAAGTTTGATCAACTCGGTACCGGGGGCGCCCGGCAGACGCAGGTCGCTGACGATCAGGTCAAACGTGGGAATGCTGAAACGCTCTTGTGCTTCCTGCACGGATCCGGCTTCGCTGACCTGGTACTGGTTACGTTCCAGCAGACGGCGCAAGGCGGAGCGGATAATTGTTTCGTCTTCGACGATCAAAATGTGCGGCATTGATTCGATACTCTCGACGGTCTCAGTTCACAGCGGACGTCGCTTCGACATGACGCGGCAAAGTTACCCGGATACGGGTGCCGCGTTGGCTTTGAACATCAGCCGGGCTGTCGATGGTGATTTGTCCATAATGCTCTTCAACGATGGAATAGACCAGTGCAAGGCCCAGACCGGTGCCTTCGCCAGGATCCTTGGTGGTGAAGAAGGGTTCGAACAATCGGTCCATGATGCTCGAGGGAATACCGCTGCCTTCGTCTTCGACGATCAGATCGACCGTGTGTTCGCCGGCTTCGCTTTTGACTCGTACCGCACTGCCCGGAGGCGAGGCGTCGCGGGCGTTTGAGAGCAGGTTGATCAATACCTGGGCGAGCCGCTGCGGGTCGCCTTCGACCCAGTGGTCGGGATCGCACAGATTATAGAACTGTACTTCGAAATTGCGCCGGTTCAAGGCCAGCAGGCCGATGGCATCCTGGGCCACTTCCGCCAGACAGACGGGCTCGTCAGTGTGCTGATAACTGCCGGCATGGGCGAAGCTCATCAGCGACTGAACAATGCGTGACACGCGTTTGGTCTGCTCGAGGATCTGCCCACTGATTTCCGTGAGTTCGGCGTCTTCTTCACGCTCTTCGCGCAAGTTTTGCGCGAGGCAGGCAATGCCGGTGATCGGGTTGCCGATTTCATGGGCCACGCCGGCCGCCAGTCGACCGATGCTGGCAAGGCGCTCGGAGTGCACCAGTTTGTCTTCGAGCATCTGGGTTTCGGTCAAATCTTCCACCAGCAACACCAGGCCGCTGTTACCCGGCGCCAGCGGTTCATCGATCGCCGCTTTGTGCAGGTTCAGCCAGCGCGTCTGACCGTCGAGGGCCAGGTGCTGTTTGTGCAAATGCTCGTCCGGCAGATTGATGAAACCTTGCAGCAGGTCTCTCCACGGATCGCCAATGGTGCTCAGGCGCGAACCGACCACACGCTGCGCGGCAATCCCGGTCAGTTCCTCCATGGCTTTGTTCCACATGAGGATTTCCTGATCCTTGGCCAGCGAGCACACGCCCATCGGCAATTCCTGCAAGGTCTGGCGGTGGTAGCGGCGCAGGGCATCGAGTTCGGCGGCAAGGCCGGTGAGGCGCGAGTGGTAGTCCTCAAGGCGGCTTTCGATGAAGTGGATATCTTCGGTGACGTAGTTTTCGCCGCCAGCCTTGTAGGGCAGGAAGGTTTCGACCATGTCTTGCGCCACGCTCGGCCCCATCAGGCCGGAGAGGTTGGCTTCGATACGGTCACGCAGACGGCGCAAGGCGTATGGCCGGCGTTCATCGAACGGCAGATAGAGGTCACGCAGCGCCTGCTCGACTTCTTTCTGCGCTGCCTTGGCGCCCAGCGGCTTGGCCAGTTGCGTGGCAAATTCCTGAGGCGAGGCGGCATGCAGTTCGCGGCGTTGCGGGCGGCGAACGTTGTCCACCGCGCAGGCTTCGGCGGCGCTGGCCTCTTCGGGGCTGGCGTTGGTGAACAACGAGATCAGCGTGAACATCAGTACGTTGGCGGCCAGTGAGGCGATTGCGGCCATGTGCCAGCTGGTGTCGTCCAGCACGTAAATCATGTTCAGCAGCGGAATGTAGAAACCTTGCAGATTGCCGACCAGCGGCAGCAGCATGGTCACCAGCCACACCAGAATCCCCGCCAGTAGGCCTGCGATGAAGCCGCGACGGTTGGCGGTCGGCCAGTACAGTACCGACAACACCCCCGGCAGGAACTGCAATGTGGCGACGAAGGCGACGATGCCTAGGTTGGCCAGGTCTTGCTCGGCGCCCAGCATCAGGTAGAAACCGTAACCGGCCATGATGATCGCGACGATCAGCGCCCGGCGGGTCCACTTCAGCCAACGGTAGATATTGCCTTCGGCCGGCGGCTGATAGAGCGGCAGCACCAGATGGTTCAGCGCCATCCCGGACAGCGCCAGCGTGGTGACGATGATCAGGCCGCTGGCTGCCGACAATCCGCCGACATAGGCCAATAGTGCCAAGGCTTTGTTGTTGGCGGCGATGCCGATGCCCAGGGTGAAATATTCCGGATTGGTCGTGGCGCCGAGTTTCAGCCCGGCCCAGAGAATCAGCGGTACCGCGAGGCTCATCAACAGCAGAAACAGCGGCAGACCCCAGCTCGCACTGACCAGCGAGCGCGGGTTGAGGTTTTCGGTAAAGGTCATGTGGTACATGTGCGGCATCACAATCGCCGAGGCGAAGAACACCAGCAGCAGCGTGCGCCACGGGCCTTCCTGCAATGGCGTGTGCAGGGCGGCGAGGGCGGTCTGGTTTTGCAGCAGCCACAGCTCCAGCTGCTGCGGGCCGTCGAACACGCCATACAGCGCATACAGACCGACGCCGCCAATCGCGATCAGTTTGATCACAGACTCGAAGGCAATCGCAAACACCAGGCCTTCATGTTTCTCGCGGGTAGCGATGTGGCGTGAGCCGAAGAAAATCGTGAACAGCGTAATCAGCGCGCAGAAGCTCAAGGCCACGCGATGCTGCACCGGCTCGCGGGTGAGGATGCTGATGGAGTCGGCCACTGCCTGAATCTGCAACGCCAGCAACGGCAACACGCCGATCAGCATGAAAATTGTCGTCAGTGCGCCGGCCCAAGTGCTGCGGAAACGAAACGCGAACAAGTCGGCCAGGGACGAGAGTTGATACGTGCGGGTGATTTTCAGGATCGGGTACAAAAGCACCGGTGCCAGCAGAAAGGCCCCGGAAACCCCGAGGTAGCTGGACAGAAAACCGTAGCCGTACTGATAAGCGAGGCCCACCGTGCCGTAAAACGCCCAGGCACTGGCGTAAACGCCCAGCGACAGGGTGTACGTCAGCGGGTGGCGAATGATCGCCCGGGGGATCATGCCCCGTTCGCTGATCCAGGCCACGCCGAACAGCACCGCCAGGTACGCGGCGCTGATCAGGATCATCTGGGTCAGGCTAAAGCTCATCGGCATCTTTTTGGCTCTGCAGAATGAAGGTCACGACAATCAGAATCAGCCAGAGCAAATAAGGGCGATACCAGGCGCCCGTGGCGTCGATCCACCAATCCATGATGGCCGGGGAGAACAGATAAATCCCCACTACCAGGAGCAGGACCAAGCGATAGATGTACATCCCGGCCTCTCTTTTTTTATGCGCGTGCCCGAAAACGTGCGGCGATGGTAACGGATGGGCGCGCCACTGCAAGTGGCATCACTGCAGTTGCGCTTCACGCAACGTCAGTGTGCGCGGGATCAGCGATGCATCCCAGTGGACAATTCCCCAGTTCAGCACTTCTCGTGGCGTGGCGTCATTCAGTTCGGTTACAGGCTTGTGCCCCAGCGCCCGCAATGCGCGCAGTAACAGCGGCGTGGCCTGATCTTCGGTCAGCGGCGGCGAGCGATAGGATTTTCCGAGTTTGTGGCCGTCCGGCTGGGTAATCAGCGGGATGTGCAGGTAACGCGGTTGCGGCAGGCCCAGCAGTTCTTGCAGATAGAGCTGGCGTGGCGTGGAATCCAGCAAATCGGCTCCGCGCACGATATCGGTGATGCCTTGCCAGGCGTCGTCCAGCACCACCGCCAATTGATAGGCGTAGAGCCCGTCGCGACGGCGGATCACGAAATCACCAACCTCTCGACCCAAGTGTTGACGGAATTCGCCCTGCACCCGGTCGATGAAGTGGTATTCCAGCTCCGGTACACGCAGGCGGATCGCTGCGTTTTCGGTGCCGTGCCCCGCGTTGCGGCAGAACCCGGGATAGATGCCGTGATACGGCTCCAATTGTTTGCGCGAACAGGTACAAGCGTAGGCCAGGCCCTGATTGAACAGGCGATTGATGACTTCGTCGTAGGCCGCGTGCCGCTCACTCTGTCGGACCATGTCGCCATCCCACTCGAAACCGTAGCTTTCCAGTGCCTTGAGAATCGCCGCTTGAGCGCCGGGCTCTTCCCGTGGCGGATCTAGATCCTCCATGCGCACCAGCCAACGGCCGCCGACCGAACGGGCGTCGAGGTACGAGGCCAACGCTGCGACCAGTGAACCGAAATGCAGATGCCCGCTGGGTGTGGGAGCGAAACGCCCGATGTAGCGAGGGGAAGTCGTGGCAGTCATGGACGAATGTTACTTTCTCTGGTCGTGCGCAAGTCCCTGTGGGAGCGAGCCTGCTCGCGAAGGGGCCATCAGCTCCGACATTAGTGTTGCCTGACACACCGCATTCGCGAGCAGGCTCGCTCCCACAGGTTTTCTGCCGAGGCGAAATTCAGAAACAAAAAACGGAGCGTTCGCACGCTCCGTTCTTCGTTCAAGTCGCAAAGATTACTTGCCGACTTGCTTTTCCTTGATTTCCGCCAAGGTCTTGCAGTCAACGCACATGTCGGCGGTAGGACGGGCTTCCAGTCGCTTGACGCCGATTTCGACGCCGCAGGACTCGCACCAGCCGTATTCTTCGTCTTCGATCAATTGCAGGGTTTTGTCGATTTTCTTGATCAACTTGCGCTCACGGTCGCGGGCGCGCAATTCGAGGCTGAATTCCTCTTCCTGGCTGGCACGATCTGCCGGGTCAGGGAAGTTGGCCGCTTCGTCTTTCATGTGATCAACAGTACGGTCGACTTCCTGCATCAAGTCCTGTTTCCACTTGTTCAGGATCTTGGTGAAGTGAGCGCGCATGGGCTTGCCCATGTACTCTTCGCCCTTCACTTCTTTGTAGGGTTCGAAGCCGCTGATCGACTGGTTCTGCTGTTGCTTTGCTTGGGTGGGCATGAAATGGACCGCCTCTACTCTTGTAATCCATTGCGCAGGATTGCTCCATCACCGACACCTGCCGGCCCTGCGGCTGCAAGCGGGCGAACTTACCAGATCAAATCGGGCCGCGCTACTCCCGGATGTCGAGCCCGCGGCCCGTGGGCCTTGCAAAAGATTGCAAAGCCTTGCCTGGTGGCTCTGGAGACCTGATCAATTATTGATTTTAGTCAAACCTGGAGCATACGCTTGAACCGTTTGAGACCAGCGTTATATGGGCTCTGACCGCTTTAGGTTCTCGCTCGTTCCTGCGCTTGGGTAGAATCGATTCTTTTCCCCGTTGTAAGGAAGGCTAATGGCTCTGTCCTACAGTGCGCGCAGTCGCGCTATCGAACCGTTTCACGTCATGGCCCTGCTGGCCCGGGCCAACGAGCTGCAAGCAGCCGGCCACGACGTGATCCACCTGGAAATCGGCGAGCCGGACTTCACCACTGCCGAGCCGATCATCCAGGCCGGCCAGGCCGCGCTGACGGCGGGGAAGACTCGTTATACCGCCGCCCGCGGCATTCCCGAGCTGCGCGAGGCCATTTCGGGGTTTTATCAGCAGCGTTACGGGCTGAACATCGATCCGCAACGAATTCTTATCACGCCCGGCGGTTCAGGCGCGTTGCTGTTGGCCAGCGCCTTGCTGGTGGACCCAGGCAAGCATTGGCTGCTGGCAGACCCGGGTTACCCGTGCAACCGGCACTTCCTGCGGTTGGTGGAAGGCGCGGCGCAACTGGTGCCGGTCGGCCCGGACGTGCGTTATCAGCTGACCCCTGACCTGGTCGCGCGCCACTGGGATCACGACAGCGTCGGTGCCCTGGTGGCATCGCCGGCCAACCCGACCGGGACCATCCTGTCCCGCGACGAGTTGGCCGGGCTCTCTGCAGCGATCAAGGCCCGCCACGGCCATTTGGTGGTCGACGAGATCTACCATGGCCTGACTTACGGCACGGATGCGGCCAGCGTGCTGGAAGTCGATGACAGCGCCTTCGTCCTCAATAGTTTTTCCAAGTATTTCGGCATGACCGGCTGGCGCCTCGGTTGGCTGGTAGCGCCAGAAGCCGCGGTCGGTGAGTTGGAGAAACTCGCCCAGAACCTCTACATCAGCGCGCCGAGCATGGCCCAGCACGCCGCATTGGCTTGCTTCGAACCCGCCACCATCCAAATTTTCGAGGAGCGCCGCGCCGAGTTCGGCCGACGTCGTGATTTCCTGCTGCCAGCCTTGAGGGAGTTGGGTTTCGGTATCGCTGTAGAGCCGGAAGGTGCGTTCTACTTGTACGCCGATATCAGCAAGTTCGGCGGCGATGCCTTCGCGTTTTGCCGACATTTCCTCGAAACCGAGCACGTTGCGATCACCCCAGGCCTGGACTTCGGGCGTTATCAGGCCGGGCATCATGTGCGGTTTGCCTACACCCAAAGTCTTCCACGCTTGCAGGAAGCGGTTGAGCGGATCGCTCGTGGTTTACGGAGCTGGCAAGGCTGATGCGTTTTCATCCTCCCCTCGAAGAAGGTCGCTTGATTCGTCGCTACAAACGTTTTCTCGCTGATATCGAAACCGTTAGCGGCGAGTTGCTGACCATTCACTGCCCTAACACTGGTTCGATGCTCAATTGCCAAGTCGAAGGCGGGCAGGCCTGGTTCAGCCGTTCCAACGACCCCAAGCGTAAGCTGCCCGGCACCTGGGAAGTCGGCGAAACCCCGCAGGGGCGGCTGTTCTGCGTAAACACCGGGCGCGCCAACGGTTTGATTGAGGAGGCGTTGCGGGCCAATGTCATCACCGAGCTGAACGGCTTTACCGAATTGAAGCGCGAAGTGGCCTACGGTCAGGAAAGCAGTCGCATCGATTTCCGTCTCGATTACCCGAGCGGGCCAGCCTATGTGGAAGTCAAAAGCGTCACCCTGGGCTTCGATGGCTCGTTGGTGGCGGCGTTTCCCGATGCGGTGACCCAGCGCGGGGCCAAGCATTTGCGTGAGTTGGCGCATTTGGCCCGGGACGGGATTCGTGCCGTGCAGCTGTATTGCGTGAACCTGACCGGCATCGACTCCGTGCGTCCTGCTGAAGAAATCGATTCGGCCTACGCGGCGGCGTTACGCGAAGCGGTGGCGTGTGGGGTCGAAGTGCTGGCGTATGGCGTGCACTTGACTCATGAAGAGATGGTGGTCGATCGGCGTCTGGAAGTGCTGTTAAACGGTTAGAGTGTGACCCAGATCCCTTGCTCGTCTTCGTGGCAGGGGATGGTGGTCAGGGATTGCCCGGCGCAAGGCCCGGCGACGCATTCGCCGTCTTCGATCAGAAACAGCGCGCCATGAGTGGCGCACTGGATCAGGCTGTTGCTGGGGTCGAGAAACTGGTCGGGTTTCCATTCCAGTCCGACGCCTCGGTGCGGGCAGCGATTTTCATACACGTACACTCGGCCACCCCGGCGCACGGCCAGAAGCTTCTGACCGTCAACGTCGAAACCGCGACTGCTGGCGTCAGCCAATTCGGCGCCTGTGCAAAGAAGCTTCATGTCTATCCTCAAGTCCTGCAGCTCGTACCAGATATGTCCGAGCTTGACGTTCAAATGCAAACAATTATCAAATGGCCGCTCACCCACAGGGCGATTGCCGGATGCCGAGGATACTTGGCCTGCCCTCTCGATGCCCGGGAAAACCTTTAAAGGAAGCTGTTTATGCGCCTGAGTACCCGCGTTGCTGCGCTCTGTGCGTTCTATCCCGGTACGACCGGCCAATGACTTTTCTGGTTAAACCCCGTGCATTATTCATTGGCCTGAGCCTGCTGTGTTTGCTGGCGATCTGGTTGTCGCTGGCGTTGGGGCCGGTGAGTCTGCCGTTGTTCGACACCTTGCGCGCGGCGTTGCGGCTGATTGGTTTACCCATCGCGCCCGACGGGTTGGAGCAGGCCGAACTGATCCTCGGGCAGATTCGCTTGCCACGAACCTTGCTCGGCTTGGCCGTGGGCGGCGTGCTGGCGCTGTCCGGCGTGGCGATGCAGGGCTTGTTTCGCAACCCTCTGGCTGATCCGGGATTGGTGGGGGTCTCCAGTGGTGCGGCATTGGGCGCCGCCATCGCGATTGTCGGCGGCTCGGTGTTCGGCGGTCTGCCCGAATCCTTCGGGCCTTATCTGTTGTCGGTGTGCGCGTTTCTCGGCGGTCTGGGTGTAACGGCGCTGGTCTATCGACTGGGGCGACGCAATGGCCAGACCAACGTCGCCACTATGCTGCTGGCCGGTATTGCATTGACTGCCCTGGCCGGTTCGGCGGTAGGGCTATTCACCTATCTGGCGGATGACGCGACCCTGCGCACCTTGACCTTCTGGAACCTGGGCAGCCTTAACGGCGCCAGTTATTCGCGACTTTGGCCGTTGCTGCTGGTGAGCACTGGTGTGGCGCTGTGGTTGCCGCGTCGGGCCAAGGCCTTGAATGCATTGTTGCTGGGGGAGTCGGAGGCAGGTCACCTGGGGATCGATGTCGAAGGCCTCAAGCGCGAACTGGTGTTCTGCACGGCGCTGGGCGTCGGCGCGGCGGTCGCGGCAGCGGGGATGATCGGATTTGTCGGTCTGGTGGTGCCGCATCTGGTCCGATTGCTGGCCGGTCCCGATCATCGGGTGCTATTGCCAGCCTCGGTATTGGCGGGGGCCAGTCTCTTATTGTTTGCCGATCTGGTGGCGCGACTGGCCCTGGCGCCGGCCGAGTTGCCGATCGGGATCGTCACAGCCTTCATCGGCGCACCGTTCTTTCTGTATCTACTGCTCAGAGGGCGTGCCTGATGTTGCGAACGCAGAATCTGCAAATTCGGCGCGGTCGAAAGATTGTTCTCACGGACATCACCCTTGAACTCAAACCGGGCGAAGTCCTCGGCGTGCTGGGCCCCAACGGTGCCGGTAAAAGCACATTGCTCGGCGCCCTGTGCGGCGAATTGCATGCGGACCATGGCAGTGTCTGGCTCGATGAGCGCGAGCTGAGTCGTTGGGCCGGGGTGCAGCGAGCCCAGCGTTTGGCGGTGTTGCCGCAGGTGTCGACCCTGGACTTTGCCTTTCGCGTCGAAGAAGTGGTCGGCATGGGGCGTCTGCCTTATCAAAGCGGCCGGGTCCGGGATGACGAAATCGTCGCCGCCGCGCTGCACGCGGCCGATGCGCTGCACCTGAGTGGACGCAGCTATCTGGCGTTGTCCGGCGGCGAGCGTCAGCGGGTGCATTTGGCGCGGGTGCTGGCGCAACTTTGGCCGGGGGAGGCGGGGCAAACGTTGTTGCTCGATGAACCGACATCGATGCTCGATCCGCTGCATCAACACACTACTCTGCAAGCGGTGCGCGAGTTCGCCGATCGTGGTGCCGCGGTGTTGGTGATCCTGCATGATCTGAATCTGGCGGCACGCTATTGTGATCGTCTGTTACTGCTCGAAGGTGGGCGACCCGTGGCGCTGGATACGCCGGAGCAGGTGCTGCGCCCGGAACCGCTCAAGGCCGTGTTCGGGCTGGAAGTACTGGTGCAACCGCACCCGGAGCGTGGGCATCCGCTGATCATCGCCCGCTGAGCATTTCGTCGAGGTGAGAACATGCGTGTGATGGTGATCCTGGCTGTGCTGTTACTGAGTGCCTGTCAGCATGTGCCGGTGGTGCCGCCACCCGTCAGCGGCGAGATCCGGGACCTGCGCAGCGGTCAAACCCTGACAGCGCAGGAACTGCTTGCACGGTTAGCCAAGCCTTTGCGGTTGATCGTCGGCGAGCAGCATGACAATCGTGATCACCATCAACTGCAATTGTGGTTATTACAGGCACTGGGTGAGCGGCGCCCCCAAGGCAGTTTGCTGCTGGAAATGCTCACGCCGGATCAGCAAGCGCGCGTCGATCACGTCAGGCATGCTTCACCGCTACCTGCTGACTTGCCCAATGCATTGGCCTGGCAATCGGGTTGGGACTGGAGTCTGTACGGGCCGATCGTTAGTTTTGCCCTGACTCAGCCGTACCCGTTGCTGGCGGCTAATCTGGATACGCTTGAAGTCCGTGCTGTCTATGCCAAACCGCCGACATTGAGCGGTTCGCGCTCCAACGCCCCGATGGTCAAGGAAACGTTGCTGGCACAAATAAGCGATTCCCACTGCGGCTTGCTGCCTACATCGCAAATGCCCGCGATGCTGGCTGTCCAGCAGCAACGTGACCGGCGGATGGCCGGGCGATTAGTGGCCGCACCGACGCCTTCACTGCTGATTGCCGGCGCGTACCACGCACGCAAGGATGTCGGGGTGCCGATCCATGTGCTGGATCTGGATGAACCTGAAGCGCCAACGGTATTGTTGCTGGCGGAGCAGGGCGCTGAGGTCACGCCGGCCATGGCCGATTACGTCTGGTATACGCCCGCCACGCCACCGCAGGATTACTGTGCGCAAATGCGTAAACAGTTCGGCAAGTAGTCAGGGCAGTAAAACCTGGCGAGTTTTCCACAGGCAAAAAAAGACCCGGCAAGAGCCGGGTCAAATAACCGTGATTAGCCTGATGAGGAGATAATCTGAGAGTCCGAACCAAGGGCTTTTCAGAATATCGACCAGTCTCGCGACCAGTTGTGATAATCATAGCGATTCTCATTACCAAGTCAACCGCTGATTTTTAATTTCTGTGGATCTCACCGGTTCCCTCGGTGAAAGCCCTGCAATCATTAGTCTTCAGGCTGTGTGTGTAAGCGTAATTACCCGTTCAAATCTTGTGGCGTGACGAGATAGCGTCCAGCTGTTTGTTCAAGGCTTCCTTGCGTTCGGCGGGAATGTCGTTCCAGTGAACATCCATCAATGCGCCTTCGATCGCATACAACAACACCTTGGAAGCCCGAAAACCGCGCGTGCGCACGGCCCGATAAGCATCCACAGCTCCCAGCCGACGCAAGTCCGAGGCACTGTGGATGCCCACGGCATGCAGCCATTGCGCCGACGTCTTGCCAAGATTTTTCAGGTGTTGCAGTTCATCATTCATCAAGCCTCCTTGCGACAGCCGAACGGTGCGTGGGCGAGCCTCTCAGCAGTGTAGCCATCAGTAGGAAAAGCGTGATTGTTTGGTCGGTTTCGACGCAAAAGCTTCTAAGAAACGGGCTCAAGAAGTGGCGTGAAAAGGCTGCGAGTGCAGTCGGAAGACGGGCGGGGGATTGAGTTTCAGGATAGAAAAAAAGTACAGAGTCCAGCGCAAAGCAGGGGCGCCGGACCTGGTAGAAACGTCGCTTTTAGCGGGTGCGATAACGCAGTCGCGTACCGAAATTCATCGACATCAGAATCTCATCGGCACTCAGCTCTGGCGGGAAGTAGGCGCCGGATATCTGCGCGTGAGCCAGGCTCGCCCCTTCCAGGGACGAGTTGCGAAAGTCGATGCCGCGCAAATCGGCAGAGCGGAAATAGGCATCGGTGAAGTCGACGCCGTCGGCGTTCAGTTCACGCAGATCGAGACCACGGAAGTCGCCACCGACCATGTCGATAGGCCCATCTTTCGGGCGTTCATTGTTAAAGCCTGTGATGTCGTCTTTGTGCAGCAAGGCATAAAGCGGGGTGTCGAGAAGTTTCGGCTGGTTCATGTCGCATCACCTGATGGTTTTATGACGCCAGTATAGTGCCACTATTTGACAGCCGTGAAGCCGGTGAAGGCTTCACGGTTGAAATAGTTTTTTACAGGCCTGGCAGGCGTTGGCGAATCTGCGCAACGACGGTATCGAGCGTGCCACTTTCATTGGTCTGGACGCGTTTGCTGCACAGAATTTCTGCTGGCGTCAGGGCCTCGCGGCTGGCTTGCTGGGCGGCGATAACGGTCAGGTTGGCGTCGGACGGATCGTTATTGTCTGCCTGACGTTGCTTCAACCAGCTCTCGATCACCGCTTGTGGTGCGTCGCAATCGAGGATCAGGAACGGTGCACCCGTGGCTTCGGCGATTTTTGCCGCGCCATCGCGTTGGTCGCGCTTGAGGTAGGTGGCATCGACCACTACCGGGAAACCGGCATGCAAAATAACACCGGCAACTTCATGCAGACGGCTGTAGGTGGCAGCGCTGGCGTCAGCACTATAGATACCGGCCTGCGGATCGTTCGGTACGGTTTGCTCGCCGAACATACGCTTGCGCTCGACATCGGAACGCAGGCGAATGGCGCCCAGCGCTTCCACCAGGCGCATGGCCACGTGACTCTTGCCGACGGCGGAAACACCGTGGGTAATCGCCAGGAAGCGCGAAGGAATGGTGCTGTAGCTTTCCGCCAGGTTGGCGTAGTTGCGGTACTGACGCAGAGTAGTGGCGCGCTGCACCGGATCGGCCTCGGCGGGCATGCTGAACAGGCTGACCTTGGCGCGAACCAGTGCGCGGTAGGCTTTATAGAAGTTCAACAGCTCCAGGCCCTGATAGTCGCCGGTCAGCTCCAGGTATTGGCTGATGAAACGGCGCGCCAGGCTCTTCAGGCCACGGTCTTCCAGGTCCATCGCCAGGAAGCCGGTGTCGGCGTAAACGTCGGTGAAGCGGAACGGTTCGTTGAACTCGATGCAGTCGAAGATCACCACTTTGCCGTCGATCACGGTGGCGTTGCCCAAGTGAATGTCACCGTGGCATTCACGAATGAAACCGTCGGCCTTGCGCTGGGCGAACAGCGGCTTGAGGCGTTCGAAGCTGCTTTCGGCCCAGGCTTGCAGCGCCTCGAGTTGCAGCAGATCGGCCTTGTCGCTGAGGAACGGACGAATCTGTTCGAAGTTCTGCCGTACCGGCGCCATGACGCTGTCCGGCGTGCCGGCTTCGTGTTCGGCAGGCACTTTCGGCGCGCTGAGGTGGAATTGAGCGATCTGCGCGGCCATCTCGTCGATGTGCGTGGTGGTCAATTCGCCGTTGGCTTGCAAGGTGCTGAGCAATTGGCTTTGTGGGAACTGACGCATTTTCAGGGCGTAATCGACAACCGGGCCATCGCCACCCAGTTGTGGCGCCTCGGCGCTGCCAGTGATCGGCAACACTTCAAGATACAAATCATGGGTCAGGCGTTGGTTCAGACGCAGTTCTTCAGCGCAGAAATGCTCGCGAGCCTCGAGGCTGGTGAAATCGAGGAAGCCGAAATTCACTGGCTTCTTCACTTTATAAGCAAAGGGCCCGGTGAGCAGCACCCAGGAAATATGGGTCTCGATGACCTGGAACCCTTCTACGGGATGCGGGTAGAGGGCCGGGTTTTGCAGGGCAGCGATCAGGGACTGGCTCACAGGCGATCCTTCAGAGTCTGGGGAAAATTCAAGGCCGTCATTATGGCCGCAAGTCCGCCCGACGCAAACCTCAGCGGGCTTCTGTTGAGTATGAATAAAGTGCGTATAATCCGCCGCCATGACTCGTACTCGATCCCCCCGCACCCCCAAAAAACCACCTTCCAAGGGCTTGCGCCCCTGGCTGGGCTGGGCCCTTAAACTCAGCCTGGTCGGCCTTGTGGTGCTCGCCGGGTTCGCGGTTTACCTCGACGCTGTGGTCCAGGAGAAGTTCTCCGGCAAGCGCTGGACCATTCCGGCCAAGGTGTACGCGCGCCCGCTTGAGCTGTTCACGGGGCAAAAGCTGAGCAAGGAAGACTTCCTCACCGAGCTCGATGCCTTGGGCTACCGACGCGAAGCCGTCAGCAACGGCCCCGGCGCGGCGGCGGTCAATGGCAATACCGTCGACCTGAATACCCGCGGCTTCCAGTTCTATGAAGGCATGGAGACGGCTCAGCCTGTGCGCGTGCGCTTCTCCGGCGATTACGTGGCCGAGCTTTCGGCGACCAACGGTTCGAAGCTTTCTGTGGTGCGACTGGAACCGCTGCTGATCGGTGGGATTTACCCGAAAAACCTTGAAGACCGCATCCTGATCAAGATCGATCAGGTTCCGCCGTATCTGCTCGAAACCCTGGTTGCCGTAGAAGACCGGGATTTCTACAGCCACTGGGGCGTGTCGCCGAAGTCGATTGCCCGAGCCATCTACGTCAACACATCGGGCGGCAAGATGACCCAGGGCGGCAGTACGCTGACGCAACAGTTGGTCAAGAATTTCTACCTCACCAGCGAACGCAGCCTGACCCGTAAGCTCACCGAAGCCATGATGGCGATGTTGCTTGAGCTGCATTACGACAAGCGCGAAATTCTTGAGGCTTACCTCAATGAAGTGTTCGTCGGCCAGGATGGTCAGCGCGCGGTGCACGGTTTCGGTCTTGCCAGCCAGTTCTTCTTCGGGCAGCCATTGTCCGAGCTGAAACTGCATCAAGTCGCTTTGTTGGTGGGCATGGTCAAGGGGCCGTCCTATTACAACCCGCGTCGCAACCCTGAGCGGGCGCTGGAGCGGCGCAATCTGGTGCTCGATGTTCTGGGGGAGCAAGGCGTTGCCACCGCCGAGCAGGTTGAGGCAGCGAAGAAAATGCCACTGGGTGTGACCACTCGCGGCAAGTTGGCCGATAGCTCGTTCCCGGGCTTCCTCGACCTGGTTAAACGTCAGTTGCGCGAAGACTACCGTGACGAAGACTTGACCGAAGAGGGGCTGCGGATCTTCACCAGTTTCGACCCGATTCTGCAGATGAAAGCCGAAGCGTCGGTCAACGACACCTTTAAACGCCTGGCCGGACGCAAAGGCTCGGATGATGTCGAAGCGGCCATGGTCGTAACCAACCCGGAAACCGGCGAAGTCCAGGCCATGATCGGTAGCCGTCAGGCGAGTTTTGCCGGTTTCAACCGTGCGCTGGACGCGGTACGACCGATCGGCTCGTTGATCAAGCCGGCGGTTTATCTGACAGCCCTTGAGAAGCCGAGCCAGTACACGCTGACCAGTTGGCTGTCAGACGACTACTTCTCGGTCAAAGGCGCGGATGGTCAGGTCTGGAAACCGCAGAACTATGATCGCCGCTCCCACGGTACGGTGTTCCTTTATCAAGGGTTGGCACACTCCTACAACCTGTCGACCGCGCGTCTCGGGTTGGCGGTGGGCGTGCCGAATGTCTTGAAGACCCTGGCACGCTTGGGAGTGAGTCGCGAATTCCCGGCGTTCCCGTCGATGTTGCTCGGTGCCGGCGGTATGACCCCGATCGAAGTGGCGACCATGTACCAGACGCTGGCCAACGGCGGATTCAATACGCCGATGCGCGGGATTCGCAGTGTGCTGACTGCCGAGGGCGAGCCGCTCAAGCGTTATCCGTTCCAGATTCAGCAGCAATTCGATCCGGCGTCTATTTACCTGATCCAGAGCGCCATGCAACGAGTCATGCGTGAAGGCACCGGTAGTTCGGTTTATAACGTGTTGCCGAAAACCCTGACCCTGGCCGGTAAAACCGGTACCAGTAACGATTCGCGGGACAGCTGGTTCGCCGGTTTCAGTCAGGATCTGCTGGCAGTGGTCTGGCTGGGGCGCGATGATAACGGCAAGACACCATTCACCGGTGCCACCGGTGCGTTGCAGGTCTGGACCAGTTTCATGCGCAAGGCCGATCCGCTGCCGCTGGACATGCCGCAGCCGGACAACATTGTTCAGGCTTGGGTCGATTCGCGCACCGGGCAAGGTTCTGAAGGCAGCTGCCCAGGCGCGGTGCAGATGCCGTATATTCGCGGCAGCGAACCGCCTCCTGGTCCCGCTTGCGGTGGCGAAGGCCCTGCTTCCGGCGAATCGGTGATGGATTGGGTCAAGGGCTGGATGAATTAAGCAAAGAGGGTTTCAAGTGAACAAGTGGTTGATTCCAGCAGTGACCGCCGTGGCTTTGCTCAGCGGCTGCTCCACCGTACAGCGTGGTTCGATTCCGGTTGTGGATTCCGGCAGCGCCGTTTCGAACAGTGAACGGATACAGGCGAATGGCGGTTACCGTCAGACGACAGTAAAACGTCCTGTGCAAGGCCAGACTCAGGCAATCCCGCAAGGTGACACTGGCGTTGTCGTGATGGTGCCGGGTGGTGGCGCGGTTTCCTCGGCCCCGATCAGCACTTCGCCGATTACCCCAGGCCCGATCACTCCGGGGCCGATCGATACTTCGCCGGTCCAATCGGCACCGATCAACCAGGGCAGCTACAGCATGCCGTCGACGCCGAGCGGGATTCCTTCGGCGAACTCCGGCGGCCTGTCTGCCGATGAGCAACTGGACGGTCCGGTCCTGGCATTGTTGACCACTGCCCAGCAGCAACAGGCCAGCGGCGACCTTAATGGCGCGTCGTCCAGTCTCGAGCGCGCCCAGCGTGTCGCTCCGCGTGAGCCGCAAGTACTGTATCGCCTGGCCCAGGTGCGTATGGCTCAAGGTGATGCGGCACAGGCCGAGCAATTCGCTCGTCGTGGTCTGACGTTCGCCAATGGTCGTCCGGCTCTTCAGGCCAGCTTGTGGGGATTGATCGCTCAGGCTCGTGAGAAGCAGGGTGACTCCGCCGGTGCAGCGTTGGCTCGTCAGAAGGCCAAGGTCTCGCTGTGATGGATGCACGCTTCCCGAAGATTGCCGAGCAGTTGCTGTTGATCGAACGCGAACTGCGCGTTCAGGGCTGGTGGGACGAAGTCGCGCCGTCTGCTGAAGCGCTATCCAGCGTCGAGCCATTTTCGGTGGATACGCTGGATTTCGAGCAATGGCTGCAATGGATTTTCCTGCCGCGGATGAAGAGCATCCTTGAACAGGATCTGCCGCTGCCCAACGCATCGGGGATCCAGGAGATGGCCGAAATGGTCTTCGCCGCCCGTAACGTCCAGGGCAAGGATCGCTATTTGCAGGTCTTGCTCAAAGAGTTCGACCTGCTGATCACCGCTTCTCGCTAACTCCGATCCGTTGTAGGAGCCGTAGGAGCTGCCGAGTGAAACGAGCAGCGATCTTTTGATTTTGTTTTTAAAAGCAACGTCAAAAGATCGCAGCCTCGTTTCACTCGACAGCTCCTACATGCAGTTTTTCGCAATCTGTTTCTGTGCTTCGGTGATGCGCTCCTGACGTTGTTGGTCGGTCAGGCGGCGCATCTCACCGTCGACATCCTCTCGTAGTCGCGGATTATTCTGCAGTTGAGCCAGGTTCGTTCGGGCCTGTTCGCAGAATACTTTTAACTGGTCTTGCTGCTCGGCGACCTGCTTTTTCACTTTGTTGTCGATGGCCCGTTGATCGCCTATGGCGTTGCTGCGCGCTGGCGTACTCGGTTTGCCGACGGGCGGGGCGGGCGTCACCACGAGGGTCTGTCTC